>CANRNK010000006.1 GCA_947631985.1 uncultured Lachnospiraceae bacterium | reverse complement strand
TTCTTTCATTTACTACATCTTTCTTTCATTTACTACATCTTTCTTTCAATTCCTATCATATAAAATAAAACCATGCATACACAGTTTCTTTCTTAAAGCTTATGTTCATGGGAAAATATGCAACAGAAATGTTACAATTTATAAGAAATTATAGAATTCAAAACATGAATAAATTATATCACAAGAGGTTACAATTGTAAAATGGCAGGTTTCCCCTGCCATTTATAGTTACGCTTTTATTCCAACTCTTTTTTCCAGGTTACTGTAACCCAGCCATAATAATCTGTCACCATATAATTGTAGCCAATTTCAAGACCCATCGGTGTATAAAAAATAATATTAGTCGTTGTATCACTTAATAAATCTACCAGTTCCTGGTCTGTTATGTTGTCTAATCCCGTAATACCAGTTCCATTTTGCACATCACTGATTGCTCTAAATTCATTCGCTAAGGTTTCTGTAATCGTTATCATAGCATCATTCGGCAGGATGCTTCCTTTTTCCAGGTCAATATTAATCCCGTACAAAGTAAATCCACTGTCTCCATCAACTGACCAGCTCTCATCTAGAACAATACTCATCTTACCATTGTCATTGTATGGAATATAGGAATCAATGTAATATTCAATGTAGCCTTGATACTCTTCGTCAGCCTGATAGGATTCAAAATAAGAATCGAGATAATAGCAGGTAGTATCTTTAATTTCCTGATTCAACTGATCCAGATTTGGAATCTCCCCTTCCAGCTGAATATAAGCAATTTTAAAGGTTACATTTCCCTCTTCTGAAATATATTCATAATACTCTCTGTTAACTCCGTATTTGACCTCATAATCAATACTGTCACACAAGCTTTCATAATACTCTCCCACGAAGCTGTCTCTTGTATGGTTGGTATGATCGCTTCCCCACATACTGACGTATCCTTCTGCAAGAAATGGATCCTCTCCTGCTAAAAGAAGTGCTTCCTTCTCAGAAGAAAATTCCGGCATAAAGCCTCTTCCCTGGTTTTCAATCGTCTGAGCGCCAAGTTTACTTTTTACTTCCGTAATGGCAACCCCGCCAACAAAAAATGCAACACTAATTAAACCTAAAAAAACAGATCCAGTAAGAGCAATCATCGTTCCCACCTGAAGTCGTTTTTTTCCAAGGCTCAATCTACCTTTATAGTTGCAGCTTTGACAAACACCATCTTTTGTCAAAGCACCACACTTGGGACAAAAGTCATATTTTGGATTCTGTTCATCCATAGGTATAACTCCTCTTTTTCCTATAAAACTTTAGTTCACACTATTTCTTAAGCTCTTTCATAACGCACTTTCTCAACAGTGTCAGGGCCGCTACGACTGAGCTTTCCCTGATTTTAGATCGATTACCCGAAAATTGATATTCATTTGTTGTTGTAATTCCATCAATACAGCAAGCAATGTATACCAGACCAACCGGTTTGTTTTCTGTCCCACCATCAGGACCCGCAACGCCTGTAATTGCAACAGAAACATCTGCCTGCGTCTGTGACAGAATTCCTTTTGCCATACTCACAGCTGTTTCTTTGCTGACAGCACCAAACTTAGTAAGAATCGGCTTTTTGACTCCAAGAATTTTCCTTTTTGACTTGTTAGAATATGTTACCATTCCAGCTTTAAATACTTTTGAGGCACCTTCCACATTGATTAATCTTGCCGAAAGCAAGCCACCCGTACAGGATTCTGCTGTCGCAAGTGTCAAGTCGTGTTTCTTAAGTAACTCAATAACAGACTTCTCAAGCGTAACCGTTGGATCCGTTGTATAAACGTCATCGCCAAATCTTGCTTTCAATTCTTTTACAATTGGACTTACTTTTTTTTGCGCTTCTTCTTTTGAATCTGCTTTTGCAGTGACACGTAAATGTACTTCTCCCGTTTTCGCATAAGGCGCAATTGTAGGATTTTCCTGCAACTCCATTAAATCCATAATTATCGTTTCTGCTTTGCTTTCACCAACTCCACAAATCTTAACCGTTCTTGAATAAATGACACTTGTTTCAAGTTGCTTCAAGATAGGTACAACTTTCTCTTCAAACATTGGAATCAGCTCATTTGGTGGACCAGGAAGCAACACAATATGGTTCTTCTCAGCTTTTACATAAATCCCAGGTGCAGTTCCATTTGCATTATCAAGTACTGTGGCTCCTTCTGGAATCAAAGCCTGTTTCCAGTTATTAACAGTAATTTCTAAATTTCTTTTTTCAAAAATTTCCTGTATCCGTTCTCTGGTGTCATCATCCATTACCAAACGAAGGTTTAATAATTCTGCTACCGCTTCCTTGGTAAGATCATCCTGTGTTGGACCTAGTCCCCCAGAAAGAATTAAAATATCTGCACGTGACATCCCCAATTCTATGCTTTCCTTAAGACGTTGCATATTATCTCCAACTACCGTCTGATAATAGCAGGAAAGTCCAGCTTCCGCGCACTTTTCAGCCAGATATGCTGCATTTGTATTCACAATATTTCCAAGTAAAATTTCAGTTCCAACAGAAATAAGTTCTACTACCATTATTTTACATCCTCTTTCATCACATTGCGATTTTTGATCAGGTAATCAACTAACGAAATGATTGTCAGTAACAAAGCAATCCAGGTAACTAAAAATGTAATCAGATTTAGTTCTTTTATCGCTGCAATCAGGAGACAGATCATGACCATTTGGAATACAGTTTTAAATTTTCCCCAGTAGCTTGCTGCAATTACAACTCCATTATCACTTGCAACCAGTCGAAATCCACTTATAATAAATTCGCGACTAATAATAATTACTACCATCCACGCTGGTAGTCTTCCAAGTTCAACCAGACAGATCATTGCAGAACATACAAGTAGCTTATCTGCAAGTGGATCCATAAATTTTCCAAAATTGGTGACAAGGTGGTATTTTCTCGCAATATGTCCATCCAGCAAGTCAGTGAGGCTTGCAATAATAAAAATAAAAAGTGCAATCAGATCAGAGTAATTTCCTGCCAGATCAGTTAAAAGAAAAACCACAAAAAATGGAATCATTAAAATCCTTAGAATCGTAAGTTTATTTGGTAAATTCATAGTAATAGCCATTCCCTCCATCCTATCCCGGTGAAAGATTACTCTTTCACATTAATCACCATCTGAACTGATACCTGCTTTTATATTTTTTCCAACATTTCTCCCAACAGATCATATTCATTGGTTCCAGTAACACGAACTTTATAAAAATCTCCGCTTAGAATCTCTTTTGTACAATCAAAGAAAAGATACCCATCTACATTGGGAGCGTCCCGGTAAGTTCTCGCAAGATAGACATCTTCCTCGGAAATTTTACCTTCTACCATACAAGTAAGTTCTCTTCCAATCATCTTCTGTGCCATTTCAAATGCAATTTCCTGCTGTAGTTCCATAATCTCAGCCTGTCTTTTTTGTTTGACTGACTCTTCGATCTGATCCTCCATTAATGCTGCTGGTGTATCTTCTTCTGGGGAGTAAGTAAATACACCCAAGCGATCAAATTCCATTTCATTCACAAATTCAAGTAGCGTCTCATGATCTTCTTCTGACTCGCCTGGAAATCCTGTGATCAGAGTTGTCCTAAGACAGATATCCGGTATTTCTTTTCGTAATTTGGATACAATTTCAACCAACTGTGCTTGATTGGTTCTCCTCCCCATCTTCTTTAAAATTGGATCAGATGCATGTTGAATCGGAATGTCCAAATAGTTGCAGATTTTATCCTCTGTTTTAATCACCTCTATTAATTCATCCGTAATTTCTTCTGGGTAGCAGTATAAGATTCGAATCCATTCTAAAGAATCAATTTGACACAATCGTCTTAATAGTTCCGGAAGCATTTTCTTTCCATAGAGATCCATCCCATAAAGCGTTGTTTCCTGCGCAACAAGAATTAATTCCTTAATCCCGGAGTCTGCAAGTTTCTTTGCTTCCTCCACCAGCGATTCCAGCTCAATACTACGGAATGCTCCCCTGATTTTAGGAATAATACAATAAGTACAACATTTATCACAGCCTTCCGCTATTTTGAGATATGCATAGTAGCCACCGGTTGTATTAACTCGTTTTTTACCAACAGTAGCTGGCAGATTTAATTCTTTGATATAACTGTGCCCTTTTCCTGCAAGTGCTTCTTCTACTGCTGAAACAATCATATCTATTGCAGAAGTTCCAAGGATTGCATCCACTTCTGGAATTTCCGTTTTGATTTCTTCCTGGTATCTTTGTGCAAGACATCCTGTTACAAGCAATGCTTTTAGTGACCCTGTTTCTTTTAATTTCGCCATCTCCAGAATCGTCTGGATGCTTTCTTCTTTTGCATCATTAATGAAACAACACGTATTCACCACAATAACATCTGCTTGTGTTTCATCATCTGTAAATTCATACCCTTTTTCTGATAAATTCCCAAGCATAACTTCAGAATCCACAAGATTTTTATCACAACCAAGTGATACAAAAAATAATTTCATATAACTAACCATTCCTTTATTTCTAATCCTGTCCGCAACGCAGACATTTATAATTTCCTGCATTTAGAAACGTAAACTATCCTGAAAAAAGAGAAAGCGTATCACTACTTTCTCTTTTGGTGGATTATTTCTCGAATAAAATTTTATTCTTCTTCAACGCCTGTGATTTTGATTTTTGACTGACTTAATTCTTCAATTGCAATAGAAAGTGGTTTTTTTCCAACAGCCTTCACTAAAGATTCTTCTCCAGCGATAATTTGTCTTGCTCTTTTTGAGGTCGCCATAACGATGGAATATCTACTGTTTGCAACAAGTTCTTCTCCTTGTTCTACCTCTTTGTTTACTACGTTTAATAAGTCTGTATAAGATGGATGTAACATTTTATTCTCCTTCCGAAAGACGTTCAAGGTCTTTCTTTGTTTTCTCTATGAATTCAACATTTCTTGCAGGTGTATTATGTGCTGCTCTGACAATTTCATTTACTTCATCAACACATTGCTCTAAATCATCGTTTATGACAATATAGTCATATTCTTCTATTCCTGCGGATTCTTCTTTCGCACGCATTAATCTTTTTTCAATCACATCAAGGGTCTCAGTTCCACGTCCCACAAGTCGCTTTCTCAGTTCTGCCACATCAGGAGGCATTACAAACAAGAGCAAAGCATTAGGGAAATTCTGTTTTATTTTAAGGGCTCCCTGAATCTCAATCTCAAGAATAACATCTTTGCCAAGTTGCAATTGTTGTTCGACATACTCTCTCGGTGTGCCGTAATAATTTCCGCAATAATTTGCATACTCAACCAACGCATTTTCTTTTATTTTTTCTTCAAATTCCTCTTTTTCCAGAAAGAAATAATTGATACCGTCTATTTCGCCGTCTCTCGCTTCTCGCGTTGTCATAGAAACGGATAATGCATAAGTATCATATTTTTCGATCAGACGCGTCATCAAAGTTCCTTTGCCTGCACCTGAAAAACCTGAAACAACAATTAAAATACCTTTATTCTTCATTTGAATCTCCATATTCTGCATAAGCGCGATTTGCTATTGTTTCCGGAAGTAATGCAGAAAGTACGATTTGGTTATTCTCCATGAAAAGAACTGCCTTTGTTTTTCTTCCCTGTGTTGCATCAATAATCATTCCTTCTTCCTTGGCTTTTTGCACCATACGTTTCACTGGTGCAGAATCCGGACTGACAATTGCAACAATTTTACCTGTATTTACAATGTTTCCAAAACCGATATGTATTAGTTTATTCACCTTTTCACCATCTATTATTCTATATTCTGAATCTGCTCCCTGACTTTTTCGATTTCAGTCTTTAATTCTATGGCTCTATTGGAAATTTCAAGGTCACTTGCTTTTGACAAAATCGTATTGGCTTCCCTGTTCATTTCCTGTGCTATAAAATCAAGCTTTCTACCAATACTTCCTCCTTCGAGCAATGTCTTCTTGGTGGTTTCAATATGACTTTTCAGCCTTACAATTTCTTCATCCACGCAAACTTTATCCGCAAAAATTGTCACTTCCATCAACAAGCGATTCTCATCCACCTTCGTATCTGCAAGAAGGTCTTTCACTTTTTCTTCCAGTTTGCTTTTGTATTCAGCAATAATAACAGGTGCTTTCTCTGAGATGAAATCAACATGGTCTAACATACAGTCGAGTTTAACGATTAAATCATCACGTAAATTTTCACCTTCCATAATTCTCGTTTCAACAAATCCTTTTGCTGCCCCAGAAATCGTCTTCTCAAGCGTTTTCCAGATTTGTTCCTCATCCGGACTTTGCTCCTCCATAGAAAATACTTCTGGGTATCTTGAAAGAGATGAGATTCTAATGTCATTGTCCAGCGAAAAATCTTCCGCCATCTGTTTCAGATAATTCATATACTCCTGCGCAACATCTTTATTGTATTTAATGCAAATATTGTTCTCACTAAAATCTTCATACGTAATAAAAAGATCGATTTTACCACGTTGAATATAATTTTTTAGTAAATTTCTAATTGAAGTTTCAAAAAAATTAAGTTTCTTTGGCATCTTAATATTCATATCAAGATACCGGTGGTTGACTGATTTCATTTCGACTGTGAACTTACGATTTCCTTCTTCCATCTCACATCTGCCGAACCCCGTCATGCTTTTTATCATAAACATTCCTATCTGCATGCTACGAACATGCACTATTCCTTCTCGCCAAACACGTTTTTTTGTCAGACTTTTCAGGTGGTTACTTGTCCCTTCAATTAAATCGGACACTTCTTTTCATTATAATTCAACATAGAAATATCGTCAAGGAGTTCAATGCCAAAACAGTAATCTTTGTCAATGCCAAAACAATAATCTTTGTCAATGCCAAAACAGTAATCTTTGTCAATGCCAAAACAGTAATCTTTGCTTATAAAACAGTGATTCCATCAATCTTCGGTTCGATCATCATGGAATAATTGGTATAATAAACAACAAATCCTGGTTTCCCACCACTTGGTTTTTTAACGTTCTTTTTCTCCGTATAATCAACCTCTACTTTATCATTCTCCTTCGCCTTAGAATAGTAAGCGGCAAGTCTTGCAGCCTCTTCATATGTTGTGTCCGGTAATTTCTCCCCATTTGTTTTTACAAGAACGTGCGATCCTGGGATTCCCTTTGCATGAAACCACATATCATTTCCAATCGCCAGTTTAAAAGTGATTTCATCATTTTGAATGTTGTTTTTTCCAACATAGATGTGAAATCCATCCCTGCTTACATAATGAAATGGTTTGCTTATCACTCTTTCTTTTTGCAATCTGTCCTTTGGACTTTTCCCTTTTCTCTTCATATATCCACTTTGAATCAGCTCTTCCTTGATTTGTACTAAGTCTGATTCATGTGACGCAATATCAAGTGCATTTAAAATAGAGTCAAGGTGTTCAATTTCATCATGCGTTTCTTTTGTCAGCTGTATCAAAGCCTCATAGGTTCTCTTAAGCTTGTTATACTTTTCAAAGTAGTTTTTCGCATTCTCAATTGGACTTTTTTCAGGGTTGAGCGGAATTGCAATCATTTCATTGGTATAGTAGTTCAATACTTCACATGACTTGCTCCCTATTGGAACTTCATATCCATACGTATTTAAAAGCTCTCCAAATAGTTTAAAGACTTCCTTTTTCTGTGTATCCTCTAGTTGTTTGAGCTGGATATCATACTTCCTGACGTTTCTCTCAAGCGCTGTCTGTACGATTTTTCTCAAATCAACAGAACGTTGTCTGATTCTCACAATTGTATTCTTTTGTGCATAAAAATTTTCTAGAAGTTCAGAAATTGATTCAAATTCCGTCTGTTCTGACTGACTATAACTTGTCAGTAAAATCGCAGCGTATTCTTTTGGTATTCCATTTTCATATTGAATATTTGGCTTATATTGTCCATTTATAATTTGATTCCGTAATGATTCCAGAATGTGAAAGACTCTTAAAATCTGTGACTCATCCAGGCTGTTCGTTGGTAAGTCTGCATCAACGCCTGCCTGAAAGCAGATTTCCTGTGCAATAAGTGGTGAAACACCTGTCAAAACAGAATAAATCGCTTTATAGAGCGAAATGGATTTTTTTTGAATTTCTAATATAAATTCATCCTGTGTAATCAAAAGTGGATTCTTCTTTTCCTGTGTGTCAGGAATAAAATAAGTTCTTCCCGGAAGAACTTCTCTGACAGAACTTACCATTGTTGAAATTCTCTTGATACTGTCAATAATTTGATTCTGATCATCACAAAAGATAATGTTACTGTGTTTTCCCATTAATTCGACTACCAAAAACTTTCGACATAAATCTCCCATCTCATCTAAATGCTCTAATTCCATTCTGATAATCCGTTCAAAGTTTGGCTGTGACACAGACAAAATTCTGGAATTCTGTAAATGCTTTCTTAAAAGCATACAAAAATTTGGTGCCGTCATCGGGCTAAGTTTGTTTTGTGAAGTAAAATAAAACAAAGGAAGGGATGGGTCTGCCGAAATTAAGATACGGTAAGACTCCTTTCCATTTTTAATTGTCAACATTAATTCGTCTTGTTCGGGTTGTGCAATTTTTGATATTCTTCCCCCCAATATTTTATCGTTACATTCCTTTACAATACAGGAAATCGTGATTCCATCAAATGCCATTTCGACTCCATTCTTAGTCTGTTTTGTTTTATTATACCCTATTTTACGCATAAAAAAAAGACGTCAGAACATCTTCTTCCGTCTTAAATTGCAGCAATCTTTTCTCTAAGGGTCAACATATTCTGATCAAGTTCTTCAATTAGCAGGGAATACTTTTTTAAATCCTCTCCAATTGCTGCCGCATTCTTCCCTGTTTTCTTATATCGGAACTGATAATCAAGTTCTGCCCAATAGTCCATTGCAGAGGTTCTAAGTTGAATCTCAACCGTAACCCATTGTTCTTTTTGGGAAAATACAATCGGAATTTTCAAAATAATATGAAGACTTCGATACCCTGAGGCTTTCGGAGTCTGAATATAGTCTTTTATTTTTACAATTCTGATTTCCTGTGAAAACAAAAGTGAATCCATGATTTTGTACAAATCATCTTCAAACAGACAGACCGCTCTGACTCCAATAATATCATTCAAAATTCCTTCCGCTTCCTCCGGTTGAACGAAAAATCCCTTTTTTTTAAGTTTTTCTCGAATGCTCTTTTCTGACTTCACCCGTCCCAAGATATGCTGCATAATTCTTCGATTATGCTCCATAGAAAGCTCTGCATTTAAAATTTCCAGCCTTGTCATAACAAGTTTCATAGCAGATTCCCATTTAAGCTGATTTTCCTTTTCCCCTTTTTTTACGCTTTTTTTCTGTTTTTCATTCCTACTTTTCTTCTGTCTTTCCATAAAAATCGGCTTCCTCAATTCTAAACTTATTTCAGTTCAGAATAAACACTTTACGGAAAAACAGATAGCATCTATTTGTATCTACTTTGTAATAAATAGGTAAATTCTCAAAATTTTAGAAACGTTTAAACAAATGTGTCACTTAATTCCGGCAACCATTTTGTCCAGGAGATAGGTTCTATTAAATGGAATAGAAAAATAATACCCATCTACAAAATCTTGGGTTTTCTCAATCACTTCTTTCGCCATCGTGATGCCAACTTCTTCCCCCACTTCTTTCGTCGCATCGATAGGATATCGATTGATCAGCTCCTCAGGCACTCTGATTCCTGTCATTTCATTTTTCATAAAAATTGCGTTCTTTCTGCTTACAAGTGGCATAATTCCACATAGAATCAAAGCATCGGTTTCTATTTTAATCCTTCTAAGATGTTCAATGTCCTCCTCTCCAAACACAGGTTGTGACATAAAAAAAGAGGCTCCATTGTCCATTTTCTTACTGATTCTTGCAATCTCAACTTCAAGATTTGGTCTTGTATGATTGATTGCTCCTCCGAATACAAGCATGTCCTGCGAAAACTCTTCCTGATTCATCTGTTGCATGATTTTCATCATTCCTATGGAATCAAAATTAAACACACTCTTGATATCCCCTCTTGCGCTCACAGGAACAGGGTCCCCTGTAATGACGAGAAAATTTTTTACACCGTTGATATGTGCCCCAAGAATCTGTGACCTGATTGCGATGGCGTTTTTATCTCTGCAACATACATGCGGCATAACACATAATCCAGTTTCCCGCAGCACTTTAATCGACATCAAAATTGAATCTGCTCTGGTTCGTCCCGAAGGAGAATCCGGGAAGGTAACAACATCTACATTACACTTGCGCAATTGATTTGCAGCATCCATCATGCTTTCCGGATTTGCATTGAACGGCGGTGATAATTCTACTGCAATTATTTTTTTATTTTCATGCTGTTTAAAAAAACGATTGTCAATTTTAGTTTTTTGCTTTTCTTCTTTGACTCTGTGTATAGTTATTTGATCCGTATCTTCCAGCTCTGATAATTTCTGACTCATCACTCTGATATATTCGGGATCTGTTCCACAACAACCACCGAGTAAATGAACTCCAAGTTTTGCTATTTCAACTAATTTAGTTGCAAAGTACTCTTTATTTTCCAGAAAAACGATTCGTCCAGATGAAGTATTTGGATATCCGGCATTGGGAAGAGCTGATAAAATCAGGTTGGATGGAAGTTCTACTTCACTAAGTAACTGAAGCAGATGTCCCGGTCCGACCCCACAATTGAATCCAACGACATCCAGGTTTGGAATTGTGGACGCTTCCATTAATAGCTTCCGATACCCGATTCCCTTTTCCGTATAGCCATGTTGATTGATTGCAAACTGTACCATAATGATAGTCTCCGGATATTTGCCCTTAATCTGTTCAAATAACTCTGGCAATCTTCCAAATTCTGACATCGTTTCAAATAACAGCAATTCTGCCCCAGCATTTAAAAACGTATTCACAATAGACTGGTACTCTTCAAAAGCTTCCTCTTCCTGATAACCAAGGGTTTCTTCCAGTGCACCAATGTCTGCAGCAATCAGTACCTGCTCTTCACATTCTGCGGCTGCGCTCCTCGCAATCTCCAGTGCCTCCCTGAGTACCGTTGCAATTGTTACAAAATCTGTATTCAGAGCCTTGGTATTTGCCGCAAAGGTATTGGTTCGAATCAGTCTTGCGCCTGCGCTGATGTACTCAGAATGAATTCTCTTCACAACTTCCTTTGCATCAAGATTTGCACGCTCAGGCAAACCATGGTAACCAAGCGCAGAAAAATAGGTTCCAAATGCTCCATCACAGATTAATTTAGACTGTTTCAATTCTTCTTTTTGCATGTCAGTTTCCGCCTTCAGATCTTTCAATCAGCCAATCATACATTTCCTGATATTTTTTTGCTGATACGTTCCAGGAGTAATCCGTAGCCATTGCTCTATCAATCAGCTTGTTCCATTCCCGTTTTTTATTGTAATAAATGCTTTGTGCATATCTGACTACTGTCAGCATTTCATGCGCATTATAGTTAACAAAGGAAAATCCTGTACCCGTACTCTCAAATTCATTATATGGCTCAACAGTATCCTTTAATCCACCTGTTTCTCTTACAATTGGGATTGTGCCATATCGGAGTGACATAAGTTGACTCAATCCGCATGGCTCAAATAAAGATGGCATCAAAAAGGCATCACAGGATGCATATATTTTATGCGATATTTCTTCCGAATAAAAGATATTTGCCGAAACCTTTTCATGATATTTCCAATCAAAATGCCGGAACATATTTTCGTATTTATCCTCACCGGTTCCAAGCACAACAATTTGTACTTGATCCTGGCACAGCTCATCCATAATATGAGCGATCAGATCAAAACCCTTTTGATCTGTTAATCTGGACACAATTCCAATCATGAACTTCTTTTCATCCTGCTCAAGACCCAGTTGTTTTTGAAGTGCTCTTTTGTTTTTTATCTTTTCTTTCCTGAAATTAATGGCATCATAATGGTGTTCTAAATAAGTATCTGTTGCAGGATTAAATTCATCATAATCAATTCCATTCACAATTCCTCGAAGGTCCTTTTGTCTGGAACATAGGAGCCCTTCTAGACCCTCTCCATAGAATTCCGTTTTGATTTCATCTGCATAAGTCTCGCTCACAGTCGTAATCGCATTCGCATATACAATTCCGCCTTTTAACAGGTTTGCATCCTGATAAGCCTCTAATTTATCTGGAGAGAAAAAATAAGCAGGAAGACCCGTAATTTCTTTCATAGCAGGGATTTCCCACTTTCCCTGAAACTTAAGATTATGGATTGTCATGATTGACTTGATTCCTTTGAAAAATTCACCCTGGTGAAAGCGTTCATTCAAATAGACAGGAATCAACCCTGTCTGCCAGTCATGGCAATGAATTACATCAGGCTTGAAATCAACCAACGGCAACACAGATAAAACAGCTTTTGAAAAATAAGTGAATTTCACGATGTCCTGATAAGGATCTTTGCTGTAGGGAGTCGCATCACCAAATAAGGCTTCATTATCAATAAAGTAGTAAGTGATACCATCTATCTTGGCTTCAAATACGCCAACGTATTCCTGTTTCCAATGAAAATCGAGATAGAAATGAAACTTATATTTCATTTTTTTACTATCACTTTCTTTGATACAGGTATATTTTGGCATAATGATTCTTACATCAAAATACTTCCGATCAATGCATTTTGGCAAAGAACCAATCACATCTGCAAGACCACCTGTTTTGATAAATGGAACACCCTCCGATGCTGCAAATAAAATCTTTTTCATGACAATCCCTCCTTACACTTCTTTTGTTTTTACTGCTGACTCTTTTAAGTCTCTTGCATTATTTAAGACAGCCTGGGTGATTGTTTCCCCTCCAAGCATTCTTGCAATTTCGTAAATACTGTCCTCTTGATGAATTCGCCTGATTCTGGTTTTTGTCAGCCCCTCTTTTGCATCTTTTTCTATCACAAAATGGATATCTGACATTGCAGCGATCTGTGGAAGATGCGTAATGCAGATCACCTGATGACTTTTTCCAAGAACAGACAATTTTTCCGAAACCTTCCATGCTGTCTTTCCGCTGATTCCTGTGTCGATTTCATCAAAAATAAGGGTATTGATTGCATCTTTTTGGGCTAATACTGTTTTTAACGCCAGCATGATCCTTGAAAGTTCTCCTCCACTTGCAACCTGTGAAAGAGGCTTTTTAGGCTCTCCAGGATTGGTAGAGAGCATAAACTCTACTTCGTCCCAGCCAAGGGACGTAATTCCTTGCCCATCCAGAACCTGTATTTCAAAATCAACCTGAAGAAAATTCAATTCCTCCAGTGCATTTTTCAAAATGACACTTAAATTCTTTGCAGCCGCTTTTCGAATCTCTGATACCTTTTCACACAACGTTTTTAGTTCATTCTCTAGCTGCTCACACTGTTGTTTTTTCTTCTGAAGGATCATTTCATAATTGGTCAGTTCATCCAACTTGGTCATAACTGCACTTTGATAGTCCATAATCTCTTGAATTGACATACGGTACTTTAATTTTAAGTGATTCAGTAAATCCAGTCTTTCCTGAATCTGTTGAAACTCACTTTCTTCAAACTCCATATCCTCCTTGTAATCCACAAGGCTGCGATTAAAGTCAGCAAGTATGATTTCGATTGAAGTAAGTGTTTCATTTAAAGTCTGTAGCCCATCATCATACTCCAAAACAGAATGCAGTTCTCTGGTTGCTCTGCCAATCAATTCTTCCGCACCCGTCTTATCTTGGTTACCTGTCAGAAACTCAATCTGATTCAGCGCATCAGCGATCTTACGTGCATGAAGCATTTTTCGATATTTTCTGTCTAATTCTTCATCTTCATTTACTTTCAATTCTGCTTTTTCTATTTCAGAAAGTTCAAATTCAAGCAACTGGTATTCTTTTTCTCTTGTCGACTCATCCATCGTCATCGATTGGAGTTCTTTTTTTAGCTTATGAAAATCCAAAAAAGTTTTTTCAATCTGCCCTTTACTCTGCATTAACTCAAGTCTTGCATATTCGTCCAGAAACTCCATGTGTTTTTTTACATAAAAAAGAGATTGATGTTCATGTTGTCCATGAATGTCAATCAATAAATCCGCGACATCCCGCACTATTTTTGCAGTTGTATTTTCACCACAAATTTTAAATGCGCTGCGATTTGGCATGATTTTTCTCTGAATATAGAGCAAACCATCCTCTTCAATGGGAATATCCAGGCTTTTGATTCTATCCAGGATTGTTTCATCCGAAATCTTAAAAACAAGTTCAATCAGTGCATACTCAGCACCATGTCTAATCAGTTCATTATCTCCTCTTGCACCAAGTGCAAGTGTCACTGAACCAATCACAATGGATTTTCCCGCACCTGTTTCACCAGTCAGGATATTGAGACCCTCACCAAATTCGATTTCTTCTTCTTCAATCAGAGCCAAATTTTTCACGTGTAAACTTAGTAGCATAACGAATCTCCTTATGTATCTCCAGACATAAAAAGAGGCAACACACACTTTTGAAGTCTTATAACATCTGCACTATTTTCTCCATTAGGATTTTTGCTTCCTCAACACTTCTTACCGCTGCCATGATGGTATCATCACCTGCAATACTTCCAACAATTTCCTCAAACTTTAACGCATCAATTGCAGCCGCCACTGCCATTGCCATCCCAGAAACTGTTTTAATCACCAGAATATTCTGTGCCATATCAACTGATAAATATCCATCTCGAAGGACTCTGACATATTTGTCATTCAAATGATCTTCTTGTGGACTTGTTGCAACATACTTCTGCCTTCCATCATTTGAGGGCATCTTAGATAATTTCAGCTCTCGAATATCTCTTGAAACGGTTGCCTGCGTCACATCAAACCCTGAATTTTTTAATAATTTAGCAAGTTCTTCCTGCGTTTCAATATTTTTCTTTGAAATTAATTCAATAATTCTATCATGTCTTTTCTGTTTCATATCACGACTCACTCATTTTCTCATGAAGGGTTTCTAGGAAACTGATCTGATTCAATTTAATGATTTTGATCATTTCTACTGATCTGGTGATTTGCATTCTGTCACCAGATTTAAGAATCACTTTGTGCCTACCATCATAGCTTGCCTCTACCTCTTGATCCACGCCTTCTCTTCCAGGGCTGATTCTCACCTCTATGACATCCTTCGACGAGAAAACAATGCTCCTGGTAATAAAAGAATGTGGGCAGATCGGTGTCATCACCATAAGATCCGCTTTTGGGTCAACAATGGGACCTCCTGCTGACATATTGTACGCCGTGGAACCTGTTGGCGTTGAAATGATGATTCCATCAGCCGAATAGGATTTTAGAAGAAGACCATTGATATAGATATTATAATTCAAAATTCTCAAAGAGCAAAACCTTGCAATCACAATATCATTTAATGCATTCGATTCTTCAATTACTTCTCCATTTCGAATTATTTTACCATGTATCATCATTCTGGACTCAATTTCAAACTGATTCTGCAACAATGAATCAAGCGCAGCCGTCAGATTGCTCTTCTCTACTTCTGCAAGATAGCCAATTCTTCCCAGGTTAACGCCCAGAATGGGGATTTCTCTTGTAAAAGTATCCCTTGCAGCCTGAAGCATGGTTCCGTCACCGCCGAGAACCAAGATGCACTCCGTCAACTCAGGAATCAGCTTTTCGTCAATATAAGTCCCTGTTGGTTCATATTTATCATTTGTTATTTTGATTTCATAAGAACAATGATGCAACTCCAGATATTCTTTAATCATTTCGGTAATGCATAATCCAGTATCCTTTTGTTCATTTACAATTATGAAAAATCGTTTCATCCTGATACGCAGCTTTCTATAGAGTTTGGTGTGCTATCGTTACAACTTCTATTGCACGTTCTTTCATTGCCTGGGAAAGTTCTGTTGGGCTTTCTTTCTTCCTTAAATGAATCAAATATTCAATATTTCCTTCTGGTCCCTTAATCGGAGAAGACTCCAGATGCAACACACAAAATCCCTGCGAACAGGCAAAAAGTGCAATTTTTTCTATCACTTCCAAATGCGTTTCCGGTTCTCTGACTACGCCTTTTTTTCCAACTTTTTCTCGTCCGGCTTCGAATTGTGGTTTGATCAGGCATACCATTTCTCCTTCGTCTTGTAACAGCTCTCTTGCAGGCGCAAGAATCTTAGTAAGCGAAATAAACGAAACATCCACTGATGCAAAATCGATCAGGTCTACAATATCCTGTGGTGTTACATAACGGAAATTTGTTTTTTCCATGCATACAACTCTTTCATCTGTACGCAGTTTCCATGCCAACTGTCCATGTCCTACATCGACCGCATATACTTTGGCTGCTCCGTTTTGTAACATGCAATCTGTAAAGCCACCCGTTGAAGCCCCAATATCCATGCATATTTTTCCTTCAAGTTCCAGCGCAAAATGTGCAATTGCTTTTTCAAGTTTGAGTCCACCTCTGCTCACATAGCGCAATGTATTGCCCCTGACTTCAATCGTTGACTTTTCAGTCCAAAACATGCTTCCTGCTTTATCTTCTCGCTGTCCATTTACAAAAACATCCCCTGACATGATGATTGCCTTGGCTTTTTCTCTCGACTGCGCATAGCCCTGATTTACGAGTAAAACATCTAATCTTTCTTTCATACCAATCCCATCTGTTTTTTTATTGATTTATTATCAAAACTAGTGTTTTCTCTTCTTACGTAGGAAATCACCGATTTGCAAGAAATGAAGTTATTTTGGTTACAACTGAATCCACATCAATTCCGACTTCTTTTTTTAATAAGTCCACATTTCCATGTTCTACATATTCATCTGGTATCGAAATTGCGATTAGTTCTGGTTGCGTGTCAAAATCTGCAAGACACTCTCTCACCTTCTGCCCATATCCCCCACTCGCCACATTTTCTTCCATTGTTACAAAGAGTTCATGTGATACAGAAAACTCACGTAAAACGGCAACATCAATCGGCTTAACAAATCTGGCATTGACCAGGGTACACGAAACACCGGCTAGTTCAAGCTGTTCCCTAACCTGCACTGCTACCTTAACCATACTTCCTACTGCAAAAATCGCAACACTACTTCCTTCAAAAATCACTTCAGCCTTGCCATAAGCAATGTCTGCTCTGTGCTCTTCCAACCCATCGAACGCTTCTCCTCTTGGATATCTGATTGCAATGGGTGCATTCAGACTGACTGCGAATTTTAACATATCTGATAATTCCCACTTATTTTTCGGTGCCATGATATGCATGTTCGGTATGGAAGATAAAAATGATAAATCAAAAATTCCCTGGTGGGTTTCACCGTCACTTCCCACAAGTCCTGCTCTGTCAATCGCAAAAACGACTGGCAGATTCTGAATACAGACATCATGAAGAATCTGATCATACGCCCTTTGTAAAAAAGAGGAATAAATTGCAACAATTGGTTTCATGCCACCAGCAGCAAGACCTGCCGCAAACGTAACAGCATGTTCTTCTGCAATTCCAACATCAAAAAAACGTTCCGGATACAGGTTGCGAAACCTTTTTAAACCTGTCCCATCTGGCATTGCGGCTGTAATTGCAACTACTTTCTCATCTCTTGCCGCAAGTTTTAACATGACCGTTGAAAAAACATCTGTATAGTTTGCTTTTTTCTTCAAGGCTACAGGAACTCCTGTAATAATATCAAACGGCTCTGCTCCATGAAATCTTGCTGGATGTCTTTGTGCCGGATCAAATCCTTTCCCTTTTTGAGTTAGAACATGAACCAGAACTGCACTTTTACATCGTTTTGCTTCCCGCATCGCTTTCGTCATATCTTCAATATTGTGTCCATCTACCGGACCAAGATAAGTAATCCCCATCTCTTCGAAGAACATTCCAGGGATTACAAGCTGTTTCATACTGCTTTTTGCTTTGCGGATTTTCGAAACAACAGCTTCTCCATTTGGCAATGCTTTTAATCTGTTATAAATTCCTATTTTTAATCCAAGATATCCATCTGCTGTTCTTAAATTATTGAGATATTTGGAGATTCCACCAACATTTTCAGAAATAGACATATTATTGTCATTTAAAACAATGATAAAATTTGTTTCAAGCCTGCCTGCATTGTTCAATGCTTCATACGCCATACCACCAGTCAGCGAACCATCTCCAATCACCGAAACCACAGTGTGGTTTTCTTTGTTAATATCTCTCGCCTTCACAAGACCAAGTCCTGCCGAAATAGAAGTGGAACTATGCCCCGTATCAAAGCAGTCGCATTCGCTTTCTTTCCTTTTCGGAAAGCCACTCATCCCACCGAATTTCCTCAAGTTTTCAAAGCCTTCTCTTCTTCCAGTCAGCATTTTATGCGTATATGACTGGTGCCCGACATCCCATATGATTTTATCCTCCGGAAGATTCAATGACAGGTGTAAGGCCATTGTCAATTCCACTGCACCCAAATTAGAGCCAAGATGTCCGCCCGTCACACTTATTTTACGAATCAGAAAATCTCTTATTTCCTGTGCCAGGAGCGAATATTGACTTTTATCAACCTTTTTTATGTCATTTTCACTTTCTATTTGTTCTAATATCATTTTCAAAAACCATGCCTCTCTGCCTGCAACCATTCTATTTCATTATTGTTCTCTTCCAATCAGCTCTTCTAAGAGCTGATTCAAAAAGCTGCTCTCTTCACCTGTTTTTGACTGGTATTTCAAAAGAATCGCAATTCCTTCTTCTGATAAGCGCTTTACTTCTAATTGGGACGCATCCAATCCATGTAAGGTGACATAAGTGACTTTGTTGTTTTTACTGTCACTTCCTGTTTCTTTCCCAAGTACTTCCAGACTACTTGTCACATCAAGTATGTCATCTTGAATCTGGAAAGCAATGCCAATCATTCTGGCAACTCTTTCCATATCCAAGACTGCTTCCTCTTTCGCACCTGCGAGAATCGCTCCAACCATCATCGCTGCTTCCATTAAAGCTGCTGTTTTATTTTTATGAATGTAGAGCAAATGTTCACAAGTTACATGACTCCCAAGATTCTCTGCCAGAATATCTGCCGTCTGACCACCAATCATTCCCCTTACTCCTGCTTTTGTGGCAAGTACCTGCATTGCCTGAAAGCATCTGGGATAAAAATCAGGTTCCATCTTTGAATCCAGAATCGTCTCGAATGCGAGGTTCAGTAACCCATCCCCTGCAAGAACAGCCATGCCTTCTCCAAAGATTGCATGTGTTGTTTTCTTTCCCCTTCGATATAGGTCATTATCCATCGAAGGCAAATCGTCGTGAACAAGGGAATAGGTATGTATCATTTCAATTGCAGCCATAAAAGGCTCAATTATCTTATCTGTTCCGCCAAACAGAGTGAATACTTCCTGCATTAAAATCGGCCTGATTCTTTTGCCACCAGCCAGAAGACTATAGTTCATAGCCTCTGCTACTTTTGCCGAATACCCCTCCTGCTTTGGTAAATACGTTAAAAGAATGTCTTCCGTTGTCTTTACTTTATCATGTAACGTCTGTTTAAAATTCATTTAGATTACCCTTTTCATCAATTACCAGAACATTTTTTTCAACCAAATCTATTTTTTGATTGCAAATTTGTAGCAATTCCATTCCTTTTTTGTAATGATCAAATGCCTGCTCGAGCGGAATTTCTGAGTTCTCCATTATTTTCACTAACTCATCAAGCTCCTCAAATGCTTCCTCTAATGTTATTTTTTCATTTACTTTCTTCATTTGGGTTCCTCCTGATGGTCTTTTTTTCCAATACCTTTGCCTTCAGCTCTCCATCCATCATCTCAATTTTTATGAGATCCAAAACGTCTACCGCTTCCACTCCAAGTACTACTTTCTGTCTATCATCTGTTATAAAGCCATACCCTGGTGCAAGTCTTGCAACAGGCGATACTCCATTCATGCGTTCTGCAAGTAGGGATAACCTATGTCTGGACTGTCTTAGATTGCTTTGCATGGAATTTTCGATTTTGTCCCTAGTCTGAAGCAGATAAGTTCGCATTTCACGAATCTTGCTCCAAGGGCTCTGGTGTCGTAGCCTTAGTTGTAACCGTTCTGCCTTGTTTCGTTCTTTTTCAAGTTTTAGTGAAATTTCTCTCTTTAAAACATTACGATACTGTTCTATTTTTTCCAGTGTAACCGTTACTTCTGTGACAGCAAGCTCTGCTGCTACTGATGGCGTTGCCGCTCTCAGGTCAGCCACAAAATCCGCAATTGTTACATCCGTTTCATGTCCGACTGCTGAAATAATGGGTGTTTTTGCATCAAAAATAGCCTGTGCTACATTTTGCTCATTAAATGCCCATAAATCTTCTATGCTTCCACCGCCGCGCCCAACGATAATGACATCCAGCTCTAGCTTGTCAAGTACTTCAATTCCTTTGACAATACTTGCTGCTGCAAGCTCTCCTTGTACAATAGCAGGGTATAAAATAATCTGTAAATATGGATTTCTTCGATGGGCAACCTTTATGATATCACGAACAGCTGCGCCTGTGGATGCTGTTACAATACCAAGCCTTTTACAATTTGCCGGAATTGTTTTTTTATAAACTTCTGAGAACATCCCCATCTCTTCCAGCTCTTTTTTTAACAGGATAAATCTTTCATAGAAAGCGCCCGCTCCTTCAAGTGAAATCTCCTTTGCATAGAGTTGGTATTTTCCATCCCGCTCATAGACCTCGACACTTCCCCGAACTACTACCTGTAGACCTTCTGTCAGTCGAAAGGCAAGTCCTTGTCTGTTTCCCGCAAACATAATACAGGAAATCGTACCGTTTTGGTCCTTTAACGTAAAATAAATATGTCCAGAAGAATGATATTTACAGTTGCTGACTTCTCCTTTGATTGAAATGGAGGCAAGTAAAAAATCCTGTGTGAACATATTTTTAATATAAGCATTTACTTGTGTGACTGAATAAATACTGTGCATAATTTTTCCTATTTTGCAAATTTTGCAAGAATCCCATTAATAAAAGAGGGGGAACCATCCTGACCAAATTTCTTAGCAAGTTCTACCGCTTCATTAATCGCAACAGAAGCAGGCACATCCTCATCGAATTTAATCTCGTAAACTGCAAGTCTCAAAATCGTCAGATCTACTTTGCCCATACGTTCTGTTTTCCAACCTTCTGCAATCTCATTGATCATCAAATCAATTTCTTTTTTTTGTTTTACAATTCTGGCATACTTTTCAGTAATATACTCATGGTCTATCTCAGAAGTTTTCTTTTCATCATCTTCAAAAAATAATTTTTCCTGTTCTGCCATTTCTTCAGGCTTATTGAATTCTATTCTGAACAGCAATTTGAAGATCTGTTCTCTGAGTTCTCTTCTTCCCATCTATTTTTCCTCATATATATCTAAAGTGCCCTTCGCGAAAGCGAAAGACACCTTCATTTTTTGCTATTTGTTTGCAGACATATTTACATTCGCAATTCTGATATTCACATCTGCCACTTCAAGTCCAGTCATGTTCTCAATTGCAATTTTTACTTTTTCCTGAACAACTTTACTTGTTGTAGGAATGTTATACCCATATTCTAATGTGATTGATAAATCTACGGTAACAACACTATTAATCACATCAACTTTTACCCCTTTTGTAAGTTTTTTCATTCCTACTTTGCTCATAAGTTCATTGGTGATGTTTCCAAACATTGCAGACACGCCATCCACTTCTGTTGCCGCGAGACTTGCTATCATTGCTACAACATCATCCGCAATTTTTACCGACCCAATATTTTCATCTTCTCTTAAAAGATATCCGCTTTTCTGCGTTTTTTCCATTTCTACTCCCATCTGCATAAATGACTCATGCACTTGTATCAAATAATGAATCTGTTATCAATTCAGGGCTACCTGGATTGATCCCTCTGAATTTGTATCATCTGAAATTTATTATAACAAACTCGCCTATTTTTGCATAGACCCGAATTCAAAGCCAGAAGCTGATAGAACCCTGTTCTTCGTTCGTCGTGTATGCGATCGTCTTTGTTTCGCTTGTGAGATATCGAAAGATATTCTGTTCTTTAATCAGATTCTGTTCCATGCTGTAATACACATCATTCGATGCCATCTTCAACGTAAGATAAGAACTGCCATTTTGATAAGCCCGCACGAACGCTGCCTCAATCTGGCTTTCATTTAATTCAACAAAATAAGTTCCCTCTCTTACATAATAATTCGCTAAAAGGGAGGAACAAACTGGCATTTCTACAATGTTTTGCACCGTATGCGTCTTTCTGATTGCCTCACTCGTTACACACAAGTAATCATAGTTCACAATCGGAAGCTTTTGCTCTGTTGTTTCGTACGCATTATCTCCAAACCGATAGAATGCATCTCCCCAAGTGACATCCACATAATAATAGTCACCTTCTACAAGCACCAGATTCCAGGCATGTCCCTCTCCTGTATTGACTTTACCAATTACAAGCGTCGAGCTGACTCCTGCTCTGTTTAATAAATATTGCATCGTTTTTGCATATCCCTGGCATACCGATTTCCCGTAAACACAGACAGAAATCATATTCTGATTCTCTAAAGAACTCAGATTATAGTCCGTATTGGCTATAATATACTCATAAATATATTTTACTTTTTCATAATCACTTAGTTTTGTTCCCATACCACTGAAACACTGGCTTGCATATTGTTCAATCTGTGTTCTTGTCTGTGCTATTTGCTCCAGCTCCATTGTATAGGTTCCACGAAAAGAAATTCTTTGTATTTTTTCTCCTAATGCAAATTTCGTATACGTATATCCCGATACATAGAAGATTTCTGGATGGTCATTCATAACGCATTGAAATGCCTTATCAATTTCTTTTTCATCCAGCGAAGAGATCACAATTTCCTCTTCCCGAAGTTCCAATATCCGCAGAATTTCGGCATATAAGCTTTGTTCACTCAGGTTTAGCTGTGCAAAATGATAAAATCCTGACTGTGCCTGTAAAATCTCCGAAATCCCTTCTTGCGTTAACCCAAGCTGGTCTCTTTTTTCTGTGTCTTTGGCCGGAATTCCTTCAGTCTCTTCTAAAACATCAAACTCTGTAATGCTATAATCTGTTGCATTTTCAGTCGTTACCTCTTTTTCGACGGTGTCATCGCCCTGCTTTGTTTCTGTATCCTGTTTGGACTCCTCCAAAGTAGACTTCGCAGAATCCAAAATTTGTTCCGCCGAAGTTGATTCTCGAATCGTTTGCAAGGCATCTCTGATTCTATCTTCTGCTTCGCAGCCCACCAGAAAAAGACTTATTAAGCAAGGTAATCCCAATCGCATCAAGATTTTACGCTTCATATACCCTCTCCATACTGCTCTTTCATTTAACGTCCAAATTCAGACAATTGTAATGTTTTGTTTCGATCAAGCGTCATTCCAATGCTCCACTGATTAATAAACAGAAGAAGGGGATTCCCTTTAAGATCTTTAATTTTTCTCATGTCAGAAGTACCAACTAGTTTATCAAGGTCGATTTCATCTTTATTCTCAATCCAGCGAATAAATTCATATGGTAATTTTTCCATTCTGATTTCCACATTGTATTCGTTCTCAAGCCTGTATTTTAATACTTCAAACTGGAGCACGCCTACAACGCCAACAATGATTTCTTCCATTCCCGTATTATATTCCTGAAAAATCTGGATTGCACCTTCTTGCGCAATCTGTGAAATCCCTTTGATGAACTGCTTTCTTTTCATGGTATCCATCTGTCTAACTCGTGCAAAATGTTCCGGTGCAAACGTTGGAATCCCTTCATAAAGAATCGCATCGTTTGGCATACAGATTGTATCACCAATCGAAAAAATACCAGGATCAAAAACGCCTATAATGTCGCCCGCATATGCTTCGTCAAGAATTTTTCTTTCACTCGCCATAATTTTCTGTGGCTGTGACAACCTCATGACACGATTTCCCTGGACGTGTTTTACTTCCATTCCTGCTTCAAATTTACCGGAAGCAATTCTCATAAACGCAATTCTATCCCGGTGTGCTTTGTTTATATTCGCCTGAATTTTAAAAACGAAAGCCGAAAACTCTCTTGATATCGGATCAATCAAACCAACATCTGCATGTCTCGCAAGTGGCGGCGTTGTCATTTTCAAAAAATGGTGCAGAAAAATATCAACACCAAAGTTCGTAAGTGCCGATCCAAAAAATACAGGTGTTAACTCTCCTTTGTTTATTTTCTCTAAATCATATTCTGCGCTTGCTCCATCCAAAAGTGCAATTTCTTCTTCTAGCTGGTCTAGAAAATCTTCTCCGATTAATTTGGTTAGGGCTTCTTCTTCCCGAATGGAAATTCTGCTTTCCGCACCTTCTTTCGTTCCTTTTTCTGTGTCGGAAAAAGTAACTACACATTCCCTATCTCTTTCGTAGATTCCTTTAAATCGTTTTCCAGATCCAATTGGCCAGTTAATCGGGCAAGTTGCAATGCCTAATTCTTTTTCAATTTCATCCAAAAGGTCAAAAGTATCATTCGCATCCCGGTCCATTTTATTAATAAATGTAAAAATAGGGATATGTCTCATAACACAAACCTTAAATAGTTTACGCGTCTGGGCTTCCACCCCTTTTGATCCATCAATTACCATCACCGCAGCATCTGCAGCCATAAGTGTCCGGTAAGTATCCTCAGAAAAATCCTGATGTCCTGGTGTATCCAAAATATTAACGCAAAATCCATCATATTCAAACTGCAAAACAGAAGAGGTGACAGAAATCCCTCTTTCTTTTTCAATTTCCATCCAGTCGGACACTGCATGTCTTGCTGTTGCTTTTCCTTTTACACTTCCCGCCAGGTTAATTGCTCCTCCATATAACAGAAATTTTTCTGTTAAAGTTGTTTTTCCCGCATCTGGATGCGATATAATTGCAAAGGTTCGCCTTTTATTAATCTCCGCCTGGTAATTGCCCACGCTTATTTCCTCCGTACTTTTATTTTTAAGTGTTTTCTTATCATTACTTGGTGTTCCATATTTTATTGGTGTGCTTATTATTAAATCATTTTCACTTCTTAAGCATACTTTTAGCCTGAATTGTATTTTCAATCTCAAAATAGTCGAGAACAGTTTTTGCAATATCCGAAAACGTATCTCTCGTCCCAAGATTAACCGGCGCCATCTGTTTGCCATACATTAGAAAAGGGGTGTGTTCTCTGGAATGATCTGTTGAGAGTACAAAACCCGGGTCACATCCATGATCTGCCGTAATCATAAGCAAATCTTCTTCCCGTAGTTTCTTAAGAATCTGTGGGAGCTTTTCATCAAAATAGGTCAATGCTTTTGCATAGCCATCCACATCATTGCGATGTCCATACAGCATGTCAAAATCTACAAGGTTAATAAAACATAATCCTTCAAAATCTTTTTCCAGATAATCCAGTGTTTTTTCAATTCCCTCTTCATTCCCTTTTGTGTAGGTATATTCCGTAATTCCCTGGCCTACAAAAATATCTTTGATTTTACCAACTGCAATTACATCTTTTCCTTTTTCTTCCAAATAATCCAGCATCGTTTTTGCTGGTGGTAGCAAGGAATAATCATGTCGGTTCGTTGTTCTCGAAAAATGTCCACTCGTTCCTGTAAAGGGACGTGCTATGACTCTTCCAACCCCATGTTCCCCCTGTAACATTTCTCTTGCCTGCTTGCAATACTCATATAAAGTTTCAAGTGGTACTACTTCTTCATGTGCCGCAATCTGAAATACACTGTCTGCAGAAGTATACACAATTAATTTGCCTGTTTTGACATGTTCCTCTCCATAATCCCGAATAACATCCGTCCCTGAATATGGTAAATTGCAAATTACTCCTCTTCCAGTTAATTCAGTAAATTTTTGAAGTACTTCTTCTGGAAATCCATTTGGATACGTCGGAAGCGGACTTCCAGAATAAATTCCTGAAATTTCCCAATGCCCTATCGTGGTATCTTTTCCCTTGGAAGCTTCTTTCATCCTTGCAATCGTAGCCATAGGGCTTTCCACTTTTTTACCCACCGTCACACCATCCATATTAAATAGTCCAAGACTTCCAAGATTTTCTAGTTTAAAATACGGACTTTTCGAAACAGATCCAAGTGTATTTGCTCCCAGATCTCCATAGGTAGCTGCATCTTCCATCTCACCAATTCCAAAACTATCTAAAACAATTAAAAATATTCTTTTCATTGAAATCCTCCTTCAAAATATGCTCCAAATTCCCTTCCTACTCTTCTCCTAAATATTTTTTAGTATATCATATCTACTTCTATTTTCCATAAAATGTTTGTAAAAAAATACAACGAATCGATAGACAAGAAAACCTATCTATGGTATCTTTTAAATATAATAACAGTAATCGTTACTATTTACAATTAAAATTGCATTTTCATTTTCAAGAAGGCTTCTGTCATCTCAGTGATTGCAATTACCACAAAATAGAAAGGAAAATGAATATGGAACATATGAATGAAGCTCAATTGAATAATCTGGTGGCATTATTAGATGGATATACCGCTAAAGGAGGCCATCATCTAAATGTAAACGTCTTAAATCGAGATACATTATTGGATGCACAGGCACACCCAGAGAATTATCCACAGCTTACGATCCGGGTATCTGGCTATGCTGTTAACTTTGTAAAGTTGACCAAAGAACAACAAAATGATGTTATTTCCCGTACCTTCCACGAAACAGTATAGCTTAGCAAGCAAAAAGGACTATGGAAACATAGTCCTTTTTGTTCTCTTTCAACAGGTTTTAAGCCTGTGTTGGTACATCTTTCATTGAGAAGCTGATTCTTCCCATTTTATCTTTTCCCATACAAACAACTGTCACAACTTCACCAAGGCTGAGTACATCTTCAACATGATTGATACGGTCTTTTGAAATCTTAGAAATATGAACCATACCTTCTTTTCCAGGTGCAAATTCGATGAATGCTCCAAATTCTTTGATGCTGATTACTTTTCCAGTAAAAATCTGTCCTTCAGCGAACTCAGTAACAATCATCTTGATCATATCAATTGCTTTTTGCATCATATCGGGATCCGTTCCACAGATAGAAACTGAACCATCGTCTGTAATATCAATCTTCACACCAGTCTGTTCGATTAATGCATTGATTGTTTTTCCTCTCTGACCAACAACATCACCAATTTTCTCAGGGTTAATCTTAATCTGAACAATCTTAGGTGCATATCTTCCTACTTCTTTTCTAGGTTCTGCGATTGCTGGAGTCAAAGCTGTATTGATAATGAATTCTCTTGCTTCTTTTGTTTTTGCAATTGCTTCTTCAACGATTGCTCTTGTTAATCCGTGAATTTTAATATCCATCTGAATTGCTGTAATTCCATCATGAGTACCAGCAACTTTAAAGTCCATGTCCCCAAAGAAATCTTCCAGTCCCTGGATATCTGTTAATACGATATAGTCATCATCTGTATCCCCTGTTACTAAGCCACATGAAATACCAGCAACCTGTTTCTTGATTGGTACGCCAGCCGCCATAAGGGATAATGTCGATGCACAGATAGACGCCTGTGATGTAGAGCCATTTGATTCAAATGTTTCAGAAACAGTACGAATGGTATAAGGAAATTCTTCTGTTGAAGGAAGTACTGGAATCAAAGCTTTTTCTGCAAGAGAACCATGTCCAATTTCTCTTCTTCCCGGTCCTCTGCTTGGTCTGGTCTCTCCAACTGAGTACGATGGAAAATTGTAATGATGCATATATCTTTTTGATGTTTCATTTTCGTCTAGCCCATCAACTCTTTGTGATTCAGACAATGGTGCCAATGTCGTAATCGTACAAATCTGTGTCTGTCCACGTGTAAACATACCCGAACCATGTACTCTAGGAATGATATCAATTTCACCTGCCAGAGCACGGATCTGTGTAATTTCTCTTCCATCTGGACGTTTGTGATCTTTTAAGATCATTTTACGAACTGTTTTTTTCTGATACTGATAGAGTGCTTCTCCAAGAACAGCAAGCCATTCTTCTTTGTCCGCAAAAGCTTCCGTCATTTTTGCTTTAATCACTCTGATATTTTCTTCCCGTGTCTGTTTGTCATCTGTGAAAACTGCAACTTCCATTTCTGCAGGAGTTACAATTTCTTTCATCGCTGCAAACATTTCATCTGGAATCGCGCAACTTGTGTAGCCATGTTTTTCTTTTCCAACTTCTGCAACTATTTTTTCAATAAATGCATTTACAGTCTGATTGATATCATGTGCCATGTAGATTGCTTCCAGCATTTTTGCTTCTGGAACTTCATTTGCTCCTGCTTCAATCATGACAATCTTTTCTTTTGTAGAGGCAACTGTCAGATTCAGGTCACCATTCTTCCACTGTTCCTGATTTGGATTCACGATTAATTCGCCATCAACGAGACCAATTTGTGTTGTTGCACATGGTCCGTCAAAAGGAATATCTGAAATACAGGTAGCAATTGCAGAACCAATCATTGCTACTACTTCTGGTCTGCATTCAGGATCTACTGACATAACAAGGTTGTTCAGTGTAACGTCATTTCTATAATCCTTGGGAAATAATGGACGCATCGGTCTGTCAATAACACGACAGGTCAGAACTGAATTTTCAGATGCTTTCCCTTCTCTTTTGTTGAATCCTCCTGGGATTTTACCTACTGCATATAATTTTTCTTCATATTCAACGCTAAGTGGGAAAAAGTCAATTCCATCTCTTGGTTTTTCTGATGCTGCTGCCGCACACAATACAACTGTTTCTCCATAATGCATTAATGCACAACCATTTGCCTGTTTTCCAACACGGTCAATATCTACCGTCAGAGTACGTCCTGCTAATTCCATTGTAAAACTTTTATACATAGTGTTCTCCTTCTAATCCGAAATGACATCATTCCGTTATTTGATTGGTAGAAGATGCCGAAACTACTAAAAAGCATACTCTTTTCTGCTATCCGAAAAAGCTTCTGACAATATGCTTTTCAGTGGTCTCGGTTGCACTCTTCCACCAGGTTTTGGATTTCCTTATCCAGATTCGATAAAAAAGGGCGGATATGATATCCGCCCCGTTTTGCAATTAAAAAATTATTTTCTAATTCCAAGTTTTTCAATCAAAGTACGGTATCTTTCAATATCTGATTTCTTTAAATAAGCGAGCAGACCTCTTCTCTGTCCAACCATTTTAAGAAGACCTCTTCTTGAATGATGATCCTTCTGATTTACTTTTAAGTGCTCTGTGAGCTCTTGGATTCTAGCGGTAAGAACAGCGATCTGTACTTCTGGTGATCCTGTATCTCCTTCGCTTCTAGCATACTCATTAATAACTGCTGTTTTCTTTTCTTTTGTAATCATTTTGATTCCTCCTAATTTTTCTTAAAATCCCCTGTTACCAAGAAAAGGTCGGAGTGTCCTAATTCTGAGTAAAGGTTCATTCGATACTCGAATAGTTTAACACATACTTCTCTGTGTGTAAACAAAAATGATTCTAATATCGCTTTCCTTACAATAATTTTTTAAACTCATCCGCCACATGTTGAACCTGAACGCCAACAACGACCTGTACACTTGTTTTACTTGGTCTGACAACGCCTGCAACACCTGCAGATTTGATTTTCTTTTCATCCACTGCTACATAATCTTTTACTTCAACTCTTAATCTGGTAATACAGTTATCAATAGAAGCGATATTTCCTTTTCCGCCTAGACCTTCTAAGATGATGGCAGCCACTTCTGTATAGTTGTTGTTTGCAAGACTTACGCCCGCATCATCTATATCATCTTCACGACCAGGTGTTTTAAGTCCAAACTTAACAATTGCAAATCTAAACACTGCATAGAAAATAATAGCTGTTACAATACCAATTGGAACGATCATCCAAACATTTTGTGCCATTGGTGTTTTCCAGCAAAGAACCCAGTCAACAAAACCACCCGAGAAATTAAATCCAGCTCTGACAGGAAGCATAACTGTAATCATTGCTACAATACCTGCAAGGATTGCATATACTAAATAAAGTGCAGGAGCTAAGAACATAAATGAGAATTCAAGAGGTTCTGTAACGCCTGTAAAGAAGGAAGAAAGTGCACCTGCAAGCAAAAGACCTGCTGCAATTTTTTTCTTATTATCTTTTGCTGTATGATACATTGCAAGAGCTGCCGCTGGTAAACCAAACATCATAACTGGGAAGAAACCTGTCATGTACTGTCCAACAACACCATATTCACCTGTACCGGACCAGAAGTTACCAAGGTCGTTAATTCCAATCGCATCAAACCAGAATACGGAATTTACTGCGTGGTGAAGACCAAATGGAATCAATAATCTGTTCAGGAAGGTATAGATTCCTGTTCCAACAGCGCCTGTTGATGAAATACCTGTTCCAAATGCAACAAGTGCTCCATATACTACAGGCCATACAAAGAAAAGAACTACTGATGCAACAATGGATGCGCCTGCTGTTACAATTGCTACACTTCTCTTACCACTAAAGAAAGCAAGGGCATCTGGTAACTTTGTTCCCTTAAATTTGTTATAACAGGTAGATCCAATCAGACCCGCAATAATACCGATAAACTGTGTCTGAATTTTAGAAAATGCTGGTGCAACTTCTTCTACCGGAATTCCTTTGAAGAATGAAACTGCTCCAGGAGCAAGTAAAGTTGTAATCATAAGCCATGAAACAAGGCCGGCAAGTCCACTTGTGCCATCATTGTCATCAGACATACCGACACCAACGCCAATCGCAAAAAGGATTGCCATATTGTCAATTAAAGCACCTCCTGCTTTGAGTAAAAATGCTGCGATTACATTGTTTGCACCCCATCCTGTAGGATCAATCCAATAACCGATTCCCATAAGGATACTTGCAACCGGTAGACATGCAACCGGAAGCATTAAAGATTTGCCTAGTTTTTGAAGATACTTCATCATTGTTAATTCTCCTTTCAATCTCTTGCTATTATTGATGCTGCTATTCTACCCTGTTTTTTTCAGCCGTACTTTACCGGATTTTTAATTTCCAGTTTTTTTGTGATTCAGCTGATTTTTGTTACTTTCTTGACTGATTATTTGCCCCCCTTCACCACATACTGCCATTTCTTAGGATAAAATAAGCTGCATTACTTCCTCATTTTGTTTTACATCTTTTTCTTCCATTATCTTAATTTCACGAAAGTGATCCGGATTACAGATTACAATCGGTGTTGTTACATCATAACCAGCATTTTTAATCTCTTCCATATCAAATTCTATTAGTAAATCGCCCTGCTTCACACTCTGGTCAGGCTCAACATGGGTTTTGAAAAACTGTCCTCGAAGGTTCACTGTATCAAGTCCGATATGAATTAAGATTTCAGCTCCCTGTGTTGATGTCATGCTGATTGCATGTTTTGTGTCAAACACAAGATTAATGATTCCATCCACCGGTGCAACTACACTTCCCGTTTTTGGAATAATTGCGATTCCTTTTCCAAGAATTTCTTCTGCAAAGGTGGGGTCATTCACTTTTTTTACCGAAATCGTTGCACCCTCAATTGGTGCTTTTATCGTTTCCACTTTTTCTTTTTTATTTTTTAAAAACTCAAACATCATACTCCTCCTCGAGCTAAATAATCTCACTTCATTCTTCTTACTTGATTCTTATTACTTTTCTTATTTCAGGATTAAACTCAGGCTTCTGTCGACATTCTGATTCTCTTGATATGCAAGGTTAGATATGCCATTTCTTCACGCGGAACAAGTTGTCCATACGTAGCCTGGATATAGTTGGCGATTTTCTTACTACACTCATATTCATCCGGATAAAGAGATGTGACAATTTCAATTAGTTTTTCATCTTCTCCCTGCAACGCTTCTCCTGTAAAAATACGCTGTGCCAGGAATTTGAGGTGTGTGATAAATCTTGAATAGTAGAGACTTTCTTCGTCAAGATCCGAGGTGAGGAATTCTTTAATGAGAAGAAGCACTTCTTTGATCATCATTGTAATATGCATCGTCTCATTCATTGCGGTATTGTACTCTGCATTCACAACATGGAGTGCAATCGATGCTGCTTCATCCACATTCAGAGTTACCTTAAGTCTTCGTTCAATCAATGCAATGGCATATTCTCCAATCAAATATTCACTTGGATAAAATTTCTTTACTTCCCAAAGCAGTGGATTATGAAATGCCATTCCCTGTGCAAATCTCTCAATTGCAAAGTTGATATGATCTGTCAGTGTAATATAAATATTCTGATTCATTTTCTTGCCAAGGGTATCTCTCGCATATTCTATGATTTCATTAGAAACATGAAAATGCTCCATTGGCAGATTTTTTAGAAGTTCCGAAAATTGATTGACAGACTTCTGGTTATCCATTTTGAAAATTTTCTCTACCATGTTGGAATCTAAGTTCTGTCCCTCTTTTGCCTTAAATCCTATGCCCTTTCCCATGACCAGTATTTCCTGTCCATCAGAATCAAGCGCACAGACAACATTGTTGTTAATTGCTTTCACTATTTTCATAAAACTCCTTAAAAACAAAAAAACCAAATTTCATAAAGGCATCAATTATAATGCTGCTTTACAAAATTCGGTCTTGCCCACATGTAGGTCACAATCCACGATTACTATTCATTTGCGAATCTTATTTCTATCCTTAGATTAACAATGAATATCAAAATTGTCAATCTTTTTTTATAGATTCTTTATATTTTGTTTATATTCACAATAATATTATCGGTTATAAAGTCATCCTGTTACGATAATACTCTTCTGACTACCGCAGGCGTTCTATAAAACGCATTTGAGGTTTTAATCCCTGTACTTGGACTGCTTGCATGAACAACCTGGCCATTTCCTATATAAATCGCCACATGATTAATCCTACCACCCTTTGCATAAAAGAACAAATCACCCGGTTGCGCTTCTGAAGGGCTGATTTTCGTTCCATATCCCGCCTGAGCAGCTGCTGAATGTGGTAACACAATTCCGTATTTTTTAAATATGCTTAGTACGTATCCAGAACAATCCGCACCTTTTGTCAGGCTTGTTCCTCCCCATACATATCGATTTCCAATAAATTCTTTGGCATATTGACATAAATCCACTCTGACATCAGAGACCCCTGCTCCATAGAGTAATTCCGTCATTGTAATTGCGGTATCCAGCTTTTGATCTACTTCAACAAATTCCGCAGCAATAAATGCTGTTTCATCGTCCAGTTTGATTTCTACCCAGTCTTCCTTTTCTGCAACCACTTCAAGTTCTTCCCCATTTGGTACCAGGGTAACGACCTCGGAATCCGTATTGGGTTGATCTCTTACTTTTAAGGTGTCTGTTTTAACAGTCGCCATCGTTCTTACAATTTCTTTTGCCCGATCCTCAGCAGTTTTTCCCATAATCAGGTATTCTTTTGCAACATAACCTTCAACCTGACCAGACTTGATATGTGCCCAGATTCCATCAAATCCGATAATTTCACAAGCTGCATCTCTGGCAAGTTTTCCAATCAGTTTTGCATCATCCTCTGCTGATTCTCTTATGTTCAAATGGTTTTCAACATTTGCAATTCCAAGATTTGCATACCCCCACAGACTATCCCTTTTTGATTCTTCTAAAACAGATTCTGCTCCAGCACTTTTAGCAATATCTTCCGTAGACATCTTGATTGTCAAAACAGATTCTGCTCCCGCAGTCTCAGAAACAATAGAATCTGTTCCCGTTGCAGATACATATATATTGTGGTTAAGAGGTGTTGTCAGTAGCATCGCAATTCCAGCACAAATAACAAACCCAAGCTTCTTTAACAAGTTGTATTTCATTGACTCCTCCAAATTGTTACAATTTTATTACATTAATCAGAGTATAACAAGTGACGGGGTCTTGTCAATTCAATTTCTATTAAATACCAAAAAATTCTCTGCCTTCAAGTTTATCCTGCTCCATCTGTTTTTTAAGATCCATTAAATTCTGAAATCTGATTTCAGGTCTTTTAAATGCCATAACCTGTACCGTCACTTCCATTCCATAGATATCACAGTCAAAATCATAAATAAAGGTCTCAACAGTTGGTGCGGAAAGTTGGCTTACTGTTGGGTTGAATCCTATGTTAGTAATCCCAAAATATAACTGTTCTCCAATTAGTATTCTCGAATAATAGACTCCACAGGGAGGGAGCAGCTTATTTGGAGACGGTAGCAAATTAATCGTAGGCATTTGTATCGTTCTGCCCAGTTTCTTACCATGTATTACTTCGCCCGTAAAGGAATAATACCTGCCGGTCAGGTCAAATACCGGTTCCATATTGCCTCGTTCAACTTCTTCTCGAATCAGGCTGGAACTAATTTCTCTTCCCTGTATGCAGAGTTTATCTGTCAGATAAACGGAATAATCGCATTCTTTTGCAAGCGCCTCTAAAAGAAGGCTATCGCCCGCCCCTTTGTAACCAAAGGATACATCTATTCCCGCCGCAACTCTGGTTGCATGTAATTTTTCACATAAAATATCGCGGATAAAAGATTCCGGAGAAATCGTTGCCGTTTTCTCATTAATCGGGAATTCAATCAGAATATCAATTCCCATTTCTTCAAAAATTTTTCGTTTTTCTTCAATTGTTGTTAATTCTTTTGACTTTGAATGCTGAAAAAAACTTGATAAGGGAATATCAAAAGTAAATACAACTGCCTTCATTCCCTTTTTCTTACATGCCAGGATATCATCCAGCAAGAGTTGATGTCCTTTATGAATTCCATCAAATTTGCCGATTGTAATCGCTGTTTTTCCTTCTATTTCAAAATCAAGTGTTCCCTTAATAATTTTCATTCTTTTTCATGCCTCATATTATGATTGCGGAAACATTTTGACTGGTTTATAGCAATCTGACAATTCACAATATTGATATATCCCCCAGAAATTTCCCAGGCTGTCGTAAGCTCTCACTTCCTGCAAATCATCGGACTCTGATTCACCCTGAATGCAAAGTGCCTGAAACTTATTCCCATTATGAAGTAATCTGTTAAACTCTTCTTTCATATAAACTGGTGAAAGCAGCGCAAAAACTTCTTCTGTTGTAATACAATGTTGATCAATGGTTCCTTCTTGAACGAATTGTTCTATCTGTGAAAGAAGCAACGCCTCTTCCAATCCAAACTGCCCGGATCTGGTTCTACACAGCTCTGTCATAATGGCTCCACATCCAAGTGCCTGTCCAATATCATGGCATAACGTTCTAATATAAGTTCCTTTCGAACAAGAAACCTTCATTTTAATTTCACATTGCTCGACAGACAGAATCTCTATTTTATGAATCGTAATTTCTCTTGGAACGCGTTCTATTTCAATTCCCGCTCTTGCAAGTTCATATAATTTCTTTCCATTGACCTTGATTGCAGAGTACATCGGCGGAATCTGCTTCTGTATCCCGCAAAATCCAGCGATTACATTTCTTATTTCTATCTCCGATACAGCCACATCCCGCCGCTCCAGTACAATACCACTACTGTCTTGCGTGTCTGTTGTCAGACCTAGCTGCATGGTTGCAATATATTCTTTTTCCTTTTCTGTCAGCATTTCGCACAATCTGGTTGCGCTTCCAAAGCAGACCGGTAACACACCCTGCGCATCCGGATCAAGCGTCCCAGTATGTCCAATTTTTTTTTGCTTGCAGATTCCTCTAAGCCTTGCAACTACATCATGGGACGTATATCCCTTTTCTTTATATATATTAATGATTCCATTTATCATTTAAGACTTATTCCTTCTTCAATCGATTCTTCTTCAGGCATGAAATTGCTTTTCTATCTGCGCGGAGAGATTATTCACTACATCGTGAAATGTTCCATTCATGGTGCATCCAGCAGCTCTGCAATGCCCTCCACCTCCAAATAATTCGGCAATCTTTGCAACATTTACCGTTTCGTTTGAACGCATACTTATTTTATACTCCATTGTCCCAATCTGATACATAAACACAGCACAATCCACCCCTTTGGTGATTCTAAGCTGATTCACAATCCCGTCGAGATCTTTGGAATCGGCATGGTAAAAATCCATCATTTTTTGATCGACCGCACTCACAATACATCTGCCATCCATAATGAGGAGGCTTTCCAGGATAGCTCTACCCATAATCTGGTTTTGCAAATACGTTTTTTCATAGAATGTTTTATCAATAATTTCTGTGAAGTCAAATCCGTATGCAATCAAATCTGCAACCTGGCGAAGTGTTTTTGGTGAGGTGTTGGAATATTGCAACACCCCTGTATCATGAATAATCCCAATATACAAAGTTTTTGCAATTTCTGCATCCATATACTCAGGCAACATTAAATCATACACCAGTTCACAGGTAGAACTGGCTGTATGCAGAATATAATTAAACTCAGCACACCCCTGGTTGGTAATATGATGGTCAATATTTATTGTTGTTTTTGCGGCATCAAAATATTTTTTTGCCCCTCCTAGTCGCTCTTTTTCGCAATCCAGAACAAAAAACACATCATGTCCTGGAACATCCGGAAAATTGTGTTCAACTTTTTCAAACTCTGGTATCACAGAAAAGATTTCCGAAGCCTCTTCGAGATAAACGGTTACGTTACTTTTTGGATTCCGTTTTTTCAAATATTGATATAACGCAAGCGTAGAGCCCATACAATCTCCATCAGGACGAACATGCCCACCAATACCAATGCTTTTTGCCTCTTTACATAATTCAGTCAAATTAATTTTATTCGTCATCTTTCCCCTACCTTTTTTTGTTGCTCCCCAAATTTATTCCTTACGCATTAAAAAATATCCATAACGCCAAAAAGGGATTGCTTATTCATCCCTTTTTGGTATTCCTTTATTTACTTCATCAATTTTTTTTGACATGGTCACCCCATATGCTATGGACTGATCCATAACAAAGGTAATCAATGGTGTGTTACGAAGATTAATTTCTTTTGCAATCTTATTTCTGATGAAACCTTCCGCACTCCGTAATCCTGCAAGTGTATCTTTTTGTGATTTTTCATCTCCCAGAACACTAATCCATGCTTTGCAGTTTTTTAAATCCGGTGATACTTCAACCGCAACCACAGAAGTCATCATGTTAATTCTGGGATCCTTTATTTCACTTCGTATTACATCTGCCAATACTTTTTGAACTTCAGCATTTATTCTCGTGTTTTTTACACTGTTTTTTCGCATCTAATTCGCCTTTCCTACAAGAAAAACTGCCCTGAAATTATACACAGATATTATTACGGTTTGTGCCATGGCACAAACCGATTTTGATTATTTATCTTGGCACTTCAACCATTACATACGCTTCTACAATATCAAGCTCCTGGAACTGGTCAAATCCATCAAAGGTAAGTCCACATTCAAATCCTGCCTTAACCTCTTTTACATCATCTTTAAATCTCTTAAGTGCATCGAGCTGTCCTTCAAAAATCTGCTTTCCTGCTCTCGAAATTCTAATCTTGGCATTTCTCTGGAACATTCCATCAAGTATATAAGAACCAGCAATATTTCCAATTGCAGACGCCTTAAAGATTTGTCTGATTTCAGCATGTCCAATGATTTTTTCTTCAAAAATAGGATCAAGCATCCCTTTCATTGCCGCTTCTACATCTTCAATTGCCTGATAGATAACTTTATAGAGTCTTAAATCAACGCCTTCACGTTCTGCAGTTGCTTTTGCCGTTGCATCATGACGAACATTAAATCCAATGATAATTGCTTTGGATGCGCTTGCCAGGATGACATCTGATTCGTTGATGGTACCAACTCCACCATGTATAATTTTCACAACAACTTCTTCGTTTGATAATTTTGCAAGACTTTGTTTCACAGCCTCTACGGAACCCTGTACATCTGCTTTTATAATTAGGTTGAGTTCTTTGAGATTTCCCGCCTGAATCTGGGTAAAGAGATCATCAAGTGACATCTTTGCCTTGGTATCATCAATCATTTTTTCTCTGCTATGCGCAATAAAAGTATCTGCAAATTGTTTTGCTTCTTTATCATTATTCGGTGCAATGAATACGTCCCCTGCATTAGGCACATCATTTAGTCCTAAAATTTCAACAGGAGTAGATGGTCCAGCTTCCTTGACACGTCTGCCTTTGTCATCAATCATTGCTCTTACTTTACCATTACAAGAACCTGCCGCAATAAAATCTCCGACATGTAACGTTCCTTTTTGAACAAGAATTGTCGCCACAGGGCCTCTTCCTTTATCTAACTGTGCCTCGATAACAAGCCCTCTTGCATTTCTTTTGTCATTTGCTTTCAATTCAAGAATTTCAGACGTCAAAAGAATCATTTCCAGGAGCTGCTCAATTCCTTCTCCTGTAGAAGCGGAAACCGGTGCAAATACTGTACTGCCTCCCCAGTCTTCAGAAATAAGCTCGTATTCTGTTAATTCTTGTTTCACTCTTTCAATATTTGCATTTGGTTTGTCAATCTTGTTCACTGCCACAATGATTTCTATTCCAGCTGCTTTTGCATGACTGATTGCTTCAACAGTCTGAGGCATAACACCATCGTCTGCTGCAACAACTAAGATTGCGATATCTGTTGCATTCGCACCCCTCATACGCATGGACGTAAATGCTTCATGTCCCGGTGTGTCGAGGAATGTGATTTTCTGGTCCTTAATGTTAACTGTATATGCACCGATATGCTGTGTGATTCCACCTGCTTCTTTATCCGTAACATTCGTTTTTCTGATTGCATCAAGAAGGGAAGTTTTACCATGATCAACATGTCCCATTACACAGATGACAGGAGGTCTTGCTGTCATTTCTTCTGCATTTTCTTCTTCTTCCTTCAACAACTCTTCGATGACATCTACAACAACTTCTTTTTCACACATAATTTCATATTCTAGTGCAATTTCTTCTGCTGCTTCATATGTGATTTCCTGATTTACAGTTACAACCTGTCCCTGAAGAAATAATTTCTTCACAATAGCAGATGGTTGAATCTTCATTTTTTCAGCCAGTTCTCTGATTGTAAGTACTTCTGGAAGAATAATCACTTTGATTTGTTCTTCTATTTCCTTCGGTTTCTTTTCTGGTCTGATAAATCTTCCTGGTTTTGCTTTTGCAGCATCATCTTCATAGATTTTATCTCTTTTACTTCGGCTATCCTTTTCCTGACCAAGTTTTCTTTTTACTTCATCTCTACGTTTTTCAGGTTGTGAAATTGGTGAATCTCCAGAAAACGACTTGCCTTGCTGTGGTTTTCCGAATCTATTATCATCTCTTCCATCTCCCTTTTGAAAACGATCGTTTCCATAAGGTCTACTCTGGCCACCACCCGCATTATTGTTATAAGGTCTGCTCTGTCCACCTGCATTATTATTATAAGGTCTGCTCTGTCCACCTGCATTATTATTATAAGGTCTGCTCTGTCCACCTGCATTGTTATTATAAGGTCTGCTCTGGCCACCGGCATTATTATAAGGTCTGCTCTGGCCGTCGTTATTGTACGGTCTGCTCTGGCCACCTGCATTATTGTTATACGGTCTGTTCTGACCGTCGTTATTATACGGTCTGCTCTGTCCACCTGCATTGTTATTATAAGGTCTGCTCTGGCCATCATTGTTATACGGTCTACTCTGGCCACCGGTATTGTTATTATAAGGCCTGCTCTGACCACCTGCCGCATTGTTATTATAAGGTCTGCTTTGGCCGTCATTATTGTAAGGTCTGCTCTGTCCACTGGCATTGTTATTATAAGGTCTGCTTTGGCCGTCATTATTGTAAGGTCTCTGCGTACCCGGAGTATTTGTATTTGTACTTGTATTTGAATTTGTACTTGTATTTGAATTTGTACTTGTCTGTGTTGGTGCTACAACAGGCGCAGTTACTTTTTCTGTTGCGTTAACAGAAGGTGCGACAGGCGCCACTTGTGATGTAGCAGCATTGCTTGAAGCATCCACACTAATCGTCTTTTTAGGTTCACTTGATACAGCACTGGTTTGCGCAACAGGTTCCGTTACTTCTGATTTGCTCTTGGTTGTCTGTGGTGGAACTGTAGATGGTTTCACAACCTGCTTCGTTCCTGAAGAATGAGGCGGAATATTTGCCGCGCCTCCTGGAAGTTTACTGTTTTGCGGATTACTTACAAAAATAATTTTTTTCTTTTTCTTTTGTACCTCTTCCGTTTTTTGTACTCCCATTTGCTCGTTCTCAGACATTTTAATATTTTCTGTCATACTTCCCTTTCTGGTTGACCCAAAAGCTTTTTTTACATAATCTATTTCATTCTCTTCTAATGTCGCCATATGATTTTTTACTTCAACACCCTTTTCATGAAGCAGATTAATAACATCCTTGCTTTGTTTATCAAGTTCCTTAGCGAGTTCATGAACTCTTATTTTCGCCATTCTTAACTACCTCCGTTTTGTGTAGGTTCTTCCAGATACTTTAGAATTGATTTGGCAAATCCACTGTCTAACACAGCCAGCGATGCGCGTTCCTCTTTTCCCATGGCATGCCCGAGCTCCTCTTTCGAGCCTAAAGTTCTCATTGGAACCTTGTAAAACTCACACATATTTCGAAACATCTTCTTCGTATTATCAGAGGCATCTTCACCTACTAACACGAGTTCTGCACTGCCGGACTTGACTGCTTTTTCTGTTGAAAATTCACCGCTTACAATATTTCTTGATTTTACTGCCAAACCTAATAATGAATAAATCTTTTTATTATTCAATTCCATCAAACTCCTTTTGCAGGCATTCATACACCTGTTCTGGAATGTTCATTTTAAAAGAACGTTCAAGTCCTTTTGTTTTTCTTGCTTTTTCCATGCACTCTTTTGACTGACACAGATAAGCTCCTCGCCCATTCTTTTTTCCTGTTACATCAAGTATAATTTCATCTTCAGCAGTTTTCAGAACACGCATCATTTCACGCTTATTCTTCATTTCACCGCATCCAATACATTGTCTCATTGGGATTTTTTTACTCATGACACCCCACCCTTATTCCTCTTCTGAAACGATTAATTTTCTTCCTGCACTTCTAAAATTTCTTCTTGCGTTTCATACTCATTTTCTTCTTCGTACTCTTCTTCAAAATCATCCATATAATCTTCATATCTGAATCCCGGCGCATCCTTTGCCTGTGATTCACTTTTAATATCGATTTTAAATCCAGTCAGTCTTGCAGCAAGACGGGCATTCTGTCCTTCTTTTCCAATTGCAAGTGATAACTGGTAGTCGGGAACAACAACTTTAGCTGTTTTTTCGTCAGGATCAGCAAATACCGCAACAATTTTTGCCGGAGACAACGCATTCTGAATTAAATTACCTGGGTTTTCATCCCAGTTAACGATATCAATTTTTTCTCCACGAAGCTCATCCACGATATTATTAACACGTGCTCCATTCATTCCAACGCAGGCTCCAACAGCATCAACATTAGAATCATTTGAATAAACGGCGATTTTTGTTCTGCTTCCAGCTTCTCTGGCAATACTTTTAATTTCAACTGTTCCATCACTAATTTCAGCAACTTCTGATTCAAACAATCTCTTCACCAATTCTGGATGAGTACGGCTAACCATAATTCTAGGTCCCTTTGGTGTATTCTTCACTTCTACAATATAGACTTTGATTCGTTCCGTCGGTTTAAATACTTCGTCTTTTACCTGCTCTGTCTCGTTTAAAATCGCATCTGCTTTTCCAAGATTAACAGCAATATTCTTTCCAACGTATCTTTGAACGATTCCAGTCACAACATCTTTTTCTTTTTCATAATATTGATTGTATATAACAGAGCGTTCTTCTTCTCTGATTTTTTGTAAAATAACATTCTTAGCATTCTGGGTTGCAATTCTTCCAAACTCTTTTGATTTGATATCAACATTTAAAATAGAGCCAACAACTGCTTTCTTAGATAGTTCCAAGGCATCTTCTAATGCAATCTGTGTCACATCATCTTCTACCTCTTCTTTGGTCGCAACAACTTCCTTCTCAGCATATACCAGAAAATCGCAGGTTTCTCTATTGATTTCAACTTTCATATTGTCGGATTTCCCAAAATGATTTTTGCAAGCCGTAATGAGTGAATTCTCAATTGCTTCAAATAAAGTTTCTTTGCTTATTTCTTTTTCTTTTTCAAGAATATCTAGTGCTTCCATTAATTCTTTATTCATTTTCTGTTTTCCTCCTGGTTTAAAAGTCGAACGCCAGTTTCACCAGCGCAACCTCTGACTTCATAAATACAATGTCTGTCTCTTCTATTTCAATTGTGATACTATCTTTATCATAGGCTGTCAGGATTCCTTCAAATTCTTTAGAACCATCCTTTTGCTTATATGTTTTTACAATCACTTCTTTTCCAATGCTTTTGTCAAAATGTCTGTCTTTCTTCAAAGTTCTACCAAGTCCCGGGCTACTCACCTCAAATATATAAGCATCTTCAATAAAGTCTTCTCTGTCGAGTATTTCAGACATTGCCCTACTGACAAGTTCGCAGTCCTGTATGGTAATTCCTTCAGGTTTATCAAGATAAATCCTGAGATACCAGTCTGCTGCCTCTTTCATATACTCTACATCATATACTTCTAATCCGTGCTCTGTAACAATTGGTATCAGTAACTCTTCCGTTCGAGCTTCATAAGACTCGCGTTTTGACATTCACACACCGTTCCTTTCAAATTAACTATCTTCTACCCAACAAATAAGAGTGGACAGGCGTCCACTCTTATCAAACAATCATATCTAGTCTCATAGAGTATACCACCAACCGCTAGAAAGCGCAATGTTTTTCCAGTAACTTCTATAAGAGTTTTCATTCGTAGCGCGTACGGGAATCGAACCCGTGATTCTGCCGTGAGAGGGCAACGTCTTAACCTCTTGACCAACGCGCCTAAAAAAAAGTCCTTTTGTATTGTAGCCCAGAACGGGATGTATTGCAAGAACTATTTTTTATTTTTTACTGAGCATTTTCTAACTCTTTACTATTCTCCTAAAACATGTCAAAAAGACTCAGCTGATTTGTCTCCGGTAATTCTCCAAGTAATCGAAGCTGTGACATTAGATCTATCACCGTCTTGGACGCTTTTGTTCTAATCCTAAAATCATCTTTTGATAAAAATGGCCCTTCTTTCGCGGCCTCTACAATTGCGTCTGCCGCCTTTTCACCCAAGCCATCAATGCTATTTAGGGACGGCATAATCCTTCCATCTAATAGTTGGAACGATCTGGCTTGCGCTCTGAAAATATCAATTGGAATAAAAGTGAAACCTCTGGCATACATTTCCTGACAGATTCTCATGTCTTTATAAGTATCCTGCTCTTTCTTTGACAAACTATCCGCACGCCTTTTATAGTCTTCTAATACTGACTCCAGATGTTCCTTTCCCTGGCACATAATCTCATAAGAAAATCCAGATGCACGAATACTAAAATAAGACGCATAATACGCAAGTGGATAATTCACTTTAAAATAGGCAATTCTCCACGCCATCATAACATAAGCAGCTGCATGGGCTTTTGGAAACATATATTTAATCTTGCCACAAGAGTCAATGTACCAATCCGG
>CANRNK010000005.1 GCA_947631985.1 uncultured Lachnospiraceae bacterium | reverse complement strand
AAAAAGCATTATCGAAAAATCGTCTGGATCAATCCGAAGATGGCACCCGGGAATGCACCCTGGCGTGAAGCGGAAACGGCAATCAAAGAAATTTTCCCGATGTACAAGCTGACAGTAAATGGACTGAATCAGTCTATGACGGAACTTATGAAAACCAGATAAATACCAGATAAATACATCGTAAATACTTATATAATAGATAGATAGAAAGAAAGTAAGATACACAGCCAGGGGAGCAACTTGGCTGTGTATTTTTGCATCTCACCCCAAAGGCGGTTGTGATTCAAAGTTTGGCTGATATAATCAAATAAGAATCAGATAAAGCTTATTGAAAGGTGGATTAAGAATGGATCGGGAAAAAGAAAAAATTATAGAAGTAAGTCATCTTGTTAAAGCATTTGAATCAAAAAAAGCGGTAGATACAATTAGCTTTCACGTGAATCGGGGAGAACTATTCGGCTTTCTAGGTGTGAATGGAGCAGGAAAATCGACGACAATCAATATGTTGTGCACGATGTACGAACAAGACCAGGGAAGTATCTCGATTTGTGGCCTTGATTCAAAAAAAGAAAAAAAGAAAATTCAAAAAAAGATTGGTGTTGTTTTTCAAAATAATACCTTGGATGAGAGACTCACAATCAGGGATAACTTGATAAGCAGGGGAGTTCTGTATGAAAAAAACTGGAAAAGAACAAATGAGAACATGAACCGGGTAGCACTTCACCTGGGGATTGAAGACTTACTTATGCGGAAGTTTTCTGAGCTTTCAGGAGGGCAGAAAAGAAGATGTGAGATTGCAAGAGCAATCATGAATGAACCAGAAATTTTATTCTTAGACGAACCAACAACAGGGCTTGATCCACAGAGCCGGAAAATAGTCTGGGATTCCATTGACTGGCTTAGAAAAGAGGAGGGACTGACGGTATTTCTGACAACACATTATATGGAGGAAGCGGCAAAAGCAGATCAGATTGGGGTGATGGATGCTGGAAGGCTGGTAGCCAATGCAAAACCATATCAGCTTAAGCAGGAGTTTGCACGCGATTCCATGAAACTAATTCCAATCAACCAAGAAGCCAGAGAACAAATTGGATCGTATTTAAAGGAAATGGGGCATCCGTTTTTGAATTCAAGTCACCAGATTAGTGTCACCTTGAATCAGACAATCGATGCAATTCCACTCCTTGGAAGATTGAAAGAAAAGGTTGCATCCTTTGAAGTGATACAGGGAACTATGGATGATGTGTTTTTAAATATTACAGGCAGGCAGTTGGAACATGAATAGATGGAATAGAAAGAAAGGTGGATTGTAATTATGACTGTATTTTTTACTTTAGTGAAACGAAATATGATGGTATATTATAAAGATAAAGGAAATGTTTTCTTTTCATTTTTGTCGATGTTGATTATATTAGGGTTAATGGTATTATTTTTAGGAGAGATGAATGTGGATGCGATTACGGCATTGCTTGATCAATATGGCGGAATTAGAGATTCGGCCGTAGATCTTTCCAATGCCAAAAACCTGATCTTAAATTGGGTGGCAGCAGGAATTATTGTTGTGAACAGTATTACAATCGCGATTGGTGTTGTGGGAATTATGATTGCAGATGAAGAAGAACATAAACTTGCGGCCTTTATGATTAGTCCTGTTAATAAAATCAGTTTCCTGTTATCTTACCTTGTCGCGTCCTGTGTGATGAGCTTCCTGTTCTGCATGATGACTGTGATGTTAACAGAAGGGTATTTGTATTTTAATCATTTAGATTTGCTTACCATGATAGAACATGTTACATTGCTATGTTACCTTGTTGTTGTTGTGTTTTTTTCGTCGTCCTTAGTATTTTTAATTGCACAATTTGTGCACAGTAAAAGTGCATATTCAGGCCTTTCAACGGTAGTTGGAACATTAGTTGGGTTTTTGGCGGCTATTTATGTGCCGGTCGGTTCGCTTCCAGAAATAGCGGGTAAGGTACTTAAGAGCACACCATTATTTGCTGCAACAGCACTACTCAGAGATTTGCTGACAGGGAATTTATTAGCACAGACTTTTTTGGGAGTAGATGAATCAGTTGTAATGGAATACAAAGAGTATATGGGAATTACGATTATGCAGGGAGATCTGGCAATGACTTCTTTACAGATGATTTTGTTTTTAAGTAGTTCCGGGTTACTGTTCTTTATTTTATCTGTTTTTATGATGAGCAAAAGAAAGATGAAAGATAGATAATTTTATAACAAGTTAGGGGGTCATGATGAAGATTATAGTGGAAGAACCAGACGAACAGGAAGAAGACCATGTGATTATAAGGTGCAGGCAGATGGATGATACACTTCTTCAAATGATTCAGATTTTAAAAAGGAAACAGAAGACACTTGTAGCGTATCAGGAAACTACAGCTTTCATGTTGCAGCCGGAAGACGTATTTTATTTTGAAGCGGTTGATAATCATGTTTTTATTTATTGTAAGGATAGCTTATATGAATCAAAACAAAAATTATATGAAATAGAACTGCTCCTTGGAGAGGATCAGTTTTTTAGAGCTTCAAAGTCTGTGATTTTGAATCTACGTAAGATTAAAAGTCTTACACCAGCTTTTTCGGGACGATTTGAGGCAAATTTAAAAAATAATGAAAAAATTATGATATCAAGACAATATGTCCCCCTATTAAAACAAAAACTTGGATTGTAGTTGAAAATAAGAAAGGTATGATGAAAGAATGAAGCGAATGATGAAGAAAATAGTATTTCGATATGGGATTGTATTATCCGCCATCTGCACAATATTGCCACTTATTTCATTGCTCTTCAATGAGTGGAGGGATGAAATGGGAAAACAACTTTTTTTTCTGGCGGTTTTATCTTTGTTTTGTGCGTTGGGAGAATTCATTATTATGGAATCGGAAGAACGTCAGTACAGTAAGAAAGAAATCATAATCAGATTCTTTTTTCATTATCTTTATATGAATTTGGTGGTTCTCTTTTTTGGAATAAAGATAGGTTGGTTTACCATTTTGAACAGACTTGAAATTGGTATTGTTCTGGTCATGATTGCAATCATCTATCTGATTAATGTGATTGCTTCTTATGCGAGGGACAAGTCTCTTGCTGAAAAGATGAATCAGAAATTGCTTCATCTTGAGAACCAGCAAGAAATGAAATAGAAGAGACAGAAGAGACAGAAGAGACAGAAGAGACAGAAGAGACAGAAGAGATGTTGTAAAGTGAAAATGGAGGGAAAGCTATGCTTCATATTTATTGTGGGGACGGAAAAGGAAAGTCAAGTGCAGCATTTGGGGCGGCAATCAGAGCAGCAGGAAATGATATGTCTGTCCTGATCGTACAATTCCTGAAAAGTGGTAGTTCAGGAGAAATTAATGTTTTGAAAAACATACCAGGAATAACAGTCAGGACAGGGGAGACGCCACCTAAATTCATCTGGAATATGAATGAGGCAGAAAAAGAGGAAGCAAAGAAACAATACCAGAAATTGGCATTTGAGAGCATGAAAGAGGCCGAGGCGTACCAGGTTTTGATTTTTGATGAAGTAATTGCAGCATTTCAAAATGAAATGATAGATCAAACAGTATTGATAGAGTTTTTAAAGGAACAGAAAGAAAAAAGAGAGATAATTTTAACTGGAAGAGATCCTGCCGAGGAGCTGATTCTGTTAGCAGACTATATAACGGAAATGAAAAAAATCAGGCATCCGTATGACCATGGAATCCAGGCCAGAAAAGGAGTTGAATACTAAAAATTAAACAAATTGCCAACAATTAAATAGATTAAAATATAGTAATTCTATATCTTGACGTAGGAAGAAAGATAGAATATGATAGGAATGTATAGTAAATTGATAGGAAATATTAAAATAATATAAACAATATAAACAATTTATAAAAATCCTATACAGTTCGATTGAATCAGAACGGAAAAGAAGGGAATTACCATGATACAGTTTAAAGATATAACGTTTGACGATATGGCAACGATTAAAAAATGCCTGGAACAAAATACAAATAAAGCTTGTGAATTTTCACTTGCGAATGTTTATATGTGGAATGTTGATAATATGTGTAAGTATTCAGCTTACAAGGACCAGCTGGTATACAGATGTGTCAACGATGCCTGTGTAACCTATTCCGTACCCAATATAGGTCCGGATTCAAAACCATTCCTGGATGATTTGATGCTTGACGCAAAACAGCTCAACAAACAATTTACGATGAAGGGTCTGTCTGAGGAGATGATGAAGCAGATGGAGTTGTTTTATCCAAATCTGTTTGAATATTCATTTAATCGGGATAATAGTGATTATATCTATAAAGTGGAAGAACTTGCTGAACTTCGTGGTAAAAAATATCATGGAAAGAAAAATCACATCAACTATTTTTTGAAAAATTACACCTATGAATACGAAGAAATTTCAGCGGGAAACATTACAGAATGTCATGTGGTAAAAGATGACTGGTCAGAGCAAAAAGACTCTGATTCTGCTTCTGTTGAAACGGAACTCGGTGCGGTTGATCTTGCATTGAACCATTTTGAGGAACTTGGCCTGACAGGTGGACTAATACGAATTGACGGTGTGGTGAAAGCATTTACAATTGGAGAACGCCTGACACAGGATACCTTTGTGACACATATAGAAAAAGCAGACACAGAAGTTCGAGGGTTGTATCCTATGATCAACTGGCAATTTGCAATTCATGCATTGGGAAACTATACTTATGTAAATAGAGAGGAAGATCTCGGCGTTGAAGGGCTTAGAAAAGCAAAACTTTCCTACCAGCCAGAAATGATCTGGAATAAATATCGTGCCGTGTTAAAAGCTTAAAAGGTATGGGTGCATAAGCACGTAGATGGGAATAGATATGATTACATTTGCAAAAAAGGAAGACGTTTCGACATTGAAACGCATCTGGAAAGAAGTTTTTCATGACCAGGATTGGTACCTGGATTTATTCTTTGAGTCCTATTTTCAGGAAGACCAATCAACACTGGTTTATAAGACAGATGGCGTCATTGTTTCGATGCTTTTTATTCTTCCGTTCAGAATGAGAGTACACAAATCAGAGGAAACCGATGTGCTTTATTTTTATGCACTGGCCACCCTTCCTGAGCACAGAGGGAAACAGTTGATGAAGCAGCTTATGGATCAGGCAATCATAGTTGCAAAGATGCGTAAGGTAGCATTTGTTATATTAATACCAGCTTCAGACTCTCTTTTTGGTTATTATCAAAAAGCTGGATTTGTAAATTTTTCGAATAAGTATACTGTTCTTTTACAAAAAGAGGAAGAAAGAAAGGCCGTTCCCACAATTGAAAAATATGAGGTTCCATCTTCCGAGTTGGAAAAGGTTTGCCAGGACGTATTATTACAACAGGAACGTGAAACGTTAAGTGGACTTTTGTTTTCAAGGAAAGACATTAGGTTCTATCTGAAGACACTTTTGCGTGAGGATGGTGGCATTTATGAACTGAGACTCCATGAAAAAAAGGATTATATTTTTTATAGTAAGGAGAAGGAAACCTTAAGAATTCTGTTTTCTACTTTATCCTTTCGTAAATTACAGCCCATTTGCCTTGCATTATCAGAAGGATTTCATCAGATTAAGATAGAAAATATAAAAGGATTATTTGATAATCCAATCCCCTATACGATGATAAAAGGGATTGATGAAGCGTGGAACAAGGATACAACAGAGTTCGAACCGTTATGGGCATTACCTATGTAAATGTGAAATCTTTGCAAGGAATCAAAGGGAAGCCTTGCGAAAGATTTTGACTTAGTGTATTATATAAAAAATATACGAAATGCCTTGGAGGAGATTATGTTAATAGAAGATTTTGTGACTTTAACAATTAGAAAACAAAAAAATATTGCGCTGATTGCACATGATAGCAAAAAAAAGGCGTTAATAGAATGGTGTCTTCAGAATAAAGATATCTTAAAAGAACACTTTTTATGTGGAACAGGAACGACTGCTCGAATGATTACAGATCAGACTTCACTTCCTGTGAAAGGGTATAATAGTGGACCATTAGGTGGAGACCAGCAGATTGGAGCCAAGATTGTAGAAGGTAGTGTTGATTTTGTAATCTTTTTTTCGGATCCACTAGAAGCACAGCCTCATGATCCGGACGTAAAAGCACTTCTTAGAATTGCCCAGGTGTATGATATTCCAATTGCGAACAACAGAGCAACAGCTGATTTTATGATAACAAGTACTTTTATGAATGAAGAATACAATCATAAAGTGATTAACTTTAGACAAAATATTGAACAACGTGCAACAACACTTTAAGGAAGAGCACCCGTCAGGGGTGCTCTATTTACTTTTCAATCGCAAGGGAATCCTACCCTTTTATCCACCCTGTTTCCTACCCTTTCACTTGTAAATTATAAGAAACTAGGATATAATTCTAAATTAGGTAGGCAAATTTTTGCCTTTACTTTAGAATCCACTAAACAGATAGACAGCAGAAATAAATCGTGAATTACAACAAGGGGACGGCGATGAGAGGGAATTTCCAAAAGAATGGGATTGATTTTGGGACAGATTGGTCAGGTAAGATAGCGAATCTTCTAAATCGACTAACGACAGTTCGTGATACAAATAAAAAAGATGGCATTTTCTGGTTCCTGTTCATCTCGTTATTTATCTGTTTTATTACACTGATTGTGTATATGACGGGCGGAACAAATGCATATGTTCATCTGATGTATGTTCCAATTATTTTGTCTGTTTTTATTTTTGATAAAAGGATAGCAGTTTTAATTGTCTTATTCGCTGGAATCATGGTTGGCCCTTTTATGCCGTTTAATATAAAGGAAGGGATCATGCAGACGCCGAACACATGGATTTTCAGGTGTATCATGTTTCTTGTGGTTATGCTGATCATTCAGGTTTTGCTGGGCCATATTCGTAATTTTAATGATCTTGAGAAAAAGAAAGCGTATGAGGATTTGTTCACAGGCTATCCAAACCTTAACAAATGGAAAAGTGATTTCAATTGTCTTCCTGCCAATCTGGATTGCTGTCAGATGGTATTGTTTGAAGTAATTAACATTGAAACAATTGCCAGAAATGTGGATTATTATACAAGCCAGGAAACTTATAAAAAAATACTCGAACTTTGTTCTGGTTTTTTTAAGGAGTGTCAGGTTTATGCGGTAAATGCCAACAGAATATTGGTGTCTGTATTGGAAGAGAATGCTGAAGAAGTATATGGAACGGTAAAGGAACTTATTTCAAAATCAAAGCAACCTATTTATATTAATCAGATTCCGGTGGCGGTGATTTTAAAAGCGGGAATGGTGACAATGAGTGGACAGGAAGAGCCCATTGAGGAAGTGGCTTTGAAAATGGAAAAAGCACTTGATCAGGCATGTCATTCACAAAAAGAAGTTGTGATCTATAACAAAGTGATTTCAGAAGAAATAAGCAAGCATTATGACATGCTGGTGGCAATCTATCACGCTTTTAACAACAATGAATTTCATTTGGTATACCAACCACAGATTGATTCGAAGTCAGGCAGGATGATAGGAACAGAAGCTCTTCTTCGATGGAACCGGAATCCCTACCAGAATCTTTCGATTGCTGAAATTATCAAAATTGCAGAAGATGCAGAATTTATTTCGACCATAACTAAATGGGTGATTAAGAATGTAATCAGCCAGATTAAAGTCTGGGAAAATCAAAATAAGAATATCAGAGTATCGGTCAATCTTTCTGCGAGGGATCTGAGTGACGACGCAATTATGAATTATACAATGGAATGCATCAGACTTTATGATATTTTACCAGAGCATCTTGAATTTGAACTGACAGAGAGAAGTATCATTGAAGAAGAGGGCAGAGTGTTTCATATGCTCAGAGAAATGCAGGGACATGGGATTCATATTTCGCTGGATGACTATGGAACCGGACATAATTCACTGCTTTATCTTGTGAAAAATCTTTTTTCCTTTGATTCCATTAAAATAGAGAAAATGTTTATTGATCATATCGAGAATCCGCAAAACCAATTGCTGATAGAAGGGATTGTGAAGGCAGCGCATAAGAACCAGATGAAAGTAATTGCAGAAGGTGTTGAAACAAAAGAGCAATATGACGTCGTTAAAAAAATAGGATGTGATATCATTCAGGGTTATTATTTTTCCAAGCCAGTTTTATCGGTAGAATTGGAAAAGATGATAAATTGATCATAATTTGATCAGAATAAAAATCCCCGCCCGGGATCTTTATGGAGAAAACTCCAAGAAAAAACAGCAGAAATCATTCTGCTGTTTTTTTTAGTAATTTCTTTGTATATTTTTTTACTTTTTTCTTACATTTTCCACATGCTTTGGTTACTTTCGTATCGCCTTTTACTTCCTTGAAACTACGTGCACCTTCTTTGACAGATTTCTTGATCTGTTTTTTAGTGACGCCGTAGCAGGAACAGATTACCTTACTCATTACAGTACCAGTGAAGGTGCAGTATAGATTCTCTGTCCTAATTCCTGGTCAAGAAGATAGAGTCCTTTTGCATCCGTTCCAAACAGTTCCATTTTACGAATTAAGTCATTGGCATTTGTTTCTTCTTCGCCCTGTTCTTTTATAAACCAGTCGAGAAATTGCATGGTTCTAAAATCTTTTACCTGATAAGCCGAATCATAGATTGTATGAATCGATGCAGTTACAAATTCTTCGTGTTCGAGACCTGCTTTTAGGGGAGTCATACTGTCAATATAGCTGATCTCAGGTTTCCCGATTGCATCAAGAGAAACTTTTAAATTATTATTTTGCATATACTGCATAAACAATAAAGCATGATCTCTTTCTTCCTGCGCCTGAACCTTATACCAGTTTGCAAATCCATTTAAACCCTGATCTGTAAAATAATTTGAGAAGTCCAGATAAAGATAAGCAGAATAAAACTCTTTGTTAATTTGTGAATTTAATAGTTCACATACTTTTACATCAAACATAGACAAATCTCCTTTTCTTTTTAATTTAGTATATCGTTTATTATAGCATTAACTGAAAGAATATTAAAGAGAAACAACGATTAAGATAGTATAAACTAACTAAAAGGCATATCTTTTATAAAAGAGCTATTTGATTCTCGTGTATAATATTATATAAAACATACAAAATATATTGTGAAAAGGACGGAAATATGATAAAAATATGATATAAGGAAAGTTGTCTGAAAACAATTACTATAATTAGAATAAGGGGGACACAATATGGGAGCAATTAAGAATATGAAGGTATCCATTAAATTGTTATTAATCATTATTCCCGCAATCATTGCGATGGTTGGTTTAACAATTTTTTTCAGCGCTAAAACCGCTCAGGTAGGAATTGATTCCAAGAAGGTGTTATACGATGAAATCTTTGTCAGTACAGCGCTGATTCTGAATGCAGACAGGGATTATTACCAGGCGCTGATTGCGGAAGTGGAACTGAGTCTTAACAGAGACTCGATTACGCCAGAGCAAATGGAACAGCTTGCTGCAGATTATGATGAAAACGTTACACAGACAAGTGACAGGATCACGGAAGCAATCGCCAATATTAGTGCGAATAAAGAACTTTATGCGGAATTCAGGGATGAGACAAATCAGAAGACACTACAGGAACTGGAAGCTGATTTTAATACTAATTTTGAACAATGGAAGCAGGCGTATGATCCAAAAACCGGTGAGGGAGATGTAACTGCTCATACCGAGTTTTTTGACGCAGCAAGAGAAAATGTTAATATTATGACCGAATTACTAGAACAGTATGCTTTATATAAAACAGCTCTGGAAGAGAAGAATGTGACACAGAGCTTAATCGGGGCAAGTATTGTCATTATAGCAATCATTATCTTTATTGTACTTTTTTCAATTGTGATTATTCTATATCTTAGAAAAAATATCATACAGGTAACGAATGATATGAACCAGTTAGCGGACAATGATTTAACGTTTGAACCGAATAATCTGAAATCAAAAGATGAATTAGGAAAACTTTCCAGTTCGTTGAACACCATGTTTGTCTCTTTAAAAGAAATCATTACCATGCTATATCATACTTCAGATGAATTAAAAGTTGCGGCGACATCACTTACGGATAATTCAGGAGAAGTAACGACTTCGATGCATGAAATTGCAAAAGCAATTGGAGAAATTGCTGATACAACTGGAAAACAGGCAAATGAAACAGAAATGGTCGTAAAAGAAATTGATGAACTGGGTCAGATTGTCAATCGGAATATTGATAGTGCACATGCCTTGTTGCAGTCGAATGAAGACATTCATAATGCAACACAGGAAGGTCTTAAAGTGGTAAACCAACTGACAGAAATCACAGTTGAAAGTGGAGCCTCATTTGAAGAAATTTTCACACTTGTTTCCAGAACGAATGATAGCGCAGATAAAATTGGAGAAGCGAGTAGTTTGATTAGTGGAATTGCACAGCAGACGAATATGCTAGCATTAAATGCAGCAATTGAAGCGGCGAGAGCGGGGGAAGCTGGAAAAGGTTTTGCTGTAGTTGCGGATGAAATTAGAAAACTGGCGGAACAATCGGCAAACTCAACCGCAGTGATTGATACGATGCTTGGTGAGTTAAAAGAAAATGTAATCAAAGCAAATGAAAAAAGTAGTGAAGTTCGTGAGGCAGTTGCGAGACAGGCTGACAGTGTTGCAGATACAGAGAACAAATATATCGCAATTGTGGAAGCAGTTAAGAATATTGATAAAGAAATCAATATCATGAACAAATTAACAGATGAAATTGAAAAGAGCCGAAGTGCAGTGGTTGATTCGACAGCAAACCTCGCAGCGATTGCGGAAGAGAATGCGGCAAGCACAGAAGAAACATCTGCCACCTCGGAAGAAGTTCTGGCTACGATGATTACGATGAATGAAATTGGGGTAGATGTTGAGAAGATTTCTGATACCTTGAATGAATTGATTAAAAAATTTAAAATTAAAAATCAAGATGAGATTTCAAATGTTTCATGATACAATACAGTACGGTTCTCTTGAAATAGATTATTTGAAAGTGGCAGATCAAAAGCTTGGCAGAAGAATGGAAGAGATTGGTTTTATTGAACGAATTTGCATTCCAGATTTTTATGAAGGCTTTGTGAATGCGGTGATAGGACAGCAGATTTCCTCGAAGGCGATGCTTACAATCTGGAATCGATTAAAGGTTCACTGTGGTGAGATTACGGTGAATTCGGTATTATCACTGAAAGAAGAAGAGTGGAAACAAATGGGAATCTCGGCAAAAAAAGCCGGGTACCTAAAAAGTTGTGCGCAAAAAATAAACGATGGGTTACTTGATCCAGAAGCGCTTTTTAGGAAGCAGGACAAGGAAGTGATTCGGATTTTAACTGACTTAGATGGGGTGGGCGTCTGGACAGCCCAGATGATAATGATCTTTACAATGGGTAGGAAAGACGTCTTGAGTTTTGGAGATTATGGAATCAGAAAAGGAATCTGTAAACTACACAACCTGAATGAACTCACCAAGGAACAGTTTGTACAATTTCAAAACAAGTATTCACCTTATGGAACAATTGCCAGTTTATACCTTTGGGAAATTGCAAAGGAATAAAAATGATGCCGGGAGGCGTCATTTTTTGGTAAAAAGTAAGTTTGTGAAAAGTAGAACCAATAAAACTCGTAAGAGAAAAAGGGAGGAACAAGATGTCCGCTGTTTATGAAAAAGCATTAAAATGTTATGAAAGTATTTCCAAAAAAATTAGTTTTAAACCTAAAGTTGCAATTGTTCTAGGATCTGGTCTTGGAGATTATGCAGATGATATTCAGGTGGAGGCAGAGCTTGCCTATTCTGAAATCGATGATTTTCCAGTGTCTACGGTGCCTGGACATGAAGGAAAATTTATCTTTGGGTATGTAAAAGGGGTTCCGGTTGTCTGTATGAAAGGAAGAATTCATTATTATGAAGGGTATCCGATTTCAGACGTCGTTTTACCAATTCGATTAATGAAACTGATGGGAGCCGAAATTTTATTTTTAACCAATGCATCTGGAGGGATTAATGCAGAATACAACGCAGGCGATTTTATGCTGATTCAGGATCATATTTCCTGTTTTGCGCCAAATCCATTGGTTGGTAAAAATATTGAAGAGTTTGGAACAAGATTCCCAGATATGAGTCATGTATATGATCGGAAATTGATAGAAATCATAAGGCATTCGGCAAGAGAGAATGAAATATTGCTCAGGGAGGGTATTTATCTTCAATTGACAGGGCCATCGTTTGAGTCCCCGGCAGAAATCCGCATGCTTCGTATGATGGGTGCTGATGCGGTTGGAATGAGTACTGTAGTAGAGGCAATCACTGCCAATCACCTTGGAATGAAAATCTGTGGAATTTCCTGTGTCTGTAATCTCGCGGCAGGTATGACAGAGAATCCACTCACACACGAAGAGGTTCAGGAGGCGGCAAATCAGGCTGCGCCGAAGTTTAAAAAGTTGATTACAGAGTCTGTTTCACGATTTGTTTAAGATTAGCTTATATTCAAGTTTGATAGGTTGAAAAAATCTGATAATTATGCTAAAATTTAGAAATGATGTGGAATCTACAAATGGTAGAGTTCGCAAAAAAAAATAGGAGGAAGTATTATGAAAAAGAAATTACTCAGTGTTCTATTGAGTGCAGCTATGGCTGTAACAGTATTAGCAGGATGCGGAAGCAAAGCAGAAGTAGCACCAGCTGAAGAAGCAGCCGTGACTGAAGAAGCACCAGCGGAAGAGGCTGTTGCAGAAGAGGCAACAGAATCAGAAGCATCAGCAGAAGGTTATGAACTTGCACTTGTAACAGATCTTGGTACAATCGATGACAAGTCATTCAACCAGGGAGCTTGGGAAGGCCTTGAAAAATACGCAAAAGATAATGGAGTTTCTTACAAGTATTATCAGCCACAGGAAGGCACAACAGATTCTTATGTTGAAACAATCGGACTTGCAGTGGAAGGTGGCGCTAAATTAGTAGTGTGCCCAGGATTTTTATTTGAAGAACCAATTTTTATCGTACAGGATCAGTATCCAGAAGTAACATTTATCTTACTTGATGGAGCACCACATAATGCAGATTATTCTGAATTCAAAACAGGCGAGAACGTTATGTCAATCATGTTCGCAGAAGATCAGCCAGGATACCTTGCTGGATATGCAGCAGTAAAAGATGGTATGACAAAACTTGGATTCATGGGTGGTATGGCAGTTCCAGCAGTTATCCGTTACGGATATGGTTTTGTACAAGGTGCAGATGCAGCAGCAGCAGAACTTGGTGTTGATGTTGAAGTAATGTACAACTACACAGGAGCTTTTGAAGCAACTCCAGAAGCACAGTCTATGGCAGCTTCCTGGTACCAGAACGGAACTGAAGTGATCTTTGGTTGCGGTGGCGCAGTAGGTAACTCAGTTATGGCAGCTGCTGAAGAAGCAAGCGCAAAAGTAATCGGAGTAGATGTTGACCAGAGCCCAGAATCAGATACCGTTATTACTTCAGCAATGAAATTACTTTCCAACTCAGTTTATGATGGAGTAAAAGCGTTCTATGATGGATCTTTCCCAGGTGGAGAAACAACTACATTTACAGCAGCAAATAATGGAGTAGGTCTTCCAATGGAAACATCTAAATTCGAAACATTTGCACAGGCAGATTATGATGCATTATATGCGAAACTTGCAGCTGGTGAAATCACAATCAATACAGCAACTGAAGATAGTACAACAGCTGACATTACTCTTACAAATACAACCGTTTCTTTTGTTGAATAATGAGTAAGTGTCCTTAGCGAAAAGATTAGATTGTAACTATGATGGGGTGCCGTTTATTTGGCACCCCATTTAAAAATTAATAGGGGGTTTCACATGGAATATATTATCGAGATGTTAAATATTACGAAAGAATTTCCTGGAATCGTTGCAAATGATGACATTACGCTTCAATTAAAAAAAGGCGAAATACACGCACTACTTGGAGAAAATGGAGCAGGAAAATCAACTTTGATGAGTGTTCTCTTTGGACTTTATCAGCCAGAAAAAGGAATGATTAAAGTGAAAGGAACCTTCGCTTCAATCAAAGGCCCTCTGGATGCCAATGCACTAGGGATTGGTATGGTTCACCAGCATTTCAAATTGGTTCATAATTTTACAGTTCTTCAGAATATAGTATTAGGAATAGAAACGACAAAAAATGGCATTTTAAAAATGGATGATGCCAGAGAAAAGATCGTTGCGCTAAGTGAAAGATATAATTTGTTTGTAGACCCAGATGCCTACATAAGTGATATTACGGTAGGAATGCAGCAAAGAGTAGAAATTTTAAAAATGCTGTATCGTGATAATGATATACTTATTTTTGATGAGCCAACCGCTGTATTGACACCACAGGAAATTGAAGAGTTGATGCAGATTATGAGAGAACTCACAACGGAAGGAAAATCAATCTTATTTATCACCCATAAATTGAATGAAATCAAAGCAGTCGCTGACCGGTGTACAGTATTGCGACGCGGTAAATATATAGGAACGGTAACGGTCTCTGAAACGGACAAAAAAATGCTCTCAGAGATGATGGTTGGCAGAAAAGTCAATCTTACAGTGGATAAGCAGGAAAAAGAGCCAGGTGAGGTTGTTCTAAAGGTCTCGAATTTAAATGTAATGTCAAAGCGGGAAGGACATACCAGAAATGTTGTTGAAGATGTAAGCTTTGAAGTCAGAAAAGGGGAAATTGTCTGCATCGCTGGAATTGATGGGAATGGACAAACAGAACTTGTTCATGCACTGACTGGTCTTGAAAGCATCACCAGTGGCTGTGTTACATTGAATGGAGAAGATCTGACCAAAAAAAGCATTCGTTACAGAAATACCCATGGCATGTCACATATTCCAGAAGACAGGCATAAACATGGGCTTGTGCTAGATTATAATCTTGCTTACAATCTGGTACTACAGCAATATTTCGAGAAAGAATTTAACCAATTAGGTTTTCTGAAGAGCGATGCTGTGAATCAATACGCTGACCTCCTGATTGAGAAGTATGATATAAGAAGTGGACAAGGAAGAGAAACAAAAACGAGAAGCATGTCAGGTGGAAACCAGCAAAAAACAATTGTTGCCAGAGAGATTATGAAAGATCCCAGCTTATTGCTAGCAGTACAGCCGGTTAGGGGACTTGATGTGGGAGCGATTGAGTATATTCACAAAGAGCTTGTAAAACAGCGTGATGCAGGGTGTGCGATCTTACTGGTGTCCCTTGAACTTGATGAAGTTATGAATTTAAGCGACAGAATTCTTGTTATGTTTGAAGGAAGAATTGTGGCTAATCTTAATCCTAAGGAAGTTACATTCAACGAACTGGGTCTCTATATGGCTGGATCAAAAAGGGAGGAGAAGAGACATGAAGCATAAAAAACATATTGATTATACGGCAGCTGCTTCTTCCATTTTCGCAATCATTATAGGCTTGCTAGTGGGATTACTGGTTTTGCTTTTATCAAATTACAGGCAAGCCCTTCCGGGGTTTTTTACAATCTTAACAGGGGCGTTAACGAGAGGGCCAAAAGGAATCGGTCAGGTTTTCTACTATGCAACGCCAATTATATTGACAGGTCTTTCGGTTGGTTTTGCGTTTAAGACTGGGTTATTCAATATTGGTGCTAGTGGACAGTTTATTGTGGGAGCGTTTGGAGCTGTTTTTGTAGGGATTTTATTCAAAGGATTTGGTTCGGCACATTGGATTGTTGCAGTGATTGCGAGTATTCTGTTTGGAGCAATCTGGGGTTCCATTCCAGGGATTCTAAAAGCATACTTCAATGTAAATGAAGTGATTGCTTCCATAATGTTGAATTATATTGGAATGTATGCAGTGAACTGGACGGTAAAAGGATATAAACCTCTTTTTAACAATCTTAGAAATGAATCAAAAAATGTTGCCACAACAGCTGAAATTCCCAAAATGGGAATGGATTACCTATTCCCTGGGTCAAGCGTAAATGGTGGATTTTTAATTGCGATTCTGGTTGTAATCATTATTTACATTGTGTTACATAAAACAACCTTTGGCTATGAATTAAAAGCAGTGGGATATAATCGAAATGCAAGCAAATATGCAGGAATTAATGAAAAGAAAAGTATTATACTATCCATGACGATTGCAGGTGCGGTGTCAGGTCTGGCAGGAGGACTCTTGTATCTAGCTGGAACTGGAAAGCATATTGAAATTGTAGACCGACTGGCGGCAGAAGGATTTAGCGGAATTTCAGTTGCATTACTGGGTGTCTGCCATCCAATTGGAATTCTTTTCGCGGGAATCTTTATTGCGTACTTAACGGCAGGAGGATTTTATCTTCAGCTCTATGAATTTTCAACGGAAATAATTGATATTATTATCGCAGTAATCATCTATTTTAGTGCGTTTGCATTGATGGTGCGCTCCCTACTTGCGAAGTTTAAAAAGCAAAAGGAAAACAAGGCAGTTAAAAAAGCAGCAATAGGGGAAGGAGGAAATAAAGCATGAATGTTGTATATTTTATTTTTCAACAAACGATGTTTTTTGCAATTCCTCTCTTGATTGTAGCACTTGGAGGTATGTTTTCTGAAAGAAGTGGTGTAGTCAATATTGCACTGGAAGGAATTATGACAATGGGTGCTTTTACAAGCATACTGTTTTTGAACCTTTCGGGGAATGGCATGCAGGGACAGGGTCAACTTTTACTTGCAATAGTAATTGCAATGGTGACTGGTTCGTTGTTCTCGTTGTTTCATGCCTACGCAGCAATTAATATGAAGGCAGACCAGACAATCAGTGGTACGGCACTTAATATGTTTGCACCAGCGTTTGCAATCTTCGTTGCAAGGATTGTACAGGGAGTACAGCAGATTCAATTTGCTAATACATTTCGGATTGATGCAGTTCCTGTTCTTGGTTCCATACCAGTGATTGGAGATCTATTTTTTAAAAACACGTATATTACGACCTATATTGGAATTGCAATTTTAATTACTGCGACAGTTGTTTTATACAAAACAAAATTCGGCTTAAGACTTCGTGCGTGTGGAGAGCATCCTCATGCAGCAGACGCTGCTGGAATAAACGTGTATCACATGCAGTATGCGGGTGTCGTAATCTCGGGTGCGTTAGCAGGACTTGGGGGACTGGTCTTTGTTGTTCCAACTTCTACCAATTTTAATGCAACAGTCTCAGGTTACGGTTTCCTGGCGTTGGCAGTGTTGATTTTTGGACAGTGGAAACCGGTTAAAATTATGTGGGCATCTCTATTTTTTGGATTAACCAAAGCGATTGCAGCATCCTATTCCGGAATTCCTTTTTTAAGCAGTCTTGGTATTCCGAGTTATCTGTTTAAAATGATTCCTTACCTGGCAACCCTAATCGTATTAATTTTCACTTCAAGACATTCAATGGCACCAAGAGCATCCGGTGTTCCCTATGATAAGGGCGAACGATAGGAAATTGAGACTGAGTATGTGAGTTATTAGGACAGGATGTAGAAAATACAAGTCAGATAAGTGAGAGAAAAGAATTTGTGGATGGATTACCAAAGTGGTCCATCCACTTTGGTATATCAGAAGGGAAGAAGGTCAGAGTCTATGAATATTCGTTTTTTTAATGCAAGGATTTTAACAATGGAAGAAGAGAAGGATATTTTTGAAGGGGAATTATGGGTCAAAAATGAAAGAATTCTTTTTACAGGGGATAAAAATGATCTGGAAGGGTATTACAAAAAAAACGAAGAATCCTGTATCATCTGGGATCAGGAAATTGATTGTAAAGGGAATCTGCTTATGCCAGGATTTAAAAATGCACATACCCACTCTGGGATGACCGTACTTCGCTCTTTTGCAGATGACATGCCACTACAAAACTGGCTGTTTGAACAGGTGTTTCCAGTAGAAGGGAAATTAACAGCAGAAGATGTGTACCATTTAACACAGCTTGCGATACTAGAATACCTGACTTCAGGAATGACGGCTATCTTTGATATGTATTTATCTCCGTTCCGGATTGCTGATGCCTGCATTGATCTTGGGATGAGATGTGTTCAGGTAGGTTCTATCAATCGATTTGGACCGACAATGGATGTGATTGAGAAAGAGTTTTTGGAGTTAAATAATTATGGACCTCTATCCAGCTATATTCTTGGATTTCATGCGGAATACACCTGTGAAAAAGAACTTCTTGAACGGATGAGTGAACTTTCACATAAATATAAAGCACCTGTTTTCACCCACAATTCAGAAACCAAGAAAGAAGTGGAAGAGTGCATTGAAAGATATGGTTGTACGCCAACTAAATTGATGGATTCTCTTGGTTTGTTTGATTTTGGGGGAGGAGGGTATCACTGCGTTCATATGACAGACGAAGACCTGCAGATTTTTAAAGATAGAAATCTCTATGTTGTTACCAATCCGGGATCAAATACCAAACTTGCAAGTGGGATTGCGCCAATCACCGAAATGCTAGAACGTGCAATTCCGATTGCGATTGGAACGGATGGCCCAGCCAGCAATAATTGTCTGGATATGTTCCGAGAGATGTTTCTTGTGACAGGGCTTGCAAAACTGAGAGAAGAGGATGCTTCCGTTGTGAGTGCAGATAAAGTCTTAAAGATGGCTACGGTTAATGGAGCACATGCAATGGGACTGCATGAGAGCGATGTGTTGGCAGAGGGAAAACTTGCAGATCTGATTATGATTGATTTAAACCAGCCTAATATGCAGCCAATCCATAACATTGTGAAAAATATAGTATACAGTGGAAGTAAACAAAATGTGAAGCTTACTATGATTCACGGGAAAATCTTGTATCAGGAAGGAACTTTTTACCTTTCGAAAACACCGGAAGAAATATACAGAGAAGCGGATAACATAATAAAGAGAGTCTGTAGTGTATAAGCAAAAAATATAGCAAAAATGAAACAAAGCGGATAAAAAGCGGATATAAAGCAGAACGGACAGAACAAGCAGAACAAGAAAGGAAGGGACCTGATTATGCATGTGACCTATATTGAACACAGCAGCTTTGCGGTTACTTTAGAAAAACATATCCTGTTGTTTGATTATTTCAGAGGAGAACTACCAGAGTTAGACAAGTCAAAAGATATGATTGTGTTTTTCTCACATGTACATCCAGATCATTATTCACATAAATGTTTTGATTTTTTTGTGCCATCTTCCAAATTGAACATGGTATTGAGCAGTGATATCTGGAAAAAGGATCAGTCCTTTCTAAAGCAAAAAAGAGAAGAGGGTTACCAAATACATGTTATGTCTGCACATGATACCATGCAAGTGGAAGACGGCCAGATTAGTACGCTCAAATCAACAGATGAGGGAGTTGCTTTTTTGATTAAATTGGAAGACAGAACAATTTTTCACGCAGGTGACTTGAATTGGTGGCACTGGATGGGGGAATCAAAAGCCTATAATACCAATATGGCAGCTAATTTCAAACGTGAAATCGATCATTTAAGGAATCAAAAGATTGACCTGGCTTTCTTTCCACTAGATCCTAGACTGGAGGCAGCCTCTGGGTATGGACCTGATTATTTTATTCAGAAGACCAATACAACGAGTCTGATTCCGATGCATTGTTGGGACCAATACGAAGTAATTGATCAATACAAATTGAATAGCAACGTTGTTTCAAAGACAAAAATAGTGTCAGTGACTCATAAAGGAGAACAATTTGAAATAGACTGATGGCAGGAAGAAAAATGGTGAGTGAAATGAACTTGAAAATATATACAGATGGAGCGGCGAGAGGGAATCCTGACGGGCCTGGAGGGTACGGTGCTCTTTTACAATATACAGACGCTAATGGAACGGTTCATGAGAGGGAACTTAGTGCAGGCTATAAAAGAACAACGAATAACAGAATGGAATTGATGGCCGCAATTGTTGCCCTGGAAGCATTGAATAAGCCTTGTAAAATAGAACTCTTCTCTGATTCGAAATATCTGACAGATGCCTTTAACCAAAAATGGATTGAAAGCTGGTTAAAAAAGAACTGGAAAAATAGCCAGAATAAACCAGTTAAAAATATAGATCTCTGGAAAAGACTCCTTGAGGCAGTCAAAATCCACGATGTTACCTTTATCTGGGTCAAAGGACATAACGGGCACCCTGGAAATGAACGATGCGATGTATTGGCTACAAAAGCAGCAGATGGAGAAATATTACTAGATGATACAGGTGTAATGGAATGAGATTGAAGTAAGGAACGAAAAGAATGGTTTGAAAGAAGAAATACTTTTGTTGAAAGGATTGTAATGAAGAAATTTGACATCATACTTTGGGATCTTGACGATACGCTTCTTGACTTTGCAAAGTCAGAATCTCATGCAATTAAGACTTGTTTTGAGCATTTCGATTTATCTATTCAGGAAGGAATGATTGAAAGATACTCGGAAATCAACCTGTGGCACTGGAAAAAATTTGAAAAGAATGAATTAGGCAAAATGGATGTATTGCATGGTCGTTTTCGCGAATTATTTGAAGAATATGGGATAAAAGGGTTAAGTCCTGAGGAATTTCAATTGCTCTACCAGGAAGAACTTGGAGGCACTTATTTTTATAATGACCAATCCCTGGACCTTTGCAAAAAACTTGCAAAAGAGTTTGATCAATATATTGTGACAAATGGTATTGTAATTACACAGACAAAAAAATTACGATTATCTGGATTTGATCAGATTATGAATGGAATCTACATTTCAGAGCTTGTCGGATATCAAAAGCCACAAAAGGAATTTTTTGAGGCTTGTTTTGAGCAGAGCAAAACAACGGACAGAGATAAAATTATTATAATTGGAGATTCGCTGACAAGTGATATGAAGGGTGGCAATAATGCTGGCATCACAACCTGTTGGTATAATCCGAAAAGAAAGAAAAATACAGAAGAAGTCAGAATTGATTATGAAATTGACTCGCTTGGTCAGATAGAGAACATTCTGTATTTTAACTAGATGAGCAAAAAAATTGGTACTATTTCATAGTTTTTAGGTCTGATTTTTCTCATTGTTCGTCTCTTGACATACAGTTTGAGATACTCTATACTTGAAAAGACCACAATATGTGGTGCTATTTGCTTTGACAGACTACAAGATAGCATGAAAAGCGTTTCAAGTACAGCGAATAGGAGCAAAAACGCCGTATCGTAAGAGGGAGGACAAGAATGGCAGGTAATTTTGAAGGTTTCCAATCAGGTGAATTGGATTTTGATAGAGTTTATAGACCCATGAAAATGATTTTTGTTGTGAAAAAGGATGGAAGTAAAGAAGAATTTAATGTAAGTAAAGTAATCAATGCCGTCGGCAAGTCAGCTTATAGAGCATTGACAAAATTCACAGAGGAGGAAAAGAAAGATATCTGTTCCTATGTGATTGAAAAAGTAAATGAGTTAGAAGAAAATGAAATTCCAATTTCGATTATGCACAATATCGTGGAGAGTGCTTTAGAGCAGGTGAAGCCAATTGTAGCAAAAAGTTACCGCGACTACCGTAATTATAAGCAGGATTTTGTTAAAATGTTGGATGATGTATATAAGAAAAGCCAGTCTATTATGTATGTTGGAGACAAGGAAAATGCAAATACAGATAGTGCACTGGTATCAACCAAAAGAAGTCTGATTTTCAACCAGCTGAATAAAGAACTTTATCAGAAGTTCTTTATGACAACGGAAGAGATTCAGGCATGTCGGGATGGTTATATCTATGTGCATGATATGTCAGCAAGAAGAGACACTATGAATTGCTGTCTTTTTGATGTTAGAAATGTATTGTCAGGTGGATTTGAAATGGGCAATATCTGGTACAATGAACCAAAGACACTGGACGTGGCATTTGATGTAATTGGTGACATTGTGCTTAGTGCAGCCAGCCAGCAATACGGTGGATTTACGGTACCAAGCGTAGATCTGATACTAGAACCATATGCAGAGAAGTCTTATAAAAAATACATGGAAAAATTTGAAAAGCTTGGAATAGACCCTGAGAGAGCCCACCAGGAAGCCATTGCCGATGTAGAAAAGGAATTTGAGCAGGGGTTTCAAGGATGGGAATATAAGTTCAATACCGTAGCAAGTAGCAGGGGAGACTATCCATTTATTACGGTGACAGCTGGAACAGGAACGGGAAGATTTGCAAAGCAGGCTACCATCTCGATGCTTAATGTGAGAAAAAAGGGACAGGGAAGTAAAAATCATAAAAAGCCTGTACTTTTCCCTAAAATCGTATTTTTGTATGATGAGAATCTGCATGGTCCTGGAAAGCCTTTAGAGGAGGTATTTGAAGTAGGTGTGGAATGTTCCATGCATACGATGTATCCTGACTGGCTGAGTCTGACAGGAAAAGGATATATTGCAAGTATGTACAAGCAGTACGGAGAGATTATTTCGCCAATGGGTTGTAGGGCTTTTCTTTCTCCCTGGTATCGGAGAGGTGGAATGTATCCAGCAGATGAACAAGATACACCTGTCTTTACAGGAAGGTTCAATATTGGTGCAGTTTCTCTTCACTTACCGATGATTCTTGCGAAAGCAAGGCAGGAAAGTAAAGATTTCTTTGAAACGCTTGATTATTATCTGAATCTGATCAGACAATTACATATCAGAACTTATGCTTATCTTGGCGAGATGCATGCTTCAACTAACCCACTTGCTTATTGTGAGGGTGGTTTTTTGAATGGAACTTTAAAACTGACAGATAAAATCAAACCACTTTTAAAGTATGCAACGGCATCTTTTGGAATTACTGCTTTTAATGAACTTCAGATGTTATATAACGGGAAGTCTCTTGTTGAGGATGGTGCGTTTGCATTGGAAGTATTAGAGCATATCAATATGCGAATTGGTGAATTTAAAGAAGAAGATCAAAATCTTTACGCGATTTATGCGACACCAGCTGAGAACTTATGTGGACTTCAGGTTCAGCAGTTTAGAAAAAAATATGGAATTATTGAAGGTGTTTCAGATAAAGAATATGTGAGCAATGGATTTCACTGTCACGTAACAGAAACAATTACACCAATCCAGAAACAGGATCTAGAATATAGATTTTGGGAGTTATCCAATGGCGGTAAAATTCAGTATGTAAAATATCCAATCAATTATAACAAAGAAGCAATCAAAACTTTGCTTCACCGTGCAATGGACATGGGATTATATGAAGGGGTCAACCTCTCCCTAGCCTATTGTGATGATTGTGGGTATCAGGAATTGGATATGGATGTCTGCCCTGAATGTGGTAGTGAAAACCTGACAAAAATAGACCGGATGAATGGATATTTGTCCTACTCAAGAGTACATGGAGATACCCGGTTGAATGATGCGAAAATGGCAGAAATCTCAGAAAGGAAATCTATGTAATAATGAGATATCATAATATTACAAAAGATGACATGTTAAACGGTGATGGGCTTCGGGTTGTACTTTGGGTAGCCGGCTGTTCCCATTGCTGTAAAGAATGTCACAATCCGATGACATGGGATCCGAATGGTGGAGTTCCCTTTGAGGATTCGGCAAAAAAAGAAATATTTGAACAACTTGAGAAGAACTATATTTCTGGAATTACTTTTTCCGGAGGGGATCCCCTTCATCCGGCCAATCACTTAGAGGTCATGAATCTTATGATTGAAATCAGAGAAAAGTTTCCAGATAAAACCATATGGCTTTACACCGGAGACTCCTGGGAGACAATCAAAACAGACCCAATCATGAAATATATTGATGTGTTAGTGGACGGGGAATTCAAGATAGAACAAAAAGATGTAACACTATTTTGGAAAGGCAGCAAAAATCAAAGAGTAATCAATGTCGTAAAAACACTACAGCAGGAGAATTGCGCTGTTCCGATTCTACATTGCGAAAATGATTGATAAGAAAGGCATGGAAAGCAGGATGCAAAGGATTGCTCAATTTCATAAAGTGAGTTTTGAAGAATTTAAAAAAAGTTATGAGCGTGAGACAGAAACAAGGGTAGTAGAGATTTATGATAAAATCTCTCTTCCAAAAAGAGCGACTTCGAAAAGTGCAGGATATGATTTTTATTTGCCAGAAGGGATTACTTTAAAACCCGGAGAGACAATCAAGATTGCAACTGGAATTCGTGTTGAAATGCAGGATGAATGGGTTTTAAAACTTTACCCGAGAAGTGGGCTTGGTTTTAAGTACAGACTTCAATTAAATAATACCGTTGGAATCATAGATGCAGATTATTTTTATTCTGAGAATGAAGGACACATTCACGCAAAGATTACGAACGATAGCAACGATGACCAGACACTGCAACTGGAAGCAGGAATGGGTTTTATGCAGGGCATTTTTGTTGAATATGGGATTACGCTGGATGATGCGACTTCAACAGTTAGAAATGGCGGATTTGGAAGTACATCACAAAAAGTGAATCGATAGGAGGAATGATCAGTGGAACAATTTATCATTGTAACAGATACCAATGCAGATCTACCAGATTCTTATCTTGAAGAGCACCATATAGGGGTGATGTCTCTTTCGTACACGTTGGATGGGATTACCTATTCCAGGGGAAATGATCTGGAATATAATGAGTTCTATCGTAAAATGAGAGAAGGATATATGCCAACTACATCTCAGGTAAATCCAGAGGAGGCAAAGCGTGTCTTTTTAGAGGCGATGAAAGAAAACAGTCAGATTTTATGCTTGTCATTTTCGTCTGCCTTAAGTGGATCCTATAATAGCGCAAGAATCGCAGCAGAAGAGATTATGGAAGAGAACCCAGATGTTAAAATTACTGTGATTGATACAAAATGCGCTTCCCTTGGTGAGGGCCTTGTGATTCATAAAGCAGTTAAAATGAGGGAAAACGGAAAAAGCATAGAGGAAGTAACTGCATGGCTTAATTCCCACCTTCAAAATTTTGTAAGTGTATTTACAGTTGATGATTTAAATCATTTATATCGTGGCGGGAGAGTTAGCAAGACAGCTGCAGTGATTGGAACAATGGTGAACATCAAACCGATTCTCCATGTAAATGAGGAAGGAATGTTAGTCCCAGTTGGCAAGGTGAGAGGTCGAAAGAAATCAATCCATTCTTTGGTCGAATATATGGAACAGAAAATGGGAAGTTTTCGATCCGAAAATGATATTGTTTTTATCAGCCATGGGGATGCACTTGAAGAAGCGCAAGCTGTAGCAGACTTGGTAAAAGAAAAATTTGGAATAGACCAGTTTCTGATCCATTTCGTGGGACCATCAATTGGTGCACATTCAGGACCAGGAACCCTTGCACTGTTTTTTATGGGGGAATCTAAATAATGGAGTTATATCGGTACAAGTGTCCGGCTTGTGGATTTATGCATCAGGTTCCGGGTTACTGGGTAAATTTCGCGCCTGATTCCGAAATGGATTTTATTCATTTTAGAATTGACACCGGTGAAGAATGTGAGAGTAAGACATTGCATTTACAATCGGAGTAAGGTACAATCCTTATGCATAGTTAGAAGAAAACAGAACCATAAAGAGAAGGGATTGCAATGATAGCGCCTTCTCTTTTTTGAATGAAAGATAGAATGAGGTTAACATGACACTTTTTGATGGAAGCAGTGGATCCGAATATAGAATAACAGGAATCTATGTGGCGTACACAATTGAGCGCAGATTAGAGGCCCTTGGATTTAATGAGGATACCGTTGTGAGAATTCTGACAAGAAAGAAAAATGGAGCCATGATTGTGAAACTGAGAGGGACAAGACTTGCAATAGGGAAACTAATTGCAATGGGAATTGAAGTAAAGGAAGCGAGCCAATGAAGGGTAATTGTATAAAAGTTGCTGTGGTTGGGAATCCTAATTGTGGTAAAACAACTTTATTTAATGTTCTCACAGGATCAAGATTAAAAGTGGCAAACTGGCCAGGTGTAACGGTAGAAAAAATAGAAGGGGTTTCTTCGTATGAAGAGTTTGAACTCCGTTTGATCGATACCCCTGGAATTTACTCGCTTGCCAGCTACACCATAGAAGAAAAAGTGACAAGACGCTGTATCATAGATCAGGATATTGATGTAATTTTAAATGTAGTAGATGCCTCTTCTCTTGAACGGAATCTTTATCTGACGTTACAATTGCTTGAACTTAAAAAACCAATGGTGATTGCGCTCAATATGATGGATATCGTTAAAGAGCGTGGACTTGAGCTTGATTTGCATCGTTTACCGGAGTTACTGGGAAATATTCCAGTTGTTCCAGTTTCAGCTGCAAAAAAAAATGGAATTGCAGTGTTATTACATGCAATTGTACATCATTTTGAAGAAGGACCGATCGAAGATGTGTTTCAATATTCAAATGAAATTGAAGAAAAGATTGAAAAAATAGAAGTGATTATGAGTGCATATGATCCGAAACATCATTTCAAAAGATGGCACGCCATCAAGTTATTAGAAGGAGATGAAGAGGTAATCAGGGATCATCCAATTGAAACAGAGATTCTCATCGATAGAAGCGACGAGAAAAAAGTGATTCAGGAAAAATATGGCTATATTGAAAAAATTGTGGAGGAGGTTGTTTTCCATAAAAATAAAAATGCGCATAGGACAGAACGCATAGACAAATGGCTCACACATCCAGTTTTTGGGATTTTTGGTTTCCTACTGATCATGTCTTTTGTATTTTTTATTACATTTTCAATTGGAGACTATCTAAAAGGAATTTTGGAAACAATCCTGGCAACGATAAGTCAGTCCATCGAGCAAATGTTACAGGCATTGCAGGTGGCAGACTGGATGCAGTCCATGATTCTTGAGGGAGCAGTTGCTGGAGTTGGTGGTATTTTAACATTTCTTCCCAATATTGCGATTTTATTTTTAGCGTTGGCATTTCTTGAGGACAGTGGCTACATGTCCAGAGTTGCTTATGTAATGGATGGCATTATGGGAAAAGTAGGATTGTCAGGGAAAGCATTTCTTCCCATGATTTTAGGATTTGGATGCACCGTTCCTGCAATTATGGCAAGCAGAGCATTAGAGACAGAAGCTGACAGGCGAAAGACAATGATGATAACTCCTTTTATGTCCTGCTCTGCAAGACTTCCCATTTATATTCTTTTTTCGGGCATGTTTTTTGAAAGGTATGCATATCTTGTGAGTTTTTCTCTTTATCTGCTTGGTATTTTTGTTGCAATTATTTCGGCTTTTTTACTAACCAGACGCAGAAAAGAGAAGGATAAGGACATACTTTTAATTGAACTTCCTGAATATAAAAGACCTAATTTCAGGACAATTCGTATCTATGTTACAACCAAGTTGCTAGATTATCTCACAAAAGCGGGAACCACCATTTTTATTGCTTCCCTTGTAATCTGGGCATTGCTACATTTTGGGCCGAATGGAATGACAACTGATGCAGCAGCAAGTTTTGGTGCAATTCTTGGAAAAAGACTGGTTCCAATTATGCAACCGGCCGGACTTGGCAACTGGCAGTTTGTAGTAGCATTGATTTCAGGAATCTCTGCAAAAGAAGTTGTAGTATCTAGTATTACAGTTTTGTTTCAGGCCACTAATTTGGCAATCAATAGTGGGAACCAGGGACTGCAACAGAGAATTCTTGCAGTTGCACCTGAGTTTGGAGCGAGCAATGCATATGCATTTATGGTATTCAGTCTGCTCTACACGCCTTGTATTGCAACCATCGCAACCATTAAAAAAGAGAGTATGTCCTGGAAATTTACCATTCAGGTAATTTTATTTCAACTGATTCTTGCATGGGTTGCAGCAGTCATTTGCTATCAAATTGGAAGATTATTAGTATGAGCCACATGCAGTCTGCCCAGGATTGATTTCGGAATCAGGGAAATCGCTTTTACTTGATTTCTTGTTATTTTTGTGTCAGAATAATGGATGGCTTATCATGAAAAAAGTAAGAGATAGATGTTCGTAAGATTTTAGAAAGGCATGGTTCGTAATATGAGGGGAATTGATACACAGGTAAGAAAAGTAAGAAGACAGGTTTTTAAAGAAATTGCCAATTTAGCCTATCATTCAGACAATTTGATTGAAGATATGGAGGAACTACCCTATAAGATTGTTAACACAGACCAGACAGATTATTGGGAAAATATATATCGGGAAAGAGCTGTATTTCGGGAGCGTATGAGACTTGCCATGGGAATGTCTTTAAGACCCGAGGACAAGGCGGTACATCTTACACAGGGGCTCGAGGAAAGTAATATTTCTGAACAATATTACGAGCCACCATTGATGCAGGTCATTCCCTCTGCCTGTAATGCCTGCCCGGTTAATTTATATGAAGTGACAAATAAATGCATGGGATGTCTGGCCCACCCCTGCCGTGAGGTATGTCCGAGGGATGCGATTACCATGATCCATGGGAAATCGTATATTGATCAGGCGAAATGTATCAAATGTGGGAAGTGTAAAGCAGTTTGTCCCTATGATGCAATTACACATCAGACGAGACCATGTAATGATGCCTGCGGTGTGAATGCAATTAAAGAAGACGAGCTTGGCAGAGCAAGAATAGACAATTCAATTTGTGTATCCTGTGGACAATGTATGGTTGCCTGTCCATTTGGTGCCATAGCAGATAAATCTCAGATTTTTCAACTGATTCGTGCGATGCAGTCTGGTAATAAAATAATAGCGCAGGTAGCACCTGCTTTTGTAGGACAGTTTGGAAGTGCAACACCTGAGATGATCAAAGCAGCATTGCTTGAGCTTGGATTTGCTGATGTATATGAAACAGCAATTGGAGCAGATATGGGAGCGATTGTTGAAGCAGAGCATTATGTTAAAAAGGTAGTAACAGGTGAAGTTCCATTTCTTTTGACATCCTGCTGCCCCTCCTGGTCAGAAATGGCTAAAAAATTCTTTCCAGAGACGATTGACAATATTTCAAATGCATTGACTCCAATGGTCGCAACAGCCAGAAAAATTAAAGAAGAGCATCCTGATGCAGGAGTGGTCTTTATCGGACCATGTGCTTCAAAAAAATTAGAGGCCATGCGAAGAACAGTGCGTTCGGATGTAGATTTTGTCATAACGTTTGAGGAATTGACGGGTATGTTTGAAGCACGTGAAACTCTGGTAGAGGAAATGAAATCCACTGCAGAAATTAAGGAAGCCACAGGAGCGGGAAGAGGATATGCCGTAGCCGGGGGTGTCGCAAATGCAATTGAAGCATGTATCAAAGAGTATTATCCAGATGTTGAGGTAAATATTGAACATGCAGAAGGTCTGAGTGAATGTAAAAAAATATTGATGCTTGCCAAAGCTGGTAAGAAGAATGGATGCCTGATAGAAGGAATGGGATGCCCTGGTGGATGCGTGGCAGGTGCCGGTACCAATATTGACATCAGTAAGGCAGCAAAACATGTAACAAACTTTAAGGAAGCAGCCTATGCAAAAATTCCGGATAGGAATATAGAAGGAGAATGATAAATGAGTAAAGTCAGAACCCGCTTTGCGCCCAGCCCCACAGGCCGGATGCATGTTGGAAATTTAAGAACTGCCCTTTATGCTTTTTTGATATCAAAGCATGAAAATGGTGATTTTATTATTAGAATTGAAGATACTGACCAAGAGAGATTGGTGGAAGGGGCAGTAGAGATTATTTACAGAACACTTGAAAAGACGGGACTGGTTCATGATGAAGGCCCGGATCTTGACAAAGGAGTTGGACCATATGTCCAAAGTGAGCGGCAGGCCCAGGGCATTTATCTTACCTTTGCAAAACAACTGATTGAAAAAGGGGAAGCGTACTATTGCTTTTGTGATAAAGAACGACTTGCCACGCTTACAACAATTGTAGCTGGGAAAGAGATTAATATTTATGATAAACACTGCCTACATTTATCAAAAGAAGAAGTGGCAGAAAAGTTAGCCCAAAAAATTCCTTACGTAATCAGACAAAATAATCCGACAGAGGGAACAACAACCTTTCAGGATGAAATATATGGTGAAATCACGGTTGATAATTCAGAACTCGATGATATGGTATTGATCAAATCGGATGGATATCCAACCTATAATTTTGCAAATGTTGTAGATGATCATCTGATGGGCATTACACATGTTGTCAGGGGGAATGAATATCTTTCCTCTTCTCCAAAATATAATCGTCTCTATGAAGCTTTTGGGTGGGAAGTTCCAATCTATATTCACTGTCCGTTGATTACAGATGAAGAACATCATAAACTTTCAAAACGCTGTGGGCATTCTTCCTATGAAGATCTTGTTGAGCAGGGATTCTTAACTGCAGCGATCGTCAATTATGTAGCACTTCTTGGCTGGAGCCCTGATTCAAACGAAGAAATTTTTGATCTGGAAGAATTGATTCGTATCTTTGATTACAGACATATGTCAAAATCACCAGCTGTGTTTGATTACAAAAAATTAAAATGGATGAACAGTGAATACATCAAAAAATGGATTTTTCGCAGTTTTATGAATTGGCTTTGCCATTTTTACATCAGGCGATTACGAAAGAGTTAGATCTTGTGAAAATTGCAGAGATGGTGAAGACAAGAATCGAAGTGTTTCCAGACATTGTTTCATTAATTGATTTTTTTGAATGTTTGCCAGAATATGACATTGCGATGTATACACATAAAAAAATGAAAACAGATTCACAATCTTCCCTTAAAGTGTTAAAAGAAATTTTACCAAGACTGGAACAGATGGATGATTATAGTAATGATTCCCTGTATCAGGCAATTGTACAGTTTGTAGAAGAAAAAGAATATAAAAATGGCTATGTGATGTGGCCAATCAGGACCGCTGTATCAGGTCGTCAGATGACACCTGCAGGCGCAACAGAGATTATGGAACTACTTGGAAAAGAAGAGTCCCTTGAAAGAATTAAAGTGGGTATTTCTCTTCTGGAAAAAGCATAAGGGTTCGTTGTTACATCACAAGCAAAAAAAAGCAATACAGCACGGAAGTGGGCCTATGTGTGTCATCGCAGGGCCCGGTTCCGGAAAAACAAGTGTTATCGTTCATAGAATCCAATCTCTTATCCTACATCACAAAATCTCTCCAGACCAAATTCTGGTCATTACCTTCACAAAAGCAGCAGCCTTAGAAATGAAAAGTCGTTTTGAAACAATGCAACAGGGCAATTTCTACCCGGTTGTGTTTGGAACCTTTCATTCTGTTTTTTTTCAGATTTTAAAGCAGTCATTTGGATATCGGTCAAATGATTTGATGACGAATCAGGAAAAAAATGGAATGATTCGTGATATTTTAATGCAGTTTAAAAAAGAAAAAGAGGAGGTTGAATCAACAGAATGGGAAGAAATCGAAGAAATTCTTTCTAAGATTTCAAGTGCCCGTAATACCTGCTATTCCGAAATACAAACAAAAAAAAGCAAAGAAGACTTGTTCTTACACGAAGTAATGCAAGAATATAAAATGCGAAAATCAATACAAAGAAAGCTGGATTTTGATGATCTGATTCTTGTCTGCACTGAAAAACTTTTACAGGATAAAAGAGAACTGGAATATTGGCAAAGCCGATTTCAGTATATTTTGATTGATGAGTTTCAGGATATCAATCCAAGTCAGTACCAACTAGTCAGACTTTTGGCATTACCACAGAACAATCTGTTTGTCGTTGGAGATGATGATCAGTCAATCTATCATTTCAGAGGATCTGACCCCTCGTTTATGCTTGATTTCACAAAAAAGTATCCAGATGCCAAACAGGTAATCTTAAATCTTAATTTCCGCTCTACGGAACAGATCATACAAGCTTCCAATCAGATTATTATGGAAAACACCAAACGGATCCCAAAAGGCTTAATTGAGAGTCAAAAAAAAGGAAGTGAAGTGATTTGCCATGGATTTCAAAGTCAGGAAGAAGAAATCCAAAATATATTAAAAATGATACAGCAAATGATTTGTGTCAGGAACCCTGGTGAAATTGCAGTCTTATTTAGAACGTCTTCTGCCTTTGAGCAAATCGCTTTGCAACTTGGAGCCTGTCAGATTCCATTTTATTCATCAGAAAAAATAACGGACCGGTATAGCCATTTTATTGCAGATATCCTTTTGGCATATCTGAAATTTGCACAGACTGGGAAAAGGGTTCATTTTCTTAAAATCATGAACAAACCAATGCGATACCTGAGCAGAGAGGGAATCAATGAGCCATTCATCTGCCTTGATGAGTTGCTTGCAAAACGGCAGTTTTCTGAGTCTGTTCGTGAAAATGTAAAACGCCTTGCGTATGATTGTGCACAGATTAAAAGCATGCATCCTTATGCAGCAATCAATTATATTAGAAAGGGGATGGGGTTTGATCATTATGTAAAAGAGATTGCAAGAAAACGGGGTGTAGAATTTGAACCATGGATGATTCTTATGGATGAACTTCAAAAAGATGCCGGTGGCTACCGAACGCTAGAGGAGTGGTTTTGTTTTATCGAGGAATATCAGAAACTGCTGGAACAAAATCATTGCAAACAGGAGAGAAAGAAAGGTGCAGTATCGCTTATGACGTATCATGCATCGAAAGGTCTGGAATGGCCATGTGTGATTCTTCCAGATTTAAATGAAGGGATGATTCCACATGTAAGAGCATGGAGTGCGGAGGAGATAGAAGAAGAGAGAAGAATGCTTTATGTTGGAATGACAAGGGCAAAAGAAGAACTTTTTCTGTTTTGGATACTGAGAGGGCGCGGGAAAGAGGCACATCCATCTCGTTTTATTCTTAATTTAATAAGATAAATAAAAAAAGGATAGAAATGAATCTATCCTTTTTCGTATCGTTTTTGCGAAATAAGCAGTTACATAGAACAATCAATCCTCTTCATCAATGATTTCATCAAGTTCTGATTCATCCAGGTATTCATTGTATTTTTCTGCAACGCGATCGTATTCTTCATCATCTTCAATGTATTCGATTACTGGTTCTGCGTCTGGATCATTATCATCTTCGAAGTATCTGTAAATCCAAACTTCTCCATCCTCATCCAATGGAAGTAATACAATATAATCCTTTTCTTCCACTGTAAGAATTACAATTACAGCACAAGTAACAGGACCATCATCTAAATCTAATGTTACAGTCATTTCTTCGTCATCAAATCCCAATTCTTCTTCAATTTCGTTTGCCATAGTGTCCCCTTTCCTAAATAGTATATAAGATACATCTTTTATATTACCTAATAAACAATTGAAAAACAAGACATAAAATATCATTTCCCTTATTTCCTATCAAAAGTATTTATGGTATCATAAAATAGATCATCAATTTAATTAAGGGTTAAGAGAAAAGTTAAGAACAGAAAGCATGCAAGACATGCAGACGAGGATACAATGCAACGAAAGATACAAGTGCAAAAGTGTAATCCGTATCCAATGGGTGCCACAGTCAGGTCAGACGGAATTCAATTTTCAATAGAATGTAATCCGGTTCATACCTGTGGTCTCATTCTTTATCCAAAAAACGGAGAGAAAGAAATCCGAATAGAATTGAACCAGGAATATAGAAATGGAACTATTTATTCTGCATTTTTCCCTGGGTTACAACCAGAGGGATTGCACTACAATTATTATGTGGATGATAAGATCCTAGTAGATCCCTATGCCAGAAAAATTTCAGGAAATGAGCAATTTGGAGCGTTGCCTGAAGAAATTAGGGCAGAGATTTTAGAGGATTTTTTTGACTGGGAAGAGGATAACTTACCCAGGATTCCCTTTGAAGAAAGCCTGTTTTATTTACTGCATCCGAGAGGATTCACGAAACATACTTCTTCCAATGTTGCTGGCAAAGGAACCTATGAAGGAATCATAGAAAAAGCAGACTATATCAAGGAGCTTGGAATTACCGGGCTTATTCTGATGCCATCGTATGAATTTCTGGAGACAAAAAAGAAAGACAGTACGGAGCACATCTTTTATCATAAAGGGGAAGCAACCTTACAAAAAGGAGAGCAGGCACAAAAGCATCAGGAAAAACTGGTTAATTACTGGGGATACCAGATGGGTTATTATTTTTCGCCAAAAGCTTCTTATGCGTCAAATCCATCGCTTGCAGCATCTGAGTTTAAAAATATGGTAAAACGATTCCATCAGGAGAAGATTGAACTGATTATGCAGTTCTTTTTTACGCCTGAGATCTCACCTGGCTATTTACTTGAAGTATTAAGGTTTTGGAAGCTGGAATATCATGTGGATGGATTTGTATTACTTGGAGAACGGATTCCACAAGAACTGATTATTCAGGATGCATTGCTTAAGGATACAAAACTGATTTTTCAAACACTTCCCAATTCATTTCCGAAGCGATCTTCGCATAATAAGAGAAATCTGGCAGTAGTTAGGGATGATTTTATGACAGTAGCGAGGCGGCTACTTAAGGGTGACGAGGATATGGTTGCAAGTTTTCTCGATTTATCCAGAAAAAACCCCGCAGACGTAGCGGTTTTGAATTACATAACGAGCTATAATGGATTTACCCTATGCGATCTGGTATCTTATGATCAAAAACATAACGATGACAATGGTGAGAATAACAGAGATGGTAATTCCTATAATTACAGCTGGAATTGCGGAGTGGAAGGACCTACCAGAAAAAAAACGGTCAGGGAACTTAGAATAAAACAGATGAAAAATGCACTTGTATTTGTTCTGTTTGCACAGGGAGTGCCCATGATTCTGGCTGGAGATGAATTCGCAAATTCGCAAAAGGGAAACAACAATCCCTATTGTCAGGATAATGCAATCACCTGGCTTGACTGGGGTGATGTAAGTCGCAACCAGGAGATCTTTGAATTTACAAAACGAATAATTCTTCTTAGAAAGCAACATGCAATTCTGCATAAACAGGATGAATTCAGGATTATGGACACCCTATCCTGTGGATTCCCGGATATTTCCTATCACGGAGAAGAAGTATGGAGACCAGACACTGAGAACCACAGTCGAAATATTGGAATTATGTTTTGTGGAAAATATGCAATGCAAAACAGAAAAGAGGATAACTTTTTTTATGTTGCAATCAATATGCACTGGATTCCGCATCAATTTGCGCTACCAAGATTACCAGATTATCTAGAGTGGATTGAAATTGAGAATACCAATGAGAAGAGTGGATTAAAACGGGCGGTAGAATTACCAGTAAAGTGGGAGGATGCGATCAGTGTTTCCCCTAGAAGCATTCAGATTTTTATGAGTCAAATAAAAAATAAAGAATAACGGATGAGAATATGAAACCTTTTAGACATTTTAAGACAATCACATATCATAGAATAATCGTCATGAAAAGCTGCTTTGCAGTTGGGTTGTATTGGCAGGGGCTCGTACACGATTTGTCAAAATATTCCCTTGCAGAATTCAGAATTGGTGCGAAATATTACCAGGGAGACCGTAGCCCTAACAATGCAGAACGAGAAGACATCGGGTACTCAAGCGCATGGCTGCATCACAAAGGAAGAAACAAACATCATTTTGAATACTGGCTCGATTATAGCACCAGATCAGCAGAAATGGTACCAGTTCGGATTCCAAATCGGTATGTGGTAGAAATGTTTTTGGATCGGATTGCGGCCTCAAAGATTTATAATAAAGAGGCATACTCAGACAAGGATCCTTATTTCTATTATCAGGGCGGAAAAGATTCTGTTCCAATCCATCTGGAAACCAAAGCGTTATTAGAAGAAATCCTACAAATGCTTGCTGAAAAAGGAGAAAAAGAAACCTTTCGATATATTAAAAACAACATCCTGGAGGAGACAAACAAAAATGATAGACAATAAAAAAGTATTATTTAGTGGAATGCAGGCAACCGGGGATTTGACCCTTGGAAATTATCTGGGTGCCCTAAAAAACTGGGTGACTTTATGTGATGAATACGAGTGTTTTTATTCTGTTGTAGATATGCATTCCATTACGGTCAGACAAGACCCTGCGGAACTTCGAAAAAGAGCACGTAATCTGTTAACACTTTATATCGCAGCAGGGTTAGATCCTGAAAAAAACTGTCTGTACTACCAGTCCCATGTTTCGGCACATGCAGAACTTGCATGGATTTTAAACTGTTATGCTTATATGGGAGAACTAAACAGAATGACCCAATTCAAAGATAAGGCATCTAAACATACTGAAAATATTAATACTGGCTTGTATACCTACCCGGTTCTGATGGCAGCAGACATTTTGTTGTATCAGGCAGATGTGGTTCCGGTAGGAAAAGACCAGATGCAACATTTAGAACTTTGCAGAGACGTAGCACAACGATTTAATGGAATCTATGGAGAGGTGTTTACGATACCAGAAGGGTATCTTGGGAAAATTGGCGCTAAAATTATGAGCCTGCAGGAACCAGAGAAGAAGATGTCGAAATCAGATGAAAATACAAACGCAAGTATTTACCTTATGGATGATCCGGATACAATTATGAGAAAATGTAAACGAGCAGTAACAGACTCCAAGGCTTGTGTATCTTATGAAGAAGACCAGCCGGGGATTCGAAATCTGCTTGACATTTATTGTGCCTGTACAGACAAGTCTACGCAGGAAGCCGTACTTGAATTTGAAGGTAAGGGATATGGCGACTTTAAATCGGCGGTAGGAGAATCTGTCATTAGCGTTTTATTACCTATTCAGACGCGATTTAAAGAGTTATCTACTGATAAAGCATACATTGATCAGATCATTAAGGCAAATGCTGAAAAGGCAAATTACTATGCGCAAAAAACACTTCGAAAAGTACAGAAAAAAGTAGGCTTTCCAGAACGAATCAGATAAGCTGATTTCATTGAATAGAATACTATTAGAAATATAAAAAGAAATCCAAAATGAAAAGGAATCCTTTCATTTTGGATTTTTTAATCAAAAATTGTTATTATTCAGATTTTAATTCTTTCCATAATTGGTTATAAAGCTCATCCGCGTCCACACCAAGATATTCAAAGGTTTCAAGATTAGAATAGTCGGACAAAGTTGGAAATGCAATTGGAGAATTTTTGATTTCCGCATCCTCAATCAATTCCTTGGCAGCATTGTTTGGCGTTGAATAAGTGATGTACTCAAAGTTCTTGAGGGCAATATCTTCACGACATAAAAAATCTATGAATTTTTCAGCATTTTCTTTGTTCTTTGCCTCTTTTGGAATCACCCAGGAGTCGATCCAGATATTAGTACCTTCTTTTGGAATTACATACTCAAGATCTGGATTTTCTCTTTGGGTAAAGATTGCTTCACCTGAATAGATGACCCCAAGAGCGGCTTCATTTCCAATCATTTTATCCCGGACCTGATCAATAACGTAAGCCTGAACGAGTGGCTTTTGTTCAATCAGAGAATTCTTGGCAATTTCTAGTTCTTCCGGATTCGTTGAATTCATTGAAAATCCATTTAATTTTAATGCAACCATAAAGGAATCTCTTACACTATCCTGCATTAATATGTTATCTGCATAACTTTCATCCCATAGATCAGACCAACTGTCAATTTCTGTTGTAACCATTGTTTTGTTATATAAAATACCGACGGTTCCCCAGCAATAAGGAACAGAATACTTGTTTTCGGGATCGAAACTTTTAGATTGTTCATAATATTGTGTTCCAATGTTTGCAACTGCATTTGGCATCTGATCAAAATTAATTTCAGCAAGAAGATCATTTTCTATCATTTTCTGTATCATGTAGTCAGAAGGACATACTACATCATAATCAGAGGCGCCAGCCTCAATCTTGGGATACATAATTTCATTGGTTTCAAATTCATCGTAGATGACTTTAATCCCAGTTTCTTCTTCAAACTGACCAATGACATCGGGATCGATGTATTCTCCCCAGTTGTATACAATTACTTCCCCGTTTTCGGACGAGCTATTATTTCCACAAGCGGTCAGACTTGCCAGAAGCAGGGTGAAAATGGATGCGAATAGAACTTTTTTCATAGTATAATTTCCTCCTGTAAAGAACCTTTTTTGTTTTTTTTATCTTTCGGTGTTTTGTTGACCAGTAATAACAAAATTAAGACTGTGATAAAAATAAGTGTTGAAAGAGAATACATTTCTGGCTTAATACCTTTTTTGAGTTCAGTGTAAATCTTGGTTGAAAGAGTATCAAGTCCTGGCCCCTTTGTGAAATGCGTAATAATAAAATCGTCGAGTGACATTGTAAAAGCCATTAAGAATCCAGATATAATTCCTGGAAAAATATCAGGGAGAATGACTTTGAAAAATGCATAAACCGGAGAGGCACCCAAATCCAGAGCCGCTTCAAAGGTAGATGGATTCATCTGTTTTAATCGTGGTAAAACGCTTAGAATCACATAAGGAATATTAAAAGTAATATGAGCAAATAAAACAGTTGAAAACCCAAATCGCATCCCAAAACTTATGAAGAGCAACATAAGAGAAATTCCGGTTACAATTTCTGCATTCAACATAGGAATGTTTGTGACAGCCATAAAGGCAGCTTTACTTCCTTTTTTCATGCCATTCATTGCGATTGCTGCAATGGTACCTATGATAGTTGCAAAGAGAGCGGAGAGTAACGCAATTAAAAGAGTGGTATAAAAGGCTTCCAGAATCACTTCGTTTTGAAAGAGCGCCTGGTACCACTTGAAGGTAAATCCGCCCCATTTTGCACGTGTTTTACTTGCATTAAAGGATAAGACAACCAATGTGGCAATCGGAGCATATAAAAAAAGTAAGATTAAGAAAAGGTAAATTTTATGAAGTATTTTATTCATTAGAATCCAGCTCCTTCCCCATCTTTATCAGATAGTGATGAGACAACTATGCTGATGACGATAAAAATCATTAATACAACGGAGAGTCCGCTTCCGAGATGCCAATTACTAGCCTGTGTAAATTCCTGTTCAATGACATTTCCAATTAGTAATATTTTACTGCCACCAAGAAGTGTACTGATTACGAAAGTAGTCAGGGCTGGTACAAAAACCATGGTAATTCCACTAATCACACCCGGCATACTTAAAGGAAGTGTAATTTTCAAAAACGCCTGAAAGCCATTTGCACCAAGATCTCTTGCAGCATTCATAACATTCGGATCTATTTTAGATAACGAGTTATAAATAGGAAGAACCATAAAAGGTAAAAAGTTATATACCATACCTAAAATGATCGCTGCAGGTGTATTGATAATGGTAAGAGATGGCAGATGTAAATAGGTAAGGATACTGTTAATGACTCCATTTTTCTCGAGCAATGTCTGCCATGCAAGGGTACGAAGTAAAAAATTCATCCACATAGGAAGAATAAAGATAATCACAAGAAAACTATTTTTACCATTGCCCATTTTCGCCAGAATTAAAGAAAGTGGGTAGGCAAGAATAATGCAGAGTATCGTACTGATGAGAGAAAGTAAAAGAGCAAGAAAAAGAGCCTTTCTGTGTTCAGGCGAAAAAATTGCAACAACATTTTCAAAGGTCATAACACCGTCTCTATCAGTAAAACCGTAATAGAAGACCATACAAAGAGGAATGATAATAAAGCCAATCGCCCATAACAGGTAAGGAAAAGACAACCATTTTTTATTCATCAATTGCAGTGGCCTCCTCATCCTCGGAAACAGGCTTATTCATGATCTGAATGTTGCCAGGTGCGACCGCAATGCTAACAAAAGCACCTACAGGAACCATTTTAGTGGAATGAACCAGCCAGGTGAATCCATTGGCTTCAACTTCCATTTCGTAATGAACTCCCTTAAAGATTAAATGGGTAACGACTCCATTTAGGTTGGTTTCATTTGGGGAGAGAAGTTCAACATCTTCTGGACGAATGACAACGTCGACAGGTTTGTTTTCGCCAAAGCCTTTGTCGATACAGGCAAATTTTACGCCTAGAATTTCAACGAGTTCATCTCGAAGCATAATAGACCCAAGAATATTACTATCTCCAATAAAATCAGCAACAAAAGCATTTTCCGGTTCATTGTAGATGGTTTCTGGAGTGCCAATCTGTTGAATATATCCCTGATTCATGACAACAATGGTATCCGACATGGTCAACGCCTCTTCTTGATCATGTGTTACATAAATAAAGGTAATGCCGAGTTCGTTTTTTAAGCGAATCAGTTCATACTGCATGCCTTGGCGAAGTTTTAAATCAAGGGCACCAAGTGGTTCATCCAGAAGCAATACCTTTGGTTCGTTTACAATCGCGCGTGCAATCGCAATTCTTTGTTGCTGTCCACCACTTAGAGAATCTGGCATACGATGATCAAAACCATCAAGATTAACAAGCTTAAGGGCGTATTTTACTTTGTCTTGAATATAAGCTTTGCTTTTATTTTTGATTTTCAAACCAAAGGCAATATTTTCTGCGATTGTCATATGAGTAAAAAGAGCATATTTTTGAAAAACGGTGTTAACCTGTCTTTTGTTAGGTGGAAGAGAAGCAATATCGGAACCGTTAAATAACACTTTCCCCTGATCTGGAGATTCGAAGCCCCCAATAATACGAAGTGTTGTTGTTTTTCCACAACCACTTGGTCCAAGTAACGTTAAAAACTCGTTTTCCTGTACATAGAGATTCATTTCATCAAGGATTAAACTGGAACCAAAAGATTTGGAGATATTTACTAAATCAATAAGTCTATTGCTCATAGGAATAACCATACCTTTCGTAATGTAAGATTAAAAGCTTGGGGGTGTGCTAATCCAAATAATGGTTGCACCTGTTTTAGAATTAGCAGAGAGAAAATGACTGCTTCCAGGAGAAAAATAAAAGGATTCACCTTTTTTTGCGTTATATTTTTTCGTTCCAATGTGAATCGTAATACTTCCTGAAATCACATAACCAAATTCTTCGCCCTCATGTGGCACATCAGGATAAGTTGAACCACCCGGCTGTAGGGTGAGGCGGATTGGCTCCATGCTATTTTTCTGTGCATTTGGAATGATCCATTCTACTTTATTTTGCAAAGCCTCATCTGTTTTCTCAAAATAATCAGTTTTCTTAAATACAATTTGTTCTTCTTTTGAGTCATTGAAGAATTCTTTCAGGTCCAGACCCAGACACTGCAGAAGATCAACGAGAGTCTGAATAGAGGGTGAAGTCAGGTCACGTTCCAATTGAGAAATAAACCCTTTTGAGAGTTCTACACGATCGCCAAGTTCTTCCTGCGTGAGTCCCTTTTGGATTCGTAGTTCTTTTATTTTTTGACCTATTTTCATTTAGAAGAATCCTCCTGTTTTTAAACAAAAAGTTTACAAATACTATACTTGCACACTGATTTTTATTATACTGTATTTAAATTGAAAGTCAATGAAAAAGTAAAAATAGATTAACAAAAAAGACAGGATATGATACTATCATTTTATACAGAAATTGGAGGTCGTAAATATGGGAAAAGAAAAGTATGTTGCGTATGTTTCAACCTATACGATGGGTGACAATCACGGGATTAAAATCTATGACGTGGATATGGAAAAAGGCAGATTTGAAGAAAAGAACCAGGTTCAGATTACCAACTCCTCTTATATTACAATTTCACACAATCAAAAACATCTCTATTCCATTACGGATTTTGGCGTAGAAGCTTATAAGGTATTAGCGAATGGAGATCTGGAATTTATCAATCGGGGCACGATTAATGGAATGAGAGGCTGTTATGTCTCAACCGATTACAATGACAGGTATTTATTTGTCTCAGGGTATCATGATGGTAAAATTACAGTATTACGTCTTCAGCAAGATGGTGGCATAGGAGAAATTACAGATGAAATTTTTCACAAAGGTCTGGGCAGCATCGCGGAGAGAAATTTCCGCCCACATGTCAGTTGCGTGAAAATGACAAGAGATAATAAATACTTATGTGCTGCAGATCTTGGAATGGATCATGTCAATGTCTATCGGATGGACCATGTAAAAGGAACCCTGAAATCGGTAGATATGATTCATAGTGAAATCGAATCAGCTCCAAGACACTTGAAATTTTCGAAAAACGGGAAGTTTTTATATATTGTTCATGAACTGAAAAATTGTATTGATGTCTATACGTATGAAGATCAGAATAACAATCCTGAATTCGAAAAAATTCAGACAATATCAACGCTGAATGAGTATCATGCAGGAGGATCTGCTGCAAGTGCACTGAATTTTTCGACGGATGACAAGTATCTGGTGAGCTCAAATGCAGGAGATAATTCCGTGATTGTTTATAGAATTGATCAGGCAAGTGGAATGTTAACAAAAATATTTTGTCTGCCTGTCAGTGGCGATTATCCAAAAGATGCAACGTTGTTTCCAAATAACAAGTATTTGGTTTCGCTGAATCATGAAGCAAATGCCATGACATTTTTTGCGGTGGATATGGAAAAGGGACTTCTTGTTATGAACGGAAAAGAACTTCAGGTAGAAAGACCAAACTGTATTATCTTCCACAAATTAGCGGAGGAATCATAGAATAAAAAACTGCCGCAGAGGTAAAAGTTCTTCTGCGGCAGCTTTTTTATTTTTGATAAAAAGCCTGAATGGAATCAAGTTTTGAGGTCATATTAATTAACAGCTGGTCAACGATTGTAATTGCACACATTGACTCAACTACCACGACAGCTCTAGGGACAATGACTGGATCGTGACGTCCTTCAATTCTGATTTCAGTTTCCACGCCTTGCTGGTTCACTGTCTTCTGAGTCGTAAAAATAGACGGTGTTGGTTTGAAAAATGCCCTCACGATAAGTTCAGAACCATCACTGATTCCACCAAGAACGCCACCAGAATGATTGGTTGCTTTTGCTATTTTTTCATCTTTCACGATAAAATTATCATTGTTTTCAGAGCCTCTTGACAAGGATGCCTTGATGCCGTCTCCAATTTCAAATGCTTTCACTCCACCGATGGAGAGAAGTGCTTTTGCAAGGGATGCATCCAGCTTGTCGAAAACGGGTTCTCCAAGACCTGCTGGAACATGATTGATCCGGCATTCTACAACACCACCAGAAGAATCGTATTCCCGCATGCACTGCTGCATATATTTTTCTGCTTCAATAGAAGCATCGGAATCTGGCATACAGGTTGGTGTGGATGAAATGAAGTCTTTGTTGAATTTCATGGGGTCGATTTCAATGGGGCCAATTGCCTTTGTGTAGGCAAGCAGGGTTATGCCGAGTGTGGATAATAACTTTGAGGCAATTGCTCCAGCGGCAACACGACCTATGGTCTCGCGTCCGGAAGATCTTCCACCACCACGATAATCACGGAATCCGTATTTGACATCAAACGTATAATCTGCATGACCTGGACGATAGTTTTCAGCGATATTCTGGTAGTCTTTTGAACGTTGGGACTGGTTACGCACTAACATGGAAATCGGAGCACCGGTTGTTTTTCCTTCAAAGACACCAGATAGAATTTCAACTTTATCATCTTCCTGTCTTGGTGTTGAAATTGTTGTTTTCCCTGGTTTTCTTCTATCCAGAAAGATTTGAATCTCTTTTTCGGAGAGTGGAATTCCTGATGGGCAGCCATCAATGACAACGCCAAGTGCTTCTCCGTGGGATTCCCCCCAGGTCGTTACTTTGAAAAGAGTTCCTATTGTTGATCCAGCCATTTCTGTTTCCTTTCTTGTGGTTAAGTTAAAAAAATGCATCTAGTCTAAAAACATCAGATATGTTATACTTATCTAAATTATTGCAATGATTTCTGAATGCAGAAAAGGACTTATTTCCTTATGAATTATCATTTAAAAGATAAGCTTGTACATAGTTTACTAAAAGCAGCCAAAAAAAACAAGAATTTAAAAATTCCTGTTGTTTTTTTGGTTACTTGTATTTTAGGAATTTATCGAATTCTGGCTATGATAATAGGAAATACGAAAAGAATTTTGCTTGTATCCTGTCTGATGTTGTTTTTTACAATCAGTAGTAGCTTTGCTTCTATTAATTTTGTGAAAACCAATCCCACTTCAACTTTGGAGACATCTCTTGCAAATGTGGAGACAACCAGTCCGGAGCAGAGTAGGGAGGGCGAGTATGGAATTGAGGAAGAAGGCAACGAACAGGAGATTCACATCATTGATGATTCAGAAGTAATTGATGGATATGAAGATACCGATATCAGCAATGGAAATGCAGACTTTTATTCAGTAGA
>CANRNK010000004.1 GCA_947631985.1 uncultured Lachnospiraceae bacterium | reverse complement strand
AAGCCAGCGGATGGTAGATCTTAAACCAGGCAATGCGGTAGGCCATCATGACATACGCCGCAGCATGGGCCTTCGGGAACATATACTTTATTTTTTTACAGGACCAGATATACCAGTCTGGAACATTTGCCTCCTTCATGGCATCTTCCCATTCTGGTTTTAATCCCTTTCCTTTTCTGACACTCTCCATAATGGTAAATGACAGACTGCTCTCCACCCCCATATTGATTAGGTAGATCATAATATCATCTCTGGTACAGATTGCAGTGGAAATCGTTGCATTTCCTTCTTCAATCAAAGTCTGCGCATTTCCAAGCCATACATCAGTACCATGGGATAATCCAGATATTCTGACCAAATCCGAGAAGCTCTTTGGTTTTGTATCAAGTAGCATCTGGATAACAAAATCAGTCCCAAATTCTGGAATTCCAAGTGCCCCAAGCTGGCAGCCACTAATTTGATCTGGTACGATTCCCAAGGCTTTTGTACTCGAAAACAAAGACATGACATCTTGATCGTCTAACGGGATGCCTACCGGATCAACGCCAGTCAAATCCTGCAACATACGAATCATCGTCGGATCGTCGTGTCCCAGTATATCCAACTTTAATAGATTGTGATCAATGGAGTGATAGTCAAAATGGGTTGTAACAATATCCGTATTCATATCATTTGCAGGATGTTGAATTGGGGTAAACGAATTAATATCTTCTCCAAGTGGAAGCACAATAATTCCACCCGGATGCTGCCCTGTTGTTCTACGAACGCCTGTACATCCATCAACAATTCGGTTGATCTCTGCAGTCCTTTTTCTTATCCCACGCTCTTCATAGTAATTCTTCACATATCCAAATGCCGTTTTATCTGCGAGCGTTCCAATCGTTCCAGCGCGGTAAGTCTGTCCTGTTCCAAAAATAACTTCTGTATATTTATGTGCTTTACTCTGGTATTCTCCCGAAAAGTTAAGATCAATATCTGGTTCTTTATCTCCCTTAAATCCAAGAAACGTCTCAAACGGAATGTCAAAGCCATCTTTTACAAGCATTTCTCCACACACCGGACAGTTACGATCTGGCATATCACATCCAGATCCCCCTGTAAATGCTTTTACTTCTTCTGAATCAAAATCACTATAATGACAGCTCTTACAGTAATAATGTGGACTCAGTGAATTCACCTCTGTGATTCCCGCCATAAAGGCAACAAAGGAAGATCCAACTGACCCCCTAGAACCAACCAGATATCCATCTTCAATCGACTTCCACACCAGCTTTTGTGCAATAATATACATAACTGCAAATCCGTTAGAAATAATGGAGTTTAATTCTTTCTCCAGTCTGTCTTCGACTATTTTGGGAAGTAGTTCTCCATAAATTTCATGTGCCCGGCTATAACAGATTTCTTTCAGGGTCACATCACTGTTCTCGATGACCGGTGGACACTTATCAGGGCGAACAGGTGAAATCTTCTCAATCCTGTCAGCAATCAGATTGGTATTCGTCACAACCACTTCAAACGCCTTGTCACTTCCAAGGTATGAAAATTCTGCAAGCATTTCTTCCGTTGTCCTAAAATATAAAGGTGCCTGATCATCCGCATCTTTAAACCCTTTTCCAGCCATGATTATCCTACGGTATACTTCATCTTCAGGATTCAGAAAATGAACATCACAGGTTGCTACAACGGGCTTTTGAAACTGTTCTCCCAATTTTACGATTTTCATATTTATTTTTTTAATATCTTCCATCGAATGAATTGACTCCACTCTTTCCGACGCAATCATAAATTCATTATTTGCTCTCGGTTGAATTTCAAAATAATCATAAAATGCGGCAAGACGGTTAATATCTGTTGCAGATTTTTGTTCTAAAACTGCGCGGTATAACTCTCCCGCTTCACAGGCACTCCCAATCAGGAGTCCCTCCCTGTGCTTTAAAAACTCACTTTTTGGTATTCTCGGTCGCTTATTATAATAGGTAAGATGAGATTTTGATACCAGCGTATACAGATTAACTCGTCCAATATTATTTTGGGCAAGAATAATTGCATGGTAGGTAGGCATTTTTTTAATCGATTCGACACTTGATGCTCCAAGTGCATTGATTTGCTCTAAGGTATCTATGTTATCCCGTTTCAACATAACAAGCATTTTTTCAAAAATTTCAGCAGTTGCCATCGCATCATCTACTGCCCTATGATGATTCTCAAGAGAAACGCCCAGAATTTTAGCTACTGCATCTAGTGTATACTTTGCATGATGAGGAAGCAACACCCTTGCAAGTGCAACGGTATCCAGATAGGTATAGTCTGTTTTCACTCCCAATAAAGAGGCGTTTTCCAGCACAAAACTCATATCAAACGAAGCATTATGCGCAACTAAAACACAATCTTTTGAAAATTCCAAAAACTCAGGCAATACTTTCGAAATCATTGGTGCGTTAACTACCATCGTATCGTTAATCCCCGTCAGTTTTTCAATTTTAAAAGGAATTGGAACCTTGGGATTTACAAAGGAAGAAAACTTTTCCGTCATTTTTCCATCCACTATTTTCACTGCACCAATTTCAATGATTTGATTCTGCACTGGTGAAAAACCTGTGGTTTCTATATCAAACACAACAAAAGACGTATTGAGATCTTGTTCCTTACAATTTGTCACAATTCCTTTCAGATCATCTACCAGATACGCCTCTATCCCATAAATAACCTTTATCTCTTCTCCTTTTTCCTGTGCATGGTTTGCTTCCGGAAACGCCTGCACATTACCATGATCTGTAATCGCGAGCGCTTTCATCCCCCATTTTTGAGCTCTTTTAATAATCGATGTTGCATCAGATACACCATCCATATCACTCATCTTGGTGTGGCAATGAAGTTCCACTCTCTTGTGTAGACTATGATCCATTCTCTCAGTTGTAAAACCGGGAATTTTTTTAATTCCTGTTACAGAAGCAATTGTTAACTCTCCGTCGAATTTATCTACCTGTGTAATCCCTTTCAGCTTGAGGTATGCATCCTTTTTAATGGATTCTTTTAGTTCCTCCACCTGGTCATTTCTGGCAAACATTTTGATGGTAATGGTATCTGTAAAATCTGTCATGTCAAAAATTAGAATTGTCTTTTCATTTTTGATTTCTCTTTGATCAAAGGCTCGAACCATTCCTTTAATCACAACCTCACCCATTTCACCATGAATATCCGATAACAGGATAGCTTCCTCTTCAAAATCCCGCCCATAGATTACGTCTGGATTATCTGATTTTTTCATGCTTTTGCTGTATCCTGGCTTTGAGTTCCATTCCCGGCTCTTTTTCTTTTCTAAAAAGGTACTCTTTCCACTTGTTTTATCTTCTGTTTTACCAGTGCTTGCACTTGCCCCTGTTTGTCCTGACTCCTTCTGTTTTGCATTTCCAGTCTTTTCTACTTCATTACGATTACACGCTTGTCCGTCTTCGCCTTGTATCATTTCACTTTCTTCTGATTGTTCACCAAACTTTGCCAGTGAAACAATTTCCGAAATCTTGCGATTCATGATTAATTCTTCCTCATCTGTTTTCTTTTTCAAGGAAGATTCCATCAACTCAATCCGAACAGACATTTCATACCCGAAACGCTCTGTCATTATTTTCTCAAGAATCCGGACCAGTTCTTCTGCCTTACCCTGTGCAAATAGGTTGTCTTCTATTTTTAGACACAACACATTCCCATCAAATATCGCCTTTGCTTTTCGAAAAAGGTGATACTCCACGGGAGAGTTCTGTTTTAACTCACATAAAATACTTTCTCTGTACTCCCGGAACAGATGTTCCATTGTGTATTGCGAAGAAAGTAAATATTTTTCGTAAATTTTAATCGTAATTCCCACTTGGGGAAATAATTGACGTTTAATTTCATTCTCAATATGAAAAATGACGTGCTTCGGAATCAAATAAGAACTTTTCAAATAAATTCTTACAAAATCTTTTTTTTGTGTTGCGGAAATTCGTTCAACAATCACCTCCGAAAACAAATCTTTCGTTTCTCCCTCCAGATTCAACTGCGGAAAAACATCAAAAAAACTTTTTGCCATTGACATCTTAACTCACTTCCAGTTTAACAATTCTTCCCGAAGGACATCTAACAGTTCACTCTCCGGAACTTTTCTAATCACTTCCCCATGCTTGATTAATAGTCCCTCTCCATCGCCCCCTGCAATTCCAATATCTGCTTCTCTTGCTTCTCCAGGACCATTGACAACACAACCCATAACCGCCACTTTCAGATCCAGTGGGATATCCTGAACCATATTCTCCACCTGATTGGCAAGAGAGATTAAGTCTATTTTCGTTCTGCCACAGGTTGGACAGGAAATCACTTCAATTCCACCTTTTCTTAACCCTAACGTCCTTAAAATAAGCTTTGCAGATTTAATTTCTTCCACAGGGTCTCCAGTCAGAGAAACCCTGATGGTATCCCCGATCCCCTGATGTAATATAATTCCAAGCCCCAGTGCTGATTTGATATTACCACTGATAATCGTACCCGCTTCAGTAATCCCAATATGCAGTGGATAATCTGTTTGGTCCGCTAATAGTTCATGCGCCTTGATACACATTAATACATCTGAAGATTTGATACTGATTACCAGATTGTCATATCCTAGATCTTCTACGAGTGCAACTTTATCCAGCGCACTTTCCACAAGCCCCTGGGCACTTACTCCCTTGTACTTTTCAATCAAGTGTTTTTCGAGCGAACCACTATTTACACCAATCCGTATTGGGACGCCAAGTCCTCTCGCAACATCCACAACCGATTTTACTTTTTCTCTCGTCCCAATGTTACCTGGATTGATTCTAATTTTATCAGCCCCATTTTCCATCGCCGCAATCGCCATTTTATAGTCAAAATGGATGTCTGCAACAAGTGGTATCGTAATTTCTTTTTTAATTTCTTTTATCGCCAACGCCGCTTCCATCGTAGGTACCGTCGCCCTGATGATTTCACAGCCTGCCGCTTCTAATCGGTGAATTTGTTCCACTGTATCCTTCACGTTTTCGGTTCTTGTATTGGTCATAGACTGAATCAAAATGCGATTCCCACCACCAATAATCTGGTTCCCGATTCTTATCACTTTTGTTTTATCTCTATACATTTTGCATCCCATCTACACGAAGTTACGTGTTATATTCATTCATTTTGTTTGTGTGTATGATTTCTAATGATTTTTATTTTTTCATTTTTTTGTTCACTGTTTTTTTCTCTTTTTTTCGTTATCATATGATTTCTTTTTTAAGTCTATCATAGGCAATTTTTAGTGTCAAGGATAGTGGTTATCTAGAATTCCACACCCTTCCTTCTCTGTCAAAAACAGACTTTTTACAGTTTTCACCGGGAAAGCGTTATACGTACCCAGTTGAACTATTTTTTTTAAAATAACAGCAAAAAAAATCAGACCCACACCTTTGAGAAGAGAGGAAAGTGCAATTTCAAAGTTTCCCTTTTCAAGATAAAACATGCCTCTGATGATTAAATTGATTGTATAAACAATAAGACATCCATATGAAAAATCTGTTACTAACATGACTCTTTTTGATTTCTTATCAGATCTTTCATATCCTTCAAGCTCTCGTTTCAACTCAGCACAGGTCTGGTGTCTCTCATCCCTATCTCGATGTGTGCTTTTTTCGACTATTTTTTCTATTTTTTTTGAAAGACAGGGATTACACTTCGTGATCTTCATGATTGCAAAAGGTGGTTTTGATGGATCAATTCCTGTTAGCATAAAAAATAAAACTGCCCCGGCTGAATAAATATCACTTCTGCAATCTATCTCCTGATCTCTATCATAGACTTCTGGTGATGCAAAGCCACGTGTTGCATATCTTTTCCCCTCATCTCTTTTGCGGTACTCCTTTGAGATTTCCATTGTTCCAAAATCAATCAGCTTCAAACTACCATCTGGTTTCACCATGATATTATCTGTTTTCAGGTCGCCAAAGACAAGTGAAGGTCGCTGTTGGTGAAGATATTCCAATACTTCTAAAATTGACAGCAGATAGCTGACTGCTTTCTCCTGGCTCAAAGAACCCTTCTCTTCTAGATACTGTGTCATAGTAATCCCTTCAATATATTCCATTATAATTATGGTGTTTCCATTTTCATACTCTGCACAAATCACTTTAGGAAGCATAATGTGATCGAGTTCATTTAAGCACATTGCTTCCTCCTTACATTGTCCCTTGATTTGTTTCATGGCACAATATCGTTCTAAATTGTAATCCCAGATTTTATAGACTGCTCCGCTTCCGCCCGAACCAAGTAGTTCTCTGATAGAATAGTTCACAGTTTTCTCCTTATTCTTCCAGTAATCCAATCATTGAAATACTAGTTTTACATCCTCTTATCTTTGCCCGCATCCCAACTTCCTTTAGAATTTTTTCATTTTTTTGCATCTTGGCAAAGGTCTTATCATTTACCACTGCATTCCTCTCTTCTTTTGTCAAAAAGCGGTTCACAGGAAATCCTGCCATAATTACTTTTGTATCTTGCTTCCAGCTTTGATATAAAACCGTTATTTCATTATTATTAAAACGCTTAAATAATACCCTGTTCCTATGATACTTTGTGATTAAAATAGTTCCTTCCCCTTGTTTTATGAGAATCAGTCTTTTCCCGATGCTAAGTAACAAAACAAGCGAGAACTTGTTTCTTCCAAATCCAGTCCTCTCTTCTATCATGGAGAAGGAATGGGATATTGCTCTTAGGCAGGAATTTTTAATGCAATTACGACTTCGTCCCTTCTTCACCAGTTCCATTAAGTCGTGGTAGAACCAGCAAATGATATCCTCACACAACTCACCCGTCTGTTCATGAATCGCTCGCCCCTCCTGATAGAACTGATTCTTCACAGCACAGAGCATTGCAAGTCCCACTTTGCCCCTTGGCGTAATCACACGGTAGATACACAAGGTATCCCGGTGTCTAAAACACTGATCTTGCTCCCAAAAATATGCAGTCTTCATCTATCTTCCTATATTCCTGTCTTCCTGTCTGCGTGCTTATGCACAAAAAAATTAATACTACTGCAAAATACTTGTCAAATTAGCAATGGTAACGTTTTCAAACTGATTCTATTCCTGCCAAAAGAGATTGGTGATCGAAATGATCCAAGATACGATAAAGAAAAAAAGATAAGTAATTGATTCTATTATTATAAAAGTAAAGTTACAAAATAACAATTGGCAGAATAGACAGAAAAAGCTTTCATTCCAAAGAGATGGAATGAAAGCTTCGAAACCTAACCTTAGCCAAAAATTCTAGCAATATCATTATAAAGCACAAATACCATGAGGAGCATAAGCGCTACAAATCCGATCAAATGCACAATTCCTTCTTTTTCAGGTGGAACCGGTTTTCCTCTCACCAATTCAATCAGCATAAATACAAGTCTGCCCCCGTCGAGTGCAGGTAATGGCATTAAATTGATGACTCCCAGGTTGACACTTAGTAAAATAGCAATATTCAGAATGGTTAGCATTACTGTTCCCAAACCATAAGGCGCTGTTTCATCAATTGCTGTATCGATTACCTGTGCAATTCCTACCGGTCCTGCCATCTCGGAAGTACTTACTTTTCCTTCCACAAGCATTCCAAGGCTCTTCACAGTCGAAATCAGCCAGTATCTTACTTCATAAAAACTATATTGGATTGTTTCAATTGGGTTGCATTTTACAAATTCACCAGCTCCCATGAATCCTATATAATACCTGCCTGTTTCACTGTCCAGTTTTGGTGTGATGACGGTCTGCCTCTCTTCTCCATTTCTTGAATATACAATTTCGATTTCCTCGCCTCTATTTGCATAGGAAATCAAACTCACTTCTCTATAAAGATGAATTCTCTGGTTATTCATAGAAATAATCCGATCACCTGGCAAAACACCTGCTTCCTGTGCCGGGAACCCCTCCATGACATCGGTCACAACCGGAAGATCCGTTCCACTAAAGCCTACCAGAATCAATGATAATAAAAAGGCAAGCAATAAATTAAACAATGGTCCTGCTACAACCGTCGAAATTCTGACCCAGACACTGGCATCCTGAAAATTACCATTCTTGGCATCTTTCATTTCTACTGACTCTACCGGTGTTTTTTCTATGAGCATTTCGTTTTTCTTTTCTACATCAGTGGTCTTACCATCTTCGCCTTCAAACATACAGGCACCACCAATCGGAAATAATCGCAAGGAATAAACACAGATTTTCCCCTGCCTTTTCCATATAACTGGTCCCATTCCAATCGTAAACTCATTTACTTTTATTCCACCTCTTCTTGCAAGCAAAAAGTGTCCAAGCTCATGAGAAAATACAACAACACTAAATATAAGAATAAATACTACAATTGACAAAATGTTCCTCCTGTCTAAACGATGATAACTGGTACTCTGTTTTGTTTTCAAAAAATTAATTACAATTAAGGCCCGCTTATTGTCTTGTAACTCAGAATCAGACTACGCTAGGATATCTCGACGCAATTAGTTCGTAGGCTTCCTGCTCCGCCTCAAGAATCTGGGCAACACTTGGTTTCTCGATTCGTTGGTGTGCATCCATTGCTTCTTCAATTACTTCCGCAATCTCTAGGAATTTAATTTTATTGTCCAAGAATAAAGCAACCGCTCTCTCATTTGCTGCATTTAAGATTGTCGGCATAGAGCCACCTTCCGAAATGGCTCTATAGGCAAGTTCAAGACCCCTGAAGGTATGTGTATCTGGTTTTTCAAACGTAATCTTTGAAAGTTCAAAAAAGTCAACCCGTTTTCCACCAAGATGTTTTCTCTCTGGATAATAAAGCGCATATTGAATTGGTAACTTCATATCTGGTGTGCCGAGTTGGGCTATAATTCCCCCATCGACAAACTGTACCATAGAATGAATGATGCTCTGTGGCTGTACAACCACTTCAATCTGATCTAAGGTGACATCAAAAAGCCATTTTGCTTCTATCACCTCAAGCCCTTTGTTGATTAACGTTGCTGAATCGATTGTTATTTTTCTTCCCATGGACCAGTTTGGATGTTTCAATGCGTCTTCAGCCTTCACGTGCAACAACTCTTCTTTTCGCTTCCCTCTAAAAGGTCCCCCTGATGCCGTTATTATAATCTTTTCTATTTCCTTAGGATTCTCCCCGTTCAAGGATTGAAAAATCGCACTATGCTCACTATCTACAGGATAAATTTTTACATTCTTTTCTTTTGCAAGTGGCATAATCAGATGCCCTGCCGTTACGAGCGTTTCCTTATTTGCAAGTGCAATGGTCTTTCCCGCTTCAATTGCGGCAATAGTTGGTCTGATTCCAATCATGCCTACGATTGCGGTTACCAAAAGACTACTTTCTGACATCGTTGCAATCTCTATGAGTCCATCCATCCCGGATAGAATCTCTATGTTCAAATCTTTCGTTCTCTGTCTCAGTTCTATTGCATCTTCTTCTAGCCAGACAGAAGCAAGCCTGGGTCTGAATTCTCTGATTTGTTCTTCTAGTAATACAAGATTTCCACCCGCCGAAAGACCTACGACCTGAATGTCCTGATTCTGTCTCACGATTTCAAGCGTTTGTGTCCCAATTGACCCTGTCGAGCCTAAAACTGCTATTACTTTCATTTCACTACCTTTCTCTATCCTACTGTATGTTATCTATTTCCGACGCATTAAAGCGAGCTCGCATGCTGAATGAAAAAGACTGCCAGAAAATAAATAATAGGTGCTGCAAATATAACGGAATCAAATCGATCCATAATTCCTCCATGCCCTGGAATCAGCTTTCCATAATCTTTTAACTCATAATTTCTTTTAATTGCAGACGCTGCAAGATCACCAATTTGCGAAATTATTGCTCCGCATGCACCAATTACTGCAAAAATTACTGCGATGCCATCAAACCCCATAATTGGTTCTATAAAAAAACCAAACAACGCTCCAACCAATGCTGAACCAGCAATCCCGCCGATTGCTCCTTCTACAGACTTTTTAGGACTTAGTATGGGTGCAAGCTTATGTTTTCCAAACAGCATCCCTGTGATATAGGCACAGGTGTCGCAAATCCAGGAACTGATAAAAATCATCCAGACAATAAATTCACCATATTGCATTTGTCTTGTCAGATACAAAAATGAAAGTAACACCGGTGCATAAAAAAAAGAAAACAATGTATGAAGCACTTCTTCCACACGGTAGCGTGGAAACAAAAAAACATAAACGGCCATCAACGACAGAAACGTCATCACAACAATAAAGGCCAGCCAGATCAGATCAAACTCAAATATTAGAAATAAATAATACAAAATGGTTCCAGATAATCCCGTGATTTTTAAGAGACCATTTATTTTATTCTCATTTTTCTCATATGCATTTATAAGCTCATGAAATGCAACAATCGATATCCCAAGGAGTGCAATTCCGAGCACATAGTTTCCAGGCAAAATTACTGCAAATGCAAGAATTACAAGTACAATACTGCTAAACAGCCTTTTCGAAAACATGTTACTCCTCCTCTATCGCGCCAAACTTTCTTTTTCTGGTATGATACGCTTCAAGTGCCTTTTTCAGTTCATCTTTGGTAAAGTCCGGCCAGGCAACTTCGGTAAAATAAAGTTCGGCATATGCCAATTGCCATAGCAGAAAATTAGAAATCCTTAATTCATTGCATGTTCTAATTAATAGATCCGGATCTGGAATCTGACAGGTATCTAGTTCATTAGAGATTAGTTTCTCTGAGATATCCTCCACTTTAAGTATTCCATCGGCTACTTTTTTTGCAATTTTTTGAACAGATCTCTTGATTTCATCGCGTCCACCATAGTTAATCGCAATCTGCAGATGAATTCCCTCATAGTCTTTGGTTGCACGCTCTAACTCTTCAATGCGCTTTTGAATGTCTTCATCAAGTGCACTCTTATCTCCAATCACCCTGACTGACATCCGGTTCTTAGAAGCTGTCTTTAGACAAGTCTTCATATAATTCCGAAGGAGTTTCATCAACGCATCCACTTCTTCTTTGGGCCTGCTCCAGTTCTCTGTCGAAAATGCATAGACTGTCAGATATCGAATCCCAATATTATGTGCTTCTTCAATAATGACCTCAAGGTTTTTCGCACCCTGTATATGCCCATAATTACGCGGCATCCCTTTGCTTTTTGCCCATCTTCCATTTCCATCTAAAATAATGGCAACATGATTTGGAATCTTCATAATAGCAACCATTCCCTTCTTTAAACCCGCAAACCTTGGGACGCAGGCACAATCTACTTACAAGAATGAAAGGGACTAGACAGGAAAATCGTCAGCCCCCTTATTATTAAACAGTCAGAATCTCTTTTGATTTTTCTTCTACACGTTGGTCAATTTCTTTGATAAATTTATCAGTCATTTTTTGAATGTTTTCTTCTAATTCTTTGATTTCATCCTCTGAAACTTCACTCTTTGCCAGTTTTTTAAAGGCATCATTTCCATCACGTCTGATATTGCGAACTGCTATTTTGGCATCTTCCCCTTTTTTCTTGATCTCTTTGACAAGTTCTTTTCTTCTGTCTTCTGTGAGTTCTGGAAATATCAATCTGATCAGATGTCCATCATCAGATGGTGTAATTCCTATATCGGATGCCATAATTGCCTTCGAGATTTCTTTAATCAGGCTCTTCTCCCATGGTGCAATCTGAATGATTCTCGCTTCTGGCACTGTGATATTCCCTACCTGCTGAATTGGGGTTGGCGTTCCGTAATAATCCACTTTTAATTTATCCAGCAAATGTGGATTTGCCCGGCCTGCTCTTATTGTCATATATTCATGTTGTAAATGTTCAAATGCTTTTTCCATTTTTTCCTGATAAGGTTGTAATCTTGCGTCCATCTTTATCCTCCTTTTAAACAGTCACTTTCGTGCCTGAAAATTCACCCTTCATTGTATTAACGATACTGTTCTCTTTATTTAGTCCAAACACCCACATTGGCATTTTATTATCCCTTGCCAGAATAGAAGCCGTCATATCCATAACCTGCAGATTCTTTTCAATTACTTCTGCAATCGAGATCTCTTCGTATTTTGTGGCACTTTTATTGATTCTAGGGTCATCACTGTAGACCCCGTCCACTGCTTTTGCAAGTAAAATCAAGTCTGCATCCACCTCAATTGCTCTCAGAACGACACCCGTATCTGTTGAGAAAAAAGGATGTCCGGTTCCTCCTGCAAAAAAAACAACCATTCCCTTAGCGAAATATTTATTTGCTCTGTCTTTTGAAAATAGTTTGGTAAAAGAACCACATTCAAACGGCGTCAGTACATTGGTCTGCATTCCAACACTACGAAACAGTTCCGACACATAGATGCAGTTCATAATCGTAGCAAGCATTCCAATCTGGTCAGCCTTAGTTCTGTCAATATTCTCACTGGATCGGCCCCTCCAGAAATTACCGCCACCAATCACAACGCCAACCTGTACTCCATCATCCACAAGTTCCTTCACCTGCAATGCCACGGCTTTTATTGTATCATCATCAAAACCCGCCTTTTTTTCTCCGGCGAGTGCTTCTCCACTCAGCTTTAATAAAACTCTTTTCATTCTATCCTTCCTGCCTGCGACTTGCTCGCAGGTATAAAATCAAGTTGAAAAAGTACTTTTCAACCTATCCTCCAGCTATTATTTTATATCATCAAAAAAATTAACAGGGTTCACATCAGCATAGCACTGTGAACATAAACCTTCAATCACTGCACCATTGTTGATCTGCACTGATTTCGATTTGATATTACCCATTACAATTGCCGAAGTATCCAGAATAACTGGTCCCCTAACATCAATATCTCCCTTTACCGCACCTGCTATCACAGCTGAAGTTGCAGTAATATTGCCAATGATGACAGAACTGGACCCGATTTTTACAGAACCCTCTGTTCTGATTTCTCCAACGATTTTTGCTGCATCGGCAAATACCTCAGAGGCTTTTGAATTTCCCTTGATTGTTCCAGTAATATTTAACTTGCCAAGAATATCAATGTCTCCTTCTATGGTTCCAATAATATCCATAGAACCTCTTGATTTGATATTTCCTTTGATTTCCATTCCTTTTGTAATGACTGCTGTTTCATCGAGTATTTCTTCATTGTTAAATTCATCAACCATCGTCTTCTCTACCTTTTCCTGTATATTTATGTTAGGGATTGCATCAAGATACGCCTGATCTTCTGGTAGAAAATCTAGATTTGCATCTTCTGCCGCATCCTTGGTATCCTCATTTATGTTCTTATCCGTTGGCAATTCTGTGTCTGTTTCTGTATTCACTTCTGTTTTCAAGTCTGTATCCTCTTCGCTTTGCTCTTGTCCTGTCTCCGCCAGGCTTTCCTGCGATTTTAAGAAATCTGCAATTTCATTCTCTAGATTTCTATCTACTTCTTCTTCCAGTGCAAGGTCTTCATCGCCCATCTGTGAATCAGTCATTGGTAATTCCTCTGGCAAAACCTGCTCTGCATCTTCTTCGGATAATTTTGTTGCATCATCCTCCATTAGTTCGGTGACTGCCTGCGATAAGTCTTCTTTTAAGTCCTGAAAAAATCCCATTTTACTACCCTCCGTGATGATTAATTTGCTATAACATGCTGAACCGGTTGTGTATCCTGTGTGATTGCCATCAACTTAGTGTCTTCCAGTTTCAAAATCCCCTCTATGATCCCTGGCAGAGCCTCTGCCGTCGCCTCTTTATCCGGACCATCATGAAATAACAGGATTACTTCTTTGCTATAATCTTCAATTTGTGACAGGCAATTGTTTTGAATTGTGTCTGCCTTACTATTTCTCTGATCTGCATCTTTGCTTGAAAGATTCCAATCATAGTAGACCAGTTCTTCTTCTGCTAAATACTTGATTAATTCCTTCATTTCAACTTTACTTACCTGGTTACTACTTCCACCGGGAAATCTGACATACTGGCTTCTTACCCCTGTCACCTCATATAAATAGTCTCTAAGCTTAGTCAGGTCTGTAATATAGTTTTCTTTCGACGCATAGATTTCATTATAATCATGACTGTAGGAATGCATTCCAAGGGTATGTCCCTCATTCACAATCCTTTTATATAACAGAATAGACGCGTCATCTTCTTTTCCAACCACAAAAAATGTCGCCTTTACCTGGTACTTCTTCAGAATATCTAAGATTCGTGCTGTATTCTTACTTGGTCCGTCATCAAAGGTTAAATAAATTTCCCGAACTGGCCCCGTTTCTTGACTTTCCATCACAGACTTCGTATCTTCCTGTGAAGTAGCTACCGCTTCAGTCGACTCCGCTTCCACAAAGTGCTCTGTCTCTTTTATCACATTTGCATCATCTGTCTGACCTGTCTCTTGTATTGTTTCTGCTCCAGCCTGTAGTGTCTGTTGCAAAATTGAAACCTGTTCTTCTAATACTTTAACTTTTATCAAAAGGTAAAACACCAAAATGGTTGGAATTAAAATTGCTAGGGCCGTCAAGAGCAGGATTAGTCTTTTCAAGAATCGAACACGCTTCTTTCGCGTATCAGTCCTGTTTCTTTCTCCAGACATTTCGTTTTCCTCTCTGGCATAACTTTAGTCTATTGTAACACAAAGCCTTATGGTTTTAAAAGATTTTTTTATGATTCATCCGCTTCCCATTTCACTTCCGGAATCTCTTTTTGCTTAATTCTCTGTAAGACATGTTCTCGAAACAGAATGTAGAAAACAGAACAAATTGGGATAAACAAGAACATTCCTATGATTCCAAATAGCTTTCCACCTATGGTCACTGCTGCCAACACCCAGATGGACGGAAGTCCAACACTCCCTCCAACAACATACGGATAAATCAAATTTCCTTCCAACTGCTGAAGTACTAAAAATAAAATCACAAAGCCAAGTGCTTGCATTGGATTTACCATAACAATTAAAAAAGTGCCAATCAACAGCCCAATAAATGCACCGAATACAGGGATTAATGCTGTTACAGCAATCGCAACACCGACTAATAAAGCATATGGAAGTCTGAAAATAGACATCGTAAGAAAGAAAAGGCTCCCTAAGATAATTGCTTCAACGCATTGTCCCGATAAAAAATGTTCAAAGGTCTGTCTTGTGAGGGTTGTAACCTTAAGAATTCTGTCGGAAATAGTAAGCGGACAAAATGCATATAATATTTTTTTCATCTGGATCGCAAGCTTTTCTTTTTGGAAAAGGACATAAATCGAAAAAGTGAAACCGACAAAAAAAGTGATCACTGCGCTTGTAATTCCACTCACAATAGAAAATGTCGAATTCAATACTCCTGATCCAACACTCTGGATAAATGCAACGACCTCTTCCGATAGTTTGCTCCAGTTAATATTTAGACTTTCAGTCACTTCTACAAAGGCAGGTAATTGTTCCTCATATTGTTCTACCATTTCCTGAATTGAATAAAATGCTTTTGGAATCTGCACAATCAACACATTTATTGTACTAATCAACTCTGGTATCACAAGAAATAAAACCAGAAAAACAACCACCACAAAGCAAATCAGGGTTAACAAAAATGCCAGAATTCGTTTCATCTTTAATTTTTTTTCAAATGTTTTCATAGGAATATTCAGGATAAAAGCAATCGCTGCTCCGAACAAAAATGGATAGATTACAGAAAATAAATAAGATATCGTTCCTAAGACAAACGATAGATTTAATAACAGAAAATAAAAAGAAATTGCAATCAGAATGGTAAATAATATGGTTTTTTTAAACTGTTTTATTTCATTCATAAGCAAAAAAAGACCTCCGTATCATGGTTAATATGCTACACATTACTATAGCCTTTCCCTATACGAAAGTCAATCTTTAAGCATCTATTTAGCTGTCTTTTTCAAAGTCTTTTTATGGCGTCAAGTGCAAGGAGAGATCTCTCACATTCCTGCGCTGAAAGGGTAATCTGGTAGCAATGGCTACTCCCCTTCATTCGTTCAGATGCGTAACATAATCCATTTGTTCTCTCATCTAAAAAAGCGGTATCAATCTGATTGGGATCACCAAGTAAAATTACTTTCGTTCCTTTTCCTGCTCTTGTGATGATTCCTTTGACCTGCTTTGGCGTCATGTTCTGCGCTTCATCTATCATCAGATAGGTGTTGACAAAAGATCTTCCTCTGATAAAATTCATTGCCTCTGCAACAATAATTCCTCTGTCGAATATTTCGTCAATTTTTCCCTTCAGCTCTTTTTCATTCTAATATCGTTCTTCTTCATTGGAGTCAATCAACTGTTCAAGATTATCAATAACCGGCCTGATCAAAGGTGATATTTTATCCTGCTCTGATCCCGGAAGAAATCCAATATCTGCATCGAATTGAACATTCGGTCTGGTAATTAATATTTTCCGGTATTCCGGTTTTTGGCTATTAATTGTCTTTTCAAGTCCAACCGCAATCGCATAAAATGTTTTGGCAGTTCCTGCCATTCCTTTGACAATGACAAGAGGCACTTTTTCGGCATCTTCCATTAACGCTTCCTGTAAAAAATATTGTCCTGCATTTCTTGGCGTCACCCCATATGGTCTTGATTTCTTATAAATAAGGGGAACGATTTTTTCTCCATCAAATCTTCCTAACTGGGTTTTCTTGACAGATTGGTCTGCCTTTAAAATTACAAATTCATTGATTGTCAATTGTGGTTCTTTACAATTTCCATCTTTATCTAACACATAAACATCTTCTATATTAATTCCTTTGCGTTTAAAATCTTTAAAAACCTCTTCTGCAACATATACCTCAAGACGTCCTGCATATTGTTCCGGTTCACTTGGCACCTGTTCCGTTGTAAAGTCTTCCGCTGGCAATCCAAGAATCTGTGCCTTCACTCTTAACAAAATATCTTTTGTCACCAGAATCGGATTTTCCCCTTTTTTCTGTAGCTCCTTACATATTTTCAGAATTCTGTTATCAGACTTCTGTTCCGGAAAACTTTCTGGTAAAGACACATGGTTGCAATTAATTTCTAGTCGAAGTGTTCCTCCATTATTTAGCGAAACGCCCTCTACAATATTTCCTTTATTTCGATAAACTTCAAGCTTTCTAATTGCAGCTCTGGCGTTAGCTCCCTTTTCCCCTTCGGCATTTTTAATACCATCCAGTTCTTCTAACACCACAATTGGTAGTACGATATTGTTTTCTTCGAAACTTTCAAACGCATCTGGAGACTGAATCAGGATATTGGTATCAATCACATAAGTTTTTTGCATTGGTTTCCTTTCGATGATTTAATTTTGTCTCGCAATTTGTAACATTCCACCTAGATATCCAAACAACAAGGTTGTTAGAGAACTAACACTCACACTATAAGAAACCAGTAACCCCTCTGGACTCATTCTGACAAGCCATAGGAATGTTCCTACTATAATTCCAATCAAACACCAGAAAATACAATTAAAAACCAGAAATAGTAATTCTTCCCTTATCCTGATAAATGCTGCAATCTTTGACGAAACATGATAGATTCTACTCATAATCACACCTCCTTTTTTCTTATCATATCAGCAGATGCACCAGGCAACTATCAATCCAAAGATAATTCTATGTATTATTTGTGTAAAATAAGAATTATATTTTTGTAATAACTATTTTTAATCTCATTTTTATTAATTATAGCATCAACTCATTTATTTACTTTCTTTTGTCAATTATTTCTAGTTTAGCGCTGCAATACGTGATATAATAAAGTATAAAAAAGAAGGGAAGTGAAAGGAATGGGTATTGAAATAAAGGACTTATTTCATTATGCAGATGAATATGTCAAAGAATGTGACTGGAAAGATATGGCGTTACTGAAAACATGTCTCTGCTCACTTGGAATTGTAATCGGAACCCTGGTTCCAAAGCAAAAGAAAAAACCTGTTTTCATTATAACTTCACTGGTTTTTCTTGCAACTTATATTCCAATCATGTTCAAGTTTGTGCGTTCTGTACTTGCATCAAAAGATAAACTATTTCAATGATGTCAGGAGGCCTCATTCTAAACAAAAAGAAGATTTCCAGTTCGATCATGGAAATCTTCTTTTTGTTTTAGGATATTTTGTTTTTTCACCTAGAATCTCCTTCTTTCGCGTATCTTCTGCCAACTTTAATTCATTTTTCGAAGTTGCAATTGGTTGAGCAACATTGTTATGATAAAAGATAGAAAATCTGCGATTGGAACAGAAAAAAACAGGCCATACAGCCCAAACAGATTTCCTAAAATCAGCATAAGTGGAATGAGTAAAATAATCTGCCTCAGCAGTGTCAGAAAACTTGCCATTTTAATCATACCAATACATTGGAAAAAATTAGCACACATAATCTGCATCCCAATAACGGGAAGCGCTATAAACCAGATTCTGAGTGCATCTTTTCCCATTGCTACTACGGCACTCTCCTGATTAAAGAGTAATACAATATTTCGTGGAAAAAACTGCACCCCAATAAACCCGATCATTGCAATCATACTTGCTCCAATTACAGAGTATTTTAATGTTTCTTTGATTCTTGGTATATTTCGAGCACCATAATTATAAGAAATTAATGGTTGTTGTCCCTGCATGATTCCCGTGATAGGCATTAAAATCAGTGTCTGAACACTCGTCACAATTCCAATCGTTGAAAGCGCAACATCTCCTCCTAACTTTCCGAGCATCGCATTTAGGATAATATTAAGTAGGCTATTTGAAATCTGTAGTAAAAATACCGGAATTCCAGTTCTGATAATCTCGATCGAATATGCAAATTTTAATTTCATCAGTTCCAGATTAAGCCTGATCACAGAACGCTTCCCAAATAAAAATGCCAACTGCCAGATTGCGCTAAGCAACTGTCCACCAATTGTTGCAAGCGCCGCTCCCTGCATCCCCATTCCCATTTTGATAATTAGAATATAATCAAATACAATATTAAAGCCTGCACCAATTAACTGGCTGATCATTGCATTTTTGGGATTGCCCTGTGCTCTCGAAAAATTATTTCCCGCCATGGCAACGCACTGGAACACACACCCATAAAGAATAATTCGAAGATAACTGGAAGCATAAGGATACACTGCTTCACTTGCGCCTAACATTTTTAAAAGAGGTTCCATAAACAGATTTCCAGTCACCATAACAAGTAGTCCAAGAATCATCGTTAAAGCCAGTGCATTCCCCATGTATTGACCTGCTTTGTCTTCTCTTTTTTCTCCTAGTGAAATCGAGAATCTTGTAGCCCCACCAACCCCAATCATCAGACTGACCGCCATTACAATCAGGGTGACGGGATAACTGACTGTAATACCAGCAAGTCCAAGTGATCCTAATTCTGGCACATTTCCGATAAAGATCCTATCTACAATATTGTAGATTGCATTCACAAGCATTCCTATGATTGCCGGAATACTAAATTCCAATAGAAGCGGTAATATTTTTTTCTCTTCCATTTTATTTGAATTCATCACTACCTCCAATATTTTGTCCAATTTTCTCTAATACAGTTCTAAGCTCTATCTCTTCCTCTTCTGAAATTCCATGCATCATCTGATTATTGTGCTCATCAAATACACGCATAACACTCTCCTTCATCTGAGTCCCCTTCTCTGTCAGTTCAATATATTGAAAACGCCTGTCCTTTTTCTCTCGTCTTTTTGACACAAATTCCTTATCCATCATTTTCTGAAGTATTCTTGTCACTGCACTTTTGTCTATATACATAATTTGCGCAAGCTCATCCTGCGTCAAGCAGCCTTGATGACTTAAAATCAAAATAATTCGAGCTTCCGCATGGGTCAGGTTTTCGTGTTTCAAGTCATTGGTAATATTATTTCTATTTCGATTTACGATATAATTCAGAATTCTGGCTATTTTATATTCTTTGTAAATTTTATCGTTCTTCACATTCACTTTATATATAACTCCTTTCCCTATTTATTTTTAACATAATAGATTATAGAGTTATATAGTTGATATGTCAACTATATGGGGACAATAAAAAAACTCCCTGTAAAAGTGGCTTGAACCGCAATTCTCACAGGGAGTGGATAAACTATATGTGCAAATTTCATCTACCGTTATTCTATCTCAGGCAGCCAAACCCTCATCTGATTTAGTCCTCTGTTGCCCCATGCATAATATGGGATCAGTGTAACCTCCTGTGGGCTAATCTGTGGTTTGGTATCAGAATACAACCTTTCAGTATCCAAAACGCGATATCCATCCCCTTTTATTTTGACGATACCCCTAAGTTCATCAGACGCTATTTCCTGCCATTTTGTGTTTTTCCCTATTCTTAATCCCAAAACGTCTCCATCATGATCAATTCCTTCTGCACAATAAATGAGTGGACCTCTGGAAAATGCCACTTTCCCAGAATCGGACGCAATTTTTGCAGATGGATAAATACGTTTCACTTCCATCTGGAACGTTACAATTAGTTCATCCTCAGCCTGAAAACAATGTCTGATATAAGCATATCCCTCTTTTATTTCACATTCCACGTTCTTCTGATTCAGACTTATCTGTGTATGATCACTCCAGGCTGGAATTCTGATACACAATGTCATATCCATCTCCTGTTCAGCCGGCAAAAAAGTATACTTAACCTGATGATCATAAGGATACTCTGTTGTAACCTTGATAGAGCCTCCAATCTCTCCCTTAAGTTCAAGTGTGCCCGCCAGGTAAAGATGAGAATACACAAGACGTCCTTCCTCACTCCATGCATACCTTCCAATAGAAGATAATAACCTTGCAACATTAGGTGGACAGCATGCACATGCAAACCATTTTGGTCTCTCTGGCAAGGCATGCATATGTGTTTTGGCTTGCCCCGAAATTCCAGGAATCACTTCTAATGGATTGACATAGAAAAACTTGGTTCCATCCAGCTGCATACCAGCTAAGACACAATTATACAGTGCTCTTTCCATTTCATCCGCGTAGATGGAATTCTTCTCAAGATCTATCATTTTTCTTGCAAAAAAAATCAGCCCAATTGACGCACAGGTTTCTGCGTAAGCTGTGTCATTTGGCAAATGATAATCCTTCGTAAAGGCTTCCCCTTCATAAGCAGATCCAATCCCGCCAGTTACATACATTCTTTTCTGCGTTATATTTTCCCACAGAGTCTTGCAGGCCTGAATCAGTGTTTCATCGCCTGTTTCAACTGCCACGTCTGCCATTCCCGTATAGAGATAAACAGCCCTGACTGCATGTCCTACTGCTTCTGTCTGCAATCTGACCGGCATATGGTTCTGTGTATACTCTTTGTCCTTGCTATTGTTACCCCAAACAGTCCATGGGAATTTTTCGCTTTCCTTGATGAAAAAATCGCTGTCTACTCCCCTGACATTTACAAAATATTCCGCCAGTTCCTTATATTGATTCTCCTGGGTATGATGAAATAATTTCATTAGTGCAAGCTCAATCTCTGGGTGCCCTGGATACCCTTCCTCTCCCTTTCCAATAAATCTGTCATAGATATGATCTGCCATACGGCACATAATCTTTAGAAATTTGTCCTTTCCAGTGCATTGTGCATAGGCAACCGCACCTTCTATCAAATGTCCTGCACAATACAGTTCATGCGCCTCTTCCAAATTGGTCCATCTCTTATCTGGTTCTTTTACCGTGAAATAGGTGTTTAAATATCCGTCCTTGTGTTGTGCTCTCCCAATCAGGTCGATGACAGCATCACATCTTTTTTCAAGTTCTTCATTCGGATTCTTGTAGAGGGAATAGGCTGCTGCTTCTAACCATTTCCCCACATCACTATCCTGAAAAACCATCCCATAAAAATTTTTATCTGTTTTCCCAGTTTCTAACAGTTGCGCTGCGATTCTAAAATTCTCGATTGCATGACTTTTTTCTGCATCTTCAATTTCATCATGTAGTGCTTTTTCCTGATAAGGAATCACCACCTCATTGATTAACATTTCATAACGTCCCATAAAACCAGCCTCTAATTTAAAACTCTTCATCCCATCCATTGACATAGATTGCTCCTTTCAAGTGCTTCTGCCTTAGATTTTTTTACTTTTCTCTAAGTATATAAGAAGTGAATCAAATAAAAAACTTCCAGGACTCTATATTAGGTGTTGATTTCTTAGATGATTTTCTATTTTCCAAAATAGGAATCCTCAATTTCACAAAAAATCTCCCCTGTAATGTCAGCAATCTCTTCTATAGCAATTCTTGTTCCATCCTGTAAAACCAATGTTCGTTCATACCGGTCAATTTTCTTCAAACAGCCTTTCACCGTCAGGTAACTGCCTCCTGCTTTTTCTTCATCCGGTTGAAAAAATAAAATTTCAACTTCTAACTGACAGTCTCTTTGTTCTGGCATTTCTTTTCGTTCGTGTCCTTCTCTTTGTTTTAATCGTTCTATTTGATCTGGTCTCTCTGTAAGGATTTGTAGCACTCTTATCCTTTCATCCAGGGTTTCTTTTTCTGTCTCATCCAGTTCTATTCTGCAATCCGTCCTTCTTGCTGTTTCATTGATCGCACCCTCAAACCCTGTCAAGGCTGCAAATGGGGAAAATTGTGCTGCACGATCAGCAATCGACATGGCTTGCCGATCAAGAGAGATATGATGAGGTAAATTAATGATATCAGAATACTTACTCAATTCAGAATCCACTTTGGTCTCCTTTCCCCAATTTCTATCGATTGCTTCCTAATGAAACTAACAATTACTGTTTGTGACTCTTTTATACTCTATGCCTTATGTCCTCCAACCTGCCTATTTCTCTCTATTGTCATGGCGCCTTTCCCAAAGTTCGTTCCTTTTAGAATGGCATTTTTTCCATATTTTTTCTTGATATTCAGGATTGCAAGTTGGATATTCTTTTCCCGTAATAATGCAGCTTCCTCTTCTTCTCTTTTCTTCAGGTCTGCCTCATAATCTGTGAATAAATCAAGCTGTTCATAGTCATGTTCCTGCTTAATTTGGCTTTCGCTAACGACATGATTCGCCGCAATATTAATTCTTCTTACCAGCAAATTCGAATCTGCAATTCGATCGAATAATTCCATTGCAGCATCTATGATCAACCGGGTAGAAGAAGTCTTCCGGCCTAAGTTTCCAGTCCCATGTGAATGCTTTGGAATCTGCCTCCCATAATGGTCTATCGTGATGGGACCATTATATCTCTTTCGTATCTCGGGGTTGGTTAGATTCTCAATGTCGTACCCAATCGTTAGCACAATCTGGTCTGTCACAAGATTTTTCGAAACGAGGTCAAGCACCAACAGATCTGTCATCTCCCTGACAATCAGTCTAGCCTGTTCATAAGGATAAGGGTATTGCAGAACCTGGCCTGAACCAACACTATTCGTACTTGGTCTGTATGACTTCACATCAGCAATGGTACACGGTTCCCATCCCCATGCGTGATCAATTAAAAGTTCTGCATTGATTCCAAATAACTTGTAGAGTAAAGCTTCCTGATGAAACGCATTCTTCTCTCCCAAAGAGCACCTTGCAACATCCCCCATGGTAAACATACCGTTCTCTTCCAATTTTCTTGCATATCCTCTTCCTACACGCCAAAAATCAGTCAATGGCTTATGCGTCCAGAGTATGCTTCTATAAGACATTTCATCCAACTGTGCAATCCGTACGCCATCCTGATCTGCCGGCATATGTTTTGCAACAATATCCATTGCAATCTTGCAAAGATATAGGTTCGTTCCAATCCCGGCAGTTGCTGTAATGCCAAAATTTTGTAGAACATCCCGAATCATCTTCATTGCAAATTCTCTTGCCGTAAGATTCACCGTCTGCAGATAATTCGTTGCATCGATAAAAACTTCATCCACCGAATACACATGAATATCTTCCGGGGCTACATACTTTAAATAAATCTCATAGATTCTTGTACTATAATCCATATACGCTGCCATTCTTGGTGGTGCAACAATATAATCGATTGCCACTTCAGGTGAAGTTCTTAAAATCAGGTCATCAAAAGAAGCCCCCACAAAAGAACGATTCGGTGCCTTGGTTTTTCTGATGGTATTGGCCTCTTTTACTTTCTGCACCACCTCAAACAGCCTTGGTCTCCCTGGAATTCCATGTGATTTTAAGGAAGGGGACACCGCAAGACAAATCGTCTTTTCTGTCCGGCTGGCATCTGCTACAACAAGATTCGTAGAGAGTGGGTCAAGACCACGCTCTACACACTCAACCGAGGCATAGAATGACTTTAAGTCAATTGCAATATAACTAGGACTTTTCTGTTCCATACCGGTTCCCAACCTCCTTTTATTTTTCGTCCTTTTATGTTTATTCTATCAGAACATTTGTTCTTTTTCAAGTGATATTTGTTATACAGAATCATAATTCAAGCTGAAATCTACCCGATCATTTAAAATAATTCTAATCGAACCCTGAAAAGATTGAAAATGATAAAGAGCCTTAAAAAAAGATCGTAAAAGTCAAAAACTTTTACGATCTTTCTATCATTTTTATAATCAAACAAAACTCTTGCGTTAAGCACTTGGATAAAGATTACATTCCCATCTGTTTTGCTACTTCTTCAGCAAAGTTCTCTTCTTTTTTTGCAATTCCTTCGCCTGTTTCAAAACGAATGAATTTTTTAACGGTAATTGCTGTTCCTTCTGCTTTTCCTACGTTTTCAATATATTTTTCAACAGTAAGGTCGCCATCTTTTACATAAATCTGGCTTAAAAGACATACTTCTTTCAATTCCTTATTTAAACGTCCAATGATCATTTTTTCAATGATATTGTCTGGTTTTTCTGGATTTTCAAGTTTTGCCTGAGCAAGAAGAATTTCTTTTTCACGTTCTTTGTATTCTTCGCTTACTTCTGCCTGTGAAACATATTTTGGTGAGAGTGCAGCAACCTGCATTGCCACATTCACAAGTGCTTCTTTTACTGCATCGTTCACAACTGAAGTCTCAGCTTCTACTAGAACACCGATTCTTCCGCCACCGTGAAGATAGGAAACAACACATCCATTCTCAGCTGTCACTTTTTCAAATCTTCTGATTGAAAGGTTTTCCCCGATTACTGCGATTTTATCATTTAAAGCTTCTTTTACTGATTTTGAAGAATCAGCATTCCAAGACTCTTCCATGAATGCATCAATATTAGCTGAATCAGAATTAACTGCCTGAACTGCTACTGCACTTACAAATGTCTGGAAGTCTTCATTCTTAGCAACAAAGTCAGTCTCTGAATTAACTTCAACAACTGCTGCGATTTTATCTTCCTTCACAATTACTTTTACAAGACCTTCTGCTGCGATTCTTCCTGCTTTTTTCTCAGCTTTAGCCTGTCCATTTTTTCTTAAGTATTCTACTGCTTCATCCATGTCACCATTTGTTTCATTCAGTGCTTTTTTACAATCCATCATTCCTGCACCGGTGATTTCTCTTAAATCTTTTACCATAGCTGCTGTAACTGCCATTTTTCTTCCTCCTTATATTTGCAAACAAAGGGACGTAAGAAAACGTCCCTTTGCAGTTTTATTCATAACAGACTCTATTATGCTTCTACTGTTTCTTCCACTTCAGCTGTCTCTTCTACTTCTACAACTTCACCCTGGTTTACTTCAATAATTCCATCAGCCATTTTTGCTACGATAAGTTTTACTGCTCTGATCGCATCATCATTTCCTGGGATTACATAATCAAGTTCTTCAGGATCACAGTTTGTATCAGCAATTCCTACTAATGGAATTCCAAGTGTGTGTGCTTCCTGAACACAGATTCTTTCTTTTTTAGGATCTACAATGAAAATAAGATCTGGAACTTTTTTCATATCTTTAATTCCGCCAAGGTTCTTTTCAAGTTTTTCCCACTCTTTTTTAATCTGAATTACTTCTTTTTTAGGAAGAACATCAAAAGTACCATCTTTTGACATTGTTTCAATTGCTTTAAGTCTTGCAATTCTACTTTTAATTGTCTTAAAGTTAGTGAGCATTCCGCCCAACCATCTTTCATTTACAAAATACATTCCACAACGTTCTGCTTCTGCTTTTACAGCATCCTGAGCCTGTTTCTTTGTTCCAACAAATAAAACAGTTCCACCTTCTGCAGCACAATCGCATACCGCTTTGTAAGCTTCATCTACTTTACCAACTGTTTTCTGAAGATCGATAATGTAAATTCCGTTTCTTTCTGTGAAGATATAAGGAGCCATTTTAGGGTTCCATCTTCTTGTCTGATGTCCGAAGTGAACACCCGCTTCTAGTAATTGTTTCATTGAAATAACACTCATTGTATTTCCTCCATTTGGTTTTTTCTTCCGCATATCTTCCCGGCAAATGCCTTCTGTGTGTAACTCTGGTAGACCAAAGCACCTTCACACAATAAATATACGTGTTTTTTTGCAACGTTGATATTATAACACAAGAAAACTCCTCATGCAAGGAGTTTTCCACTTCAATCGTAATGTTTTTAGACTACTTATATTGTATGATTATTCTCTTCTTATTGTCGTGTCGTAAGAAGTAACGCAATACTCTCATACTCTGCATTTTGTGGAATCAAATGCACTCCAACACTGAGCTTTTTGTCATACCCATTGGCACATAAATATTGATCATATTCTACGGCTGATGAGACAAGTCCTGCTTGTTCTAATTTCTTGCTGACAACAACCGAGCTATCTCCTGAAGATATCTCAATCTTAATATCATCTGGTGCTGCTAAACCCACTTCTTCCGCATGCGTTTCCACCAAACCCGTCTCTTCTTTCGTCACTTCAAGCGAATCGTCTTCTGTATTTTTTTTCGATTCTTGTATTACATTATCTGTATTGACATCATCTGTATTGACATCATCTGTATTGACATCATCTGTATTCGTATCATCTGAATTCGTATCACTTGTATTGGCATCGCCTTCACTGGCTTTATTTTCACTTACTTTTTCTACGCTCACTTCATCGTTACTGGCTTCCTTACTACTCACCAATTCTGAAGTTTCATTTCCCATATCCGAGAGCAGTTTTTCTTCCACCATGCCAAGTTCAGCCGCCCTAATCTTAATCTGTCCATCAGACATTTGAGATTTTCCATGTCCCAAAACAATCCCAAGTAATACTGCTGTGACAACGATTCCAGTCCCTACACCACGTAAATAATATCGTAATTTCATAATAAACTACCTATTTTCTATGTCTATTAAATACCCTGAAACAAATCTATCACAAGCTTTACTTCACCAACACCCAGACCAAGTTGCTTCGCAATCTCTACTTTGGTTTTTCCCTGTCTGTGGAGGATTAAAATTTGCTCGTTCTGATTCCCGTTTTTTACATTGTTTTTCTCAAGCTCATCATTGTCTATAAATTGACCTTTTGAAATTTCATTTTGATCTGGCTCAAGTATATATTTCCCCTGGTCCAGGCTTCTAAAATTCAGACTCTCCAGTTTTAAGTCTTCTTGCTTAGATTCGTCTTTTTGCTCCCCTAGTAATGGCGTTTGTTGTTCCAGTTGTTGTATTTTATCAGAACTGTTCTTTACTGTTTTATTCACAAGCTTTGCCGTCTGGTTAATTTCTATTTGTTTATCATTTAGCATATCATACAAAAACATAGTTTCCTTATGATTCACATGAATCTGCTCTAATACCGTCTCTGAAAACTCGTTCACTGCCATTATTTTTTCATTGGATATTCTTTCAAGCGATCTTTCCGCTTTTTCAAGGGAATACTTAGTGCTTTCTTCCAATTCATCATGGAATCGCTCTTTTGCATCTCTCGTTTCTATCGCTATCGTTTCTTTGATTGCAGCTTGATCAATGACAAAGGATCCTTTATTTTTTTCATCCCGGTCTGGAAGTAAAAAGCTGACGATAAAAATGACAACACCTAACACCAGAAGGATTATCTCTATTCCACTCATTTTAATTGCTCCTAAATTTTGATATCAAAGCGACTTTGTCCTTTGATCAGAACTTTTCCTTCTTCTTCCTTTTTCTTCTTTTCCCGTTTTTTCTTGCCACTATCATCATACTCATTATTGCCTTTTTCTTTTGCATCATAACGATACTCATCGTTTTCTGCATCATCTGCATGATGTACCTGAGTAGATTTACTGTTGATTTCTTTGTGGAATTGATTCTGGAAATTATTCTGATCGATCTGACCTTTCTGGTCTTCGTGCTGTTTAATGGTAGAAAAATCCTGTGTTCTGGAAATCACTCCATTTAACTCAATTGGTCCTATCGACATTTCAATAACCGTTCCTTTCCTCGATAACTATTGTAAATGATTTATCTTTTTCACCGAAACCTAAAGCGAAGTCATTTTCACTTCTCCCTGGTTTTTATAGAATCTACAATATTTCACGGTGTCTTTTACTGTTAATGCAGCATCTGCAATCACAATTTTTGTGCCACCATATACTTCTCCAGACACAGTAACCTGTGCAACAGCACCCGTTTCTAGCATTCCTTGCAATTCAGTAAGCTCTGTCTTGACACTTTCAAGTCTCTCGGTTTTTTGTTCTGCTGCTATTGCAAGTGTCTGCACATACTTTAGTCTGTCTGGAGCAAGTTTCTCTCCCGCTTGAATCTTTTGCATTGCTGCGGTGGTGATTGGTAAAATCTGTTGCAGTGTTTTATTGATTTCGACTACTTCTTTTTGCAGATCCTGATATTTCTTTTTCAAAGCCGGATTCACTCCCACTTCAACAATCGTATCCGCCCCCATCGAAGAACCCAAATTCTTCACATTTACAGAATTGGTTGCTGATACAAAGCCGCCTGTAATAAATCCTTTTTTACTCAATACATTGATTTCTGTTCTCGCCAAAACTCTACTATGTAAAATCGATTCTGTTTCTACATAACCACTCGATTCAACAGATGCATTCTCTATAAATTTGGCAATTACATTTCCACCCGCTTTGAGAGTTCCTTTTCCCATCCCATTCATTCCTCTGGCGATGATAATGTCTCCACCCGCTTCGATATAGGCCCCTTCTACAACACCTCTTACTTCAACATTACCCTCGGCTTTAATAGAAAAGTTAGAACACACATTGCCCGTTACAATAACACCACCTGAATACTCAATATTTCCAGTTGCATTATCAACATTCTCAACCTGATAGACGTTAGAAACAAATACTTTTCCATCCACCAGACAGACATGTCCATCCACTTTTGAAGTTAAGATGGTTCTGTCTTCTGAAAGTGCAATATTATTGCTAAACTGCAGCGTTGATCGTTTGACATCTCTCGCTCTGATTGGATTGCCCATAATATTGATTCCGCTTTCACCGACATCTTCTTTAAACAATCTTGCAACAATATCTCCCGCTTTACAATGGTTTACTGTATTCAAATGAAAGAAATCTACACTTCCATCTTCATTCAGGGAAGGTCTTGCTCTTAAATCCGTATTAAAATAATATTCAATAGTTGCATCATTTCCCTGTCTTGCAGGTCTTCCTCTTGCAATCACAATATCGGTGCAGTATTGCCTATTTTTAAAGAAATTCTCTAGCGCATCCTGTTCAATGCCAAAATTGATATTCTGATGCTTTAAATCGTTTAAAATTTCTTCCCTGTTTAAAAGGTTTCCCCCATTGGAAGGTGGATAAAATCTTGCCGTAGCCTGCATTAAATCTGTAGAAGAAGTAACCAGAAACATTTCATTTTCTGGAAATCCTGGAATTGTATTCAGCTGAATCCTTTTTGTAGTCGTTAAATCTTTTAAGGCACTATAAATTTGCGTGATTTCAAATTTAATGCTCTTTATCTGTAAATACGTTGCTACTTCATTAATATCAATGGGCATTCCACCATCTGTTGGTGGAAATAATATTAATTCTGTCCCTTTTTCGTTAATCTCTAATTGAAAATACCCATTCATTCCCATCCTCCAAACGTGATACCCTGTTTAAATTTCTGTCAAAATCCCCATATAATCCCCTAATTTTTTTTTCATTTTCATCAGTCCTTTTGTGTGAAGCTGTGAGATTCTCGACTCAGATACTTCAAGTATATGACTGATTTCTTTCAAGGTTAACTCTTCATAATAATAAAGTAGAATTACCTTTTTTTCTTTTTCAGTTAAAAGCTCCAAGGCATCTTTTAATTTCTGTTTCAGTTCAGCCTTTTCCATGAAATCTTCGGGTGCTGTGAATTTCACCGGGCTGTTTTTTTCATATGGAATCTCGCTGCCCTGCTCAAGATATTCATTTAATGAAACCACATTAGTGATTTTCATTTGTGACTGCCAGTCCTGAAACTCGCTTTCTTCTATACCGAGTTTATTGGCTATTTCTTCATCTGAAGCAGTTTTTCCAGATTCCGCCTCTATTTCTTTCATTGCTATCTCTATTTTTTTCTGTTTTTGTCTTAGCGTCCTTGGAATCCAATCCATCTTACGAATCTGATCAAGGATGGCTCCTCTGATTCTAAGACTTGCGTAGGTTTCAAACTTAACTTCTTTTGAAAAATCAAATTTATCTATCGCATCAATCAATCCAAAGATTCCATAGCTCACAAGATCCTCATATTCCACATTGTATCCCAGATACATACTGAGTCTTCCTGCAACCAACTTCACAAGAGGTGCGTATTCGAGTATGATCTTTTCTCTGGTTTCCAAAGATTTCGTTCTGGCATAATCATCCCACAACTTCCTTTTTCCTGCTTCATCCATAGTGTTCATCCCCCGAAAATTTTATTTCTCACAAAAAAGTTTTTTCTTGCGTTTCTATTTCCTCTTCACCTTGAACTTCTTTTTCGATAACTTCTCCCTCTTGTAAAAGCCTCTCCGTATTTGCTTTGTCAAACGAATCCATCATTGATTTAATCAGAAGTCCAATCAGGTAGAAAACAACCAGTACTGCAAGCAGTATCAGTAGCATATCCCTCACATTATAATTCATAAAATACATAATCAGGCTGGAAATAGACCCTGCCAAAAGCATTACAAATGGTGGTATGAGATTTCTTTTCATTAAATTACCGTTTCCTCTTTCCCAACTGCTTTAATTTTGTAGTCACCAGTTTCCGGATAAAAAACGACAGTTCTTCCGTAATTCAGTCCCGTATCCTGTGCTAGAAGCGGTATGTTTAACCGTTTCAATATTTCTACACATGCTTCTGCATTTCGTTCTCCAACCCTGACCAGGTCAGATTTATTCTGAAATGCAAACATTTGCGCTCCTCCAGCTATTTTAGCCACGAGACGCTGCCTTGAGGCTCCCTTTAGAAGAAGGAGCCTAATCAGTTCATCTATTCCAGTATCTGCAAATTTATATAAATTTGAGTTGTTTTTAATCTGTTTGCTGTCCGGGAGCATGATATGCGCCAGCCCTCCTATTTTTGTAATAGGATCACGTATTGCAATTCCAATACAAGACCCCAGTCCCAAAGTCGTAATTGCATCCGGCGCTGCACAGACATTTAAATCTGCCATTCCCACTTTAATTATTTCGCCCATATTCATCCTTACTATCCCAAGATTACATTCCCAGTGAGCTCAAGATTTTATCATATGATTCCATATCTGGTATCAACATAAAATATCCATCTAAATCGATTTCATCTGTAAACTGAGTCTGTATCAGTAATAATTTATCCCCCAATGTTCCAAACTCTATCGCCGGAACGCTTAAAATCGCACCTGCCATATCAATACTCAAATCTGGCACTGAAGGATAAATTGTCAATCCTGTAAGCGTTGAAAGCGAGTTGAGATATGCACCTGTTATGATGTTTCCAATTTCTTTTAAGGCCGACATCTCCATTTCTGAAAACTCTGTTCCCTCGCATTCCATTCCCATCAGTTTGGCAACAAGACTTCTTGCGGAATGATACTCAAGTAAAAACATAATGCTACCACGAATATCCCCTTCAACAAGCAGGTAAATCCCTGCCATCAGTTGCTCTTCTCCGCCCATCAAAATGCCAACCTCAGAAAAACTGAGTAATTTCACCTGTGGAACTTTCATATCTACTTTACATTGGAGCATCTGGGCTAGAGCTGTTGTAGCATTTCCAGCACCTATATTACCAATTTCCTTCAATACATCATAATACGTCTGTGACATTTCATTTAAATTAAATTTCGACATCTATAGTCCCTTCTTTTCCAACCCCAAGGAAACATAATTTTTATGCGTCAGCAAGAACAGCATTGAGATCAAGAAGTGAAACTAGTGCACCTTCCACCTTGCCTACTGCATATACAAAGATTTTCTTCTCATCCTTATCATAGGACATTTTTTCTATTTGTTCTTTTTCTAATGTCACTACTTCTTTTACTTCATCAACAATAATGCCAATCCCTTCATGTTGCTCTAGTTTAATAATAATAATACGTGATGCCTTCGTAATAGCATCCTCTTCCAGTCCCATTTTGAGTCTCAGACTCATAACAGGAATGATTTCTCCTCTGAGATTGATTACCCCTTTGAAATATTCTGGAACTTTGGGCACACGCGTAATATTTTGCATGCGAACAATATTATCAATATGCTGAATATCGATCCCAAATTGTTCTGGTCCGATTTTTATTACAATAAATTGAGCATTTTCTGTGTTGGTTCTTAATTCATCCATGGTTCATCCTCCTATTGTCTTATTAGAATAACGAATTCGCATCTAAGATCAAGGCTACTTCGCCATCTCCAAGAATGGTTGCTCCGCTGATTTTTTTACATTTATTAATGTATTTGCCTAAAGACTTGATAACAATTTCCTGTTGTCCCATGAGCTCATCAACAACAATACCAGCAAACTTTTCACCCTTTTTGACAATAACCACAACCATGTTTTCTTCGGGATTTTTGTCAGACTCAATATCCAGTACTTCGCTTAATCGAATAATTGGTATTACATTACCACGCAGGTTGATGACTTCTTTTGATTGTACTTGTTTAATATCGGCCGGACACACATCTTCAATCGTCTGAATTGACCCCAGAGAAACAGCATATTTTTCTTTGCCTACGATAACCATCAGTGCCTGGATAATTGCCAATGTTAATGGAAGTCTAATGATAAAGGTACTTCCCATTCCAAGCTTTGTCTTCACTTCAACTTCGCCACTTAATGCTTCAATCTTTGAGCGAACAACATCCAATCCAACTCCCCTGCCTGACACATCTGATACTACTTTGGCTGTGGAGAAACTTGGAAGGAATAAGAGATCAACAATATCCTTATCCGTCATATTCTCTGCCTGTTCTAACGAAATGGTTCCCCGCTCTATTGCCTTCTGACGAACTGCTTCCACATCAATTCCGTTACCATCATCTCTTACTTCAATGATAACATTATTGCCATCCTGATAAGCATCAAGGAAAATAGATCCTGCTTCGTTTTTTCCTCTGGCTTTACGAACTTCTGCAGATTCCAGTCCATGATCTGCTGAATTTCTAAGAAGGTGCATAAGAGGATCTCCAATTTCATCAACCACAGTACGGTCAAGTTCTGTTTCCTCTCCTGACATATACAATTCCATTTTTTTGTTCAGATTCTTGGACAAATCCCTGATCATACGCGGGAATTTATTTACAACACTTTCAATCGGAACCATTCTGACTTTCATAACTGATTCGTGAAGGTTGGTCGTAACGCTTTCCAGATACTCAATTTGTTCATTGAATGCTGTGTTCGTTGTGTCTTCTACTGCCGATGCAGAAACAAGTGAATTTTTTGCAATAATCAACTCACTTACCAGGTTCATCAATACATCAAGCTTCTCAATGTCAACTCTTACTGTTCTGTTCACAACTGGTTTGGCTGGTGTCTGTTTTTTATCTTTTTGAGGAGAAACTTTTGCAGGTGCTGTTGTTTCCTGCTTTACAGTTTCCAAGCTTGTTGTCTGCTCTTGTGTTTCAATCTGTTCTATTTCCACAAAGTCTAGTTCAGGCACCTCAATCAGACCACCCTGTGCATCTGCAATTTCAGATACATTCTTGATTGCCTTGAGCACTTCACTTAAAGGTGCTTTTGTCAGATACACAAGCGTAAACTCTAGTTCAAATCTCTCATCCTCAATATCCTGTACGGTTGGATTAGAAACAATGATTTCTCCTTGTTCTTCTAATGCTTTGAATACCAAAAATGCTCTCGCTGCCTTTAAGATACAGGTTTCTTGAACTTTTACTGAAAGTCCGTAGATAGAATTCCCTTTATCCCGAGCTGCACGCATCACAACTTTTTCTGTATCTGTGAATTGCATCGAGTCCCAGGCTGCACCTGAAATCTTTTCGACAGGAACCACCTTTTCTTCCTTCACAGGTTCAGCCTGTGTGGTTTCTTCTTTTCCTTTGCTCTCCATAATATCAATGAGTAGCTTAATTAAAGGTTCGTTGTCATTCGTTCCCTCATCAGAGGTCTCCTGAATAGAACCCACATATCCTTCCAATGCGTCTAGGCATTGGAACAGAATATCGATCATATTTGCTTTCACTTTAATCGTGCCGTTTCTGACCTCAGAGAATACATTCTCCATATTATGTGTTAACGACTGCATTCTCTTATATCCCATAGTGCCTGCCATTCCTTTTAAGGAATGCGCCGCACGGAATATTTCATTAATGGTATTCATGTTTTCAGCATCTTGTTCTAATTCCAGAATCTGCGTATTCAGGTTTTGAAGATGTTCTTTTGATTCATCAAGAAAGATTTCTAAATATTGGCTAACATCCATATTATTTTACCCCCACATTCAATAGGATTTCCTGTGCGATGCGCTCAATCGGAATAATCTGATCTGCAAGTCCAGCTTCAACCACACTTCTTGGCATTCCATAGACTGCACATGTACTTTGTTCCTGCGCAATTACGTGTATTTTTTTTTCCGTCTTCAGGTTACGGATTCCTTTGGTTCCATCAGCTCCCATCCCTGTCAGCACAACGCATAGTATTTCATCCAGATCTGATTTGATCAAAGATTCATACATGTAATTTGCGCAAGGTTTCACCCCTTCTCTGGAAGGTTCATCAGAATAATGAATTCTAAGCTTCCCTCCACTTTGTACTGCGTTCATATGATGCCCCCCACGTGCAAGATAAACCCAGCCCGCTTCTAAAACATCGCCTTCTTCTGCTTCTTTTACCGATAACTCACTTAATGTATTTAAGCGATCTGCGAAAGACTTCGTAAAGCCAACTGGCATATGTTGGACAATCATAATTGGTACTTTTATGCTGCCCGGCAATTTGGGTATGATTTGTTGCAATGCTTTTGGACCACCAGTTGAACTTGCAATGGCAATTGCTTTTTTTCCTGTAAATGCACTTTTGTGTTTTGATACAAACTCTATAATCTTTGGAGAGGTATCAACTTCTTTCACCGGAGCCTTAATATTATAGTTCTTAATTTCCGTATTCGCAGCAGCGTCTAAAATTTCCAGAAATTTTGTCTGGAATCGTTCACTCCTGAGTTCTAAGGTATTATAAGGTTTGTGGATGAAATCTAATGCGCCAAGTTCTAACGCATCAATCACAACTTGTGCACCATCTATGGTATCTGTGCTCGCCATTACAACATTTGCTGGAATATTGTTATCCTGAAGCGCTTTTAAAAGTTCAAGGCCTGTCATCTTTGGCATGTTAATGTCTAAAACAACAACATCATAGTGATTGTTTGTTATTTTCTCTAATGCTTCTAGTCCATTTACCGCCTTATCTACAACCTCAAATCTTCTATCTGCGTCTATTATATCACAGAGTACCCTTCTCATAAGTGCAGAGTCATCAACAACTAATATTTTTTTCTTCATATTGTCATCCTTTTTCCCTCTTACGGTTCTTCCTCTCTTCTTCAAAAATAAATTTTATAATGTCTTCTCTTTCATCTTTTCCAACTCCAATATATTGAATTCTATGTTCATAAAGTCCAGGTCTTTCATCAAGAATTTTAATTCTAAGTACCAAGCCTACAAGATGGAACTGCTTTGGTTTTTCATTGACAGGTATTGTAAAACTACACAGAACATAAGTGTCTGCTTCATACAATTTTTCAGAAACAAACCGAATTCCTCCACCACTAATGTCTACCATCATATTTTTCTGAAATGGGATATCGTGGTGGAAAAAGAATTCTTTTTTCAAAAGTGATTGTAATTCGTCTTCTTCTAGCGCGCGGCTCCCCATTTCAATTGCACAGTTAAATCTATAAAATTCTCTTCTTTGGAATTTACTTAAGCCCCCCGTAACTTCCATATTCATTAAGTAAATATTGTTCTCTTTTGTTCTGTCCGTTACGATTGCAGTGCAATGATAAAGCCCTGTTGCCGTATAAAAATACAAGTCATATTCGACATCTGTCGGCAACAACACTAATTTTGCTTTCTCAATCGGCATAAGAATCTGAAGTTTATCATCTGCAATCACCTCATAGACCTGAGTGAGATGTGTTTTCTTTGTTTCTTCTTTTTTGTCCGAGAGACTGTTAGCTGTAATCCTAAGTTCTAATTTATCCCCTGGCATTACATATTTCGTCAACATATGTTTTATCCTTTCTGTTTGCCTGCTATGATGTGTGAGAAAAAAGCTGCCATTCCTCGTTTTTGAATTGTTTTACTAGTTTCTAGATCGCAAAGGCTGGCAGCGATTGCTTCAAATGCTTTTGCAGATTTTGCATTTGCATTCTGAATCGAAATCGGTACCTGTTGCATAACAGCACGCGACAGCTGTTGGTCCTGTGGCACCGCTCCAAGATAACTGATTGGAAGTTTAAGATATCTGGAAACTACCGCATTCAGTTTATGAAACAAGGTCTGTCCCTCTTCCATGGAGTCAACCCGATTTGCCATTACTTTTACCTGAGACAATTCAGGAAGAAACCGGGGATGTCGATTAAGTGCTTTGAGCAAAGAGTAGGAATCAGTAATGGACGTTGGCTCCGGTGTTGTTACCACAATGATTTCACCACTTGCCACCAAAAATTCCAGTACCGCATCCGAGATTCCGGCACCTGTATCAATAATAATCACATCTGCAATCGCATCTAGCTCTGCAAGGTTTTGAATAATATAGGTTAAATAGTCACGGCTCAGATTGGAAAGACCAACAATTCCAGAACCGCCCGATATAAAACCAACCTCTGCTGGACCCCATGTGATAATATCTTTAATATTTTTTCCTTGATAAATTAGATCTGCAAGATTAAATTTTGGAACCGTACCAAACATGATTTCTATATTAGCCAAACCAAAATCTGCATCCAGAATAATGACCCGCTGTCCAAGCCTTCTCATCTGAATTGCCAGATTAATTGCGGTATTTGATTTTCCCACGCCGCCTTTTCCACTTGTGACAGTGATGATGCGTGCCAAAGGCCTATTGTTTTGATGATTCATTTTTATAATATTTCGTAATTGTTCTGCCTGATCCATATAACGCTTCTCCTATCGTGCAGCTATCTTTTTCCACCCAAAAGTAATTTGACGGTATTTTGGGGATTGAACGTTTCAATATCCTCTGGAACATTCTGCCCTGTTGTTACATAGGATAAAGAAGCGCCAGTATGAAGTCGTAAGTTTAATAGATTCCCAATTGTTTCCGTTTCATCTAGTTTGGTGAAAATCAATTTATATTCTACTAATTTATGATAGGCATCTGCAATATTAATAAGATCTCTATATTTTGTAGTAGCACTTAAAACCAGATACACTTCTTTCTCAATTTCGGGTCCAAGGCAATCCATTAATTCCTGCATGGTTTCTTTCTGGGTAACGTTATGATGCGAGTGACCTGTTGTATCTATGAAGATATATTCATAGGAAAAAAAATCGCGAATTGCCATTTGTGCTTCCTCTGGAGAGTAAATAACACGAAATGGAACATCCAATATTCCTGCATAGGTCCGAAGTTGTTCTGCCGCTGCAATCCGATAGGTATCCGCAGTCAGTAACGCTATTTTATTTTGGTACTCCACTCGGAATTTAGATGCAATTTTAGCGATGGTTGTTGTTTTCCCAACTCCAGTCGGACCCACAAAGAAAATCACTTTTGGTCCTTGTTTGGCCGGCTTTATTTCTTCCGGAACTCCAAATTTTAAAATCATCTTTTGATAAATATTTGACAAAATATAATCAATCGGCATATTCGGTTTATTGCTTTTCCCGATTTCTTCTATAATCTGGTTTGCAAATTTTTCATTTACCTCATTGTCAATCAACGTATTATATAATAACTGTGTAAATATCATGTTATCATCTGCTTTTGCGGATTCAAGTATCTCTTCTGCCGAATTGTCTTCCTGCCTGATCAGCTGTTTCTCCAAGAGGTTTTGAAGGGAATCGATTTTGAACTCCAGCGCACTTTCTGTTCTGTTCTGAGATTCTTTTTTGCTTTTTTCTTGCAAAGGAAAATCTCCTGACTCCTTTTTGGTCGAACTAATCGTTTCACTTGGAACTGACGTTTGCTCTAATTGCACATTTTCACTGGCTGGTTGATTCTGATACTTTTCGCGCTCTTCTTCCAGTGCTACGGTCACCTCATAGATTTGCGCTTTCAGAAAAGAAAACCAACCCCTCGGTTTGGTCTTTTTGACATTCATGATAACCACATGGTTGCCAAGTTCTTTTTTTGCAGAGGCGATTGCAAGCTCTTCTGTTTTTCCCTGAAATTTTTTAATGATCATGATACGGTCACCATCCCAACAGATTGTAGTTCAACATTAGATTCTATTTCGTTATAGGAAACAATGATTAATTCTCTAAAATAATCACTCGTTAATTTTTTAAAATACATTCTGACAATTGGAGACGTAATTACGATTGGGTTCTTTCCAAGATTTTCAAGCTTCTTCATCTCTTTCTCGACAGATGACATGATTGCTTTTGTTTTTTCCGGATCCAGTGTTAAATACGCCCCTTGCTCTGTCTGTTTCACACTACCCATAATTTCCTGTTCAATCTTTGGATCAAGCGTCACCACACTGGTCGTTTCATTTGGTGGAAAGTATTTGTTTGAAATTGCCCGTTTCAGATTTTGTCTTACATACTCTGTCAGAATATCGGTATCCCTTGTTGTCGAGGCATAGTCTGCCAGTGTTTCAAACACAGAAAGCAAATCTCGAATCGAAATCCCCTCACGTAGCAGATTTTGAAGTACTTTCTGTATTTCTCCAAGCCCAAGTAATTTGGGTACCAGCTCATCCACAAGGGATGGATTGGATTCTTTGAGGTTGTTTACCAGACTCTGTACATCCTGTCTCGATAAAAGCTCTGCAATATACTGTCTGATAATCTCAGTCAGATGGGTTGCAATAATTGATGGTGGATCCACAACGGTATAGCCCATACTTTCCGCTCTTTCTCTTTGTCCTTCTGTAATCCAGATGGCTGGGAGATGAAACGATGGCTCAAAGGTTGGAATTCCTGTAATTTCTTCCTCCACAAATCCTGGATTCATCGCCATATAATGGTCAAACAAGATTTCACCTTCACTAATCTGAATTCCCTTTATTTTAATAATGTACTGATTCGGATTGAGCTGAATATTATCACAAAGCCTGATAATTGGCACCACGGTTCCAAGTTCAAGTGCAATCTGTCTACGTATCATAACAACACGATCCAACAGGTCACCTCCCTGGTTCACATCAGCAAGCGGTATGATTCCATATCCAAATTCCAGTTCGATTGGATCTACCTGCAGAAGTGAAGTGACATTCTCAGGTTGTCGGATTTCTGATGCTGCTATTTCATCTTCATCTATTTCTTTTTCTATTTTGGAAGTCTCTATTGTTCCAGATATCATTCTTCCGCTAATAATAAATACTAATCCCAAAGACAAAAAGATAAGATTGCTGAGTGGTGTTAAGATGCCAAGCGCAATAATTGTAGCCCCCACCATATACATAACTCTTGGAAGTCCAAAAAGTTGGGAGATCAATACACTACCAAAATCTGCTTCTTTTGATCCTTTGGTAACCAGAATACCTGTTGATAAGGAGATTAAAAGGGAAGGAATCTGACTTACCAGACCATCTCCGATCGTTAAAATTGTATATTTATCAAGTGCATCAGCCAGTTCAAGGCCCCCACGGAGCATCCCCATACTGATTCCACCAACAATATTAACTGCCGTGATAATCAGACCCGCTGCTGCATCCCCTTTTACATACTTGACCGCACCATCCATAGAACCAAAAAAGCTGGCTTCTTCCTGAATTTTTTCCCGTCTTCTCTTTGCTTCCGCATCAGAGATTGCGCCAGTGTTCAAATCTGCATCAATTGCCATCTGCTTTCCAGGCATCGCATCCAGTGTGAACCTGGCTGTTACTTCAGCAACACGTTCAGAACCTTTGTTTATCACCATGAACTGAATGATAATTAAAATCAGGAAGACAATCACCCCAATAATCAGATCTCCACCACCAACAAATTCTCCAAAAACAGTAACTACGTTTCCTGGTTCTCCAGTCATGAGAATCAGCTTGGTAGAAGAAACATTCAATGCAATTCTGAAAATTGTAGTAAACAGCAAAATAGTTGGAAAAAAAGACATATCCAATATTTCATTGGCGAACATGGTACCAAAAAGAATCGTAAATGCGATTGCTATATTAACTGCCAGTAAAACATCCAGAAAAATGGATGAAATCGGAACAATCAGCATAATAAAAGCAGCCAGTACATAAAGTGCAACCGCAAGATTTCCAAAATTTGTCCAGACTACTTTTTTCATATTCCGTTCTCCTTTCTCTTTTTTATGAAATCATTTACTTTCTTAGTTATCGGTTATATTTTATTCGTTCTTGTTATATTTTCCCCTGCATCTGGTAAACCATTGCCAAAATCTCAGCAACTGCTTGGTACAATTCAGGTGGAACCATCTCCCCAATCTCAACATTTGCATAGAGCATCCGGGCTAGTGGTTTATTCTCAACAATTTCAATTTGATGTTCTCTTGCCACCTCTTTTATTTTCTGAGCCAGAAAATCTTCTCCTTTTGCAAGAACAACCGGAGCATCGGATTCATTCGGATCATATTTGATCGCAACCGCATAGTGAGTTGGATTGGTAATAACAACATCCGCCTGTGGCAGATTCATCATCATTCTTCTTCTGGAAGCCTCTCGCATTCTTTGCCGAATTTTTCCTTTAATCTGTGGATCTCCTTCTGCATTTTTATATTCATCTTTTATTTCCTGCTTCGTCATCTTCATATCGTCCTTGAACTTCCATTTTTGATAAGCAAAATCTGCAAATCCAATAATGAGATAAATCAGTGCAATTTTCAAGCCAAGATTAATTGTAATATTACCGATCAAAAAAACTGCCTGATTTAAAGACATATCATATAAAAGAAAAATAAATTCCCATTGATCCTCCAATGTTGTATAAGTAATATAAATAATCAGCCCTATTTTTACAGCTGAAAGAAGAAGTTCTTTCAAAGATTGGGGCGAAATAATCTTTTTCAAACCCTTAAGTGGGTTCATTTTACTAAATTTTGGTTTCAGCGGCTTCGTTGTAAACTTCCATTTCACCTGGATGAAATCACCTACAAATGCAACTAACATCCCAATTATAAACATTGGAAACAAAATAATCAGAATTCGAAGCATTGCATTCCCAACCAATCCGGTAATTTCTCTCGCAGGAATCAACCCATGATAAAGAACTACAAGTTCAGGAATCCTCTTATAAATCCCTTCAAACACACCAAGCAGACTGGTTCCAATAGACCCAACCCAGATTTTCAAAACTAAAAACAATGTAATCAGTCCTAGGGCGTTGCCAATCTCTTTGCTCTTAGCTACCTGTCCTTCTTTTCTGGCATCTGTTAACTTTTTATCTGTTGCCGGCTCAGTTTTTTCACCACCCGGACCATCTTTTGCAAAAAACTGCAAATTATATTCTAAAATCACATCATTGCCTCCACAAAAGCGACTATCATTTTTTTCATTTCTGTAAAGATAAAATCTGAAGCACCAGGAATCATCCAGGCTGTTAGAAAAAGAACAATACTTCCTGTTGCAATTTTCAGCTGAATTCCTACCGAAAACATATTAAGCTGTGGTGCCACTTTTGCAAGAATTCCAAGGATTGCATTTAATAAAAGCATTGATGCAAAAACCGGAAGAAAAATACGAAAACTGATAATGACGTACTCACTTAAGAAAGTAATAAGAGAGGTAACCAGTTTATCAAAGCGGAATACCGCTTCCCCAATCGGAATAAGTTCAAATGTCTGAACAAGTGCCTTTAGAATAAACTGATACATCCCGGTAATAATCAGCATTAAAAGCAATGCCTGTTGGTAAAGTTGTCCTGTAATAGTTGTTGTGTCTTGTGTCAGTGGATCATACTGACTCGCCATAGACAACCCAATATCCATATCAATCAGTCTTCCCGCAAAGGACATAATCATCATACACATACTTCCGCCAAGACCTACTAGCAAACCCGTTGCTGCCTCTTTCATGACAAAGATTGCAAACCCAAGCGTTGTTCGGTAGGAAACATACATATGAGGCGTAATCGATTGATACAACAGGTAAGAAATAAAGAAGCCAAGCGCAATCTTTACTCTCTTGGGAGTATTGTTCATTCCAAAAAAAGGGGCTATGAAAATGAAACTGGTGACTCTTGTCATAATGAGAAGAAAATATTCCAACTCTTTCATGGAAAAAGAATAATTAATCATCGCCTCACCTAATATAGACTGAAAAATCGGACCATAGATTTACCATATAACCAACCATTTCATCCAACATCCACCCACCAAAAAGCATGATTGCTAAAAAAACAGCAACAATCTTAGGAACAAAGGTAAGTGTCTGTTCCTGGATAGATGTTGCCGTTTGAAAAATACTTACAATGAGACCAACTGTCAGTGACACCAACAGGACAGGTGCTGAAGTCTTAATGATCGTATAAAGACCAGCTCTGACTATTTCGCTTACAATATCAACTGTCATGCTTATTCTCCTAGTTTCTAATAAAACGTTTTTACCAGATTCCCAATCACCAGATTCCATCCATCTGCAAGGATAAATAGCAGTATTTTAAAGGGCATGGAAATCGTTGTGGGTGGAAGCATCATCATACCCATGCTCATCAGGGTAGACGCTACTACCATGTCTATTACAATAAACGGAATATAAATCAAAAACCCAATAATGAAAGCTGTTCGCAATTCACTAATCAGGAAACTTGGAATTAAAACAGAGGAAGGAATTTCGTCTAATCCTTCCACCCCCGTAATTCCGGCAATTCCCAAAAATAATCTTACATCTTTCGCCTGCGTCTGCTCATACATGAATTCACGAAGTGGTTGCATTCCAACTTCTAATGCTTCTTCCTGGGTAATCTCTCCTGCATCAAATGGCTTAATTGCTTCTTCATTAATCTGTGTCAGGACGGGGTTCATAATAAAGAAAGTAAGGAATAAAGCCAACGCAATCATAACCTGATTGGGTGGTGAAGTCTGGGTGTTAAGCGCCGTTCTTGTAAAATGCAATACAATAATAATTCTGGTAAATGACGTCAGAGTAATTAGCATAATTGGAGCAAGTGCAATCGCTGTAAGCGTAATTAAGATTCGAAGTGATCCTGAAAGTTCTCCATTCCCGTCATCATATGTAATTGTCAGATTGTTGGCGACATTCAGTTCTTTTAGTTCATCCGCATTCTGTGCTGTTCCCGGTTCCTGAATATTGGTTCGTCCATCCTGCGTTCCTGCCACACCAGATTCGAGATTATCCGTTTCGGCAGCACAGACTTTAAGATCAGTCATGATAAATAATATGCCTACTACAAACAGCAGGCATAATTTCTTCCCTATAATTCGGATCATTTTTCTAACAAAATTCATGAAATTATCTCCAAAGCTGATTACTCTTTTTTAAAGGTAGTAATTTTTTTTGCTTTTTCCAGGATCTCCTTGAAGTTTACGGGTTCAATCGGTTCATCTGGTTTTATCTCCAAATCTTCCTCGGAGATCTGCGTCAGATAGGTCACAGTATCTTTACATACAGCAATTACAAAATAAGTTTTCCCTGTCTGAATAATCTGCAGGTACTTGTTATTAGAAATTTTATATGTTTCAATCACATGAATATTAGTGCTGTTTATCCTTTCTTTCTGAAAATTCGCAATCCACCTTGTTGCAAAATAAGTGATTGCAAGAATCATCAAAAAAATAAGCAGCACGGTGAAAAATTCGGCAATTGCGTTGATACTACTCTTTGCACTTAAAAGCATCTTATCCAACTACTTTCTTCACAGCTTCTAAAACACGATCTGCCTGGAAAGGTTTTACAATAAAATCCTTTGCTCCAGCCTGAATGGATTCAATTACCATAGCCTGCTGTCCCATTGCGGAACACATAATTACTTTTGCTGCTGCATCATTTTCTTTGATCTTTTTCAAAGCGCCAATTCCATCCAGCTCTGGCATTGTAATATCCATAAGAACAAGGTCCGGTTTTAATTCACTATATTTTTCAATTGCTTTCACTCCATTTTCAGCTTCTCCAACAACGTTATATCCGTTTTTTGACAAAATATCCTTAATCATCATTCTCATAAACGCTGCATCATCACAAATCAAAATATTCTTTGCCATAGTTTACACTCCTATTCGTTTCTACTTTATGATTTCAGTTACTCTAACACCAAAACTTTCTTCGATGACTACCACTTCACCTTTTGCAACAAACTTGCCGTTTACCAACACATCAATTGGCTCTCCCGCAATTTTGTCTAATTCGATTATCGTCCCTGGTGCAAAGTCTAAAATATCTGATATAGACTTACTCGTTCTGCCAAGCTCAACAGTTACTTCCAAAGGTACATCCATGATCAACCCGATATTCTCTCTTCCGGGTATTCCTGAAAAATCATTATTAAAACTCTGAAACTGTGCTGGCTGTATATTAATATTCTGTTGCATGCCCATCTGTGGCATTCCCATCTGTGGCATTCCCATCTGAGGCATCCCCATCTGAGGCATCCCCATCTGAGGCATCCCCATCTGTGGATTACTCATTTGAGGTTGTTGCATTGGAATTTCTACCTGTGGTGGAACAAATGGTTGCGGTTCCGGTGTGGGACTTGGGCTATTACCCATTTGTTGCCCCATAAAGGTTTCATATAACGATCTGGCAAAATCAAGTGGATATAATTGCATGATGGAACTATCAACCAAATCGCCAATTGTCATTTTAAAGGCAATCTTTACAAATGTCTTTTCTAGAAACGGTGCTATGTCTCCCGCTGACATATGTTCTTCGAGGTCAATATGTCTCGCCATTGGCGGGCTGATATCAATTGTCTGGTTTAACATAGAAGAGAGCGATGTTGCAGCTGAACCCATCATCTGGTTCATTGCCTCTGAAATTGCACTTAAGTGCAAATCATTTAACTCACCATCAATATTGGTTCCGTCTCCCCCCATCATCAGATCTGTAATAATCTTAACATCTTGTTCCTGTAATACCAGAATATTACTTCCCGAAAGGCCATCCGTATATTGGATCTCAATAAAAACACAGGGCTTTTGATAGTTAGCAACGACCCCCTCCCATGTCTCTGTTGTGACAACCGGGGTCGTAATATTCACTTTACGATTCACCAGTGAGTACAGTGTTGTTGCAGAGGTACCCATGCTAATATTGGCTACTTCTCCAATTGCATCCTTTTCGATGTCAGTTAGCACATCGCTATCACTTGTGCTTGCAGGCTCTGAAGCCGTATCACCTGACAAATCCATTCCACTGAGCAGTGCATTAATCTCATCTTGGGACAGCATTCCGTCCATGTCTTAGTCCCCCTCTCTTACAATCTCTGAGATTCTGACTGCATAGGAATCCTTATGCGAACCTGGCAGAGCAGTAAATTTTCTTATATTTCCAACATAGATGTCCAACTCATTATCTACCTTGGAATTCAAACGAATAATATCTCCTACCTGTAAATTAACAAAATCACTTACAGTTACAACGCTTTCACCAAGAACTGCTTTAACTGGAATCTCTACTTTCTTGATTAGCGACTGAATATATTCATGGAAATTCTCATCTGACGAATTTTGCATGGAAGAAAACCAGTATTTCGTATTTAACTTATCCATAACATTTTCTAATGTGAAGTACGGAAGACATACATTCATCATACCTTCTGTATCTCCAATTTTAAGATTCAGTGTAATAATTGCTATCATGTCATTCGGTGAAATCACTTGCGCAAACTGTGCATTTGTTTCGATACGCTCCATGACCGGGTTGATCTCAATTACATTTTTCCAGGGTTCTCTTAATAGTTGCATACAGATAACCATAATCTTCTCAACGATTGTCATTTCAATTTCCGAGAATTCCCTCGATTTGTCCAGTGGAGTCCCCAGTCCTCCAAGCATCCTGTCAATCATTGCATATCCAAGATTCGCTGACAGTTCAATAATGATATTCCCTGGAAGTGGTGTAAAATTTACAATTCCAAGGATGACTGGATTTGACAATGCATTGGTAAATTCCGAAAAGGTAACCGTTTCAGAACTCGCAACCGCAACTTGAATGTTCTTTCTTAAGTAAACAGGTAAGTTGGTGGATAACAGCCTGCCGTAGTGTTCAAATATAATCTCCATGGTTCTAAGATGTTCCTTGGAGAATTTGGCAGGTCTTTTGAAGTCATAACTTTTAACCTGTTTGTCGCCATCTTTCGGCATATCATCAACATCCAGTTCTCCTGTGCTTAATGCCTGAAGAAGACTGTCTATCTCATTTTGCGAAAGAACTTCTCCCACGTCAACCCACCTCCCATCATTCAGTTTTTCTATTCTTACTGGAACATAATGTCCCTAAACGAAACTTCAAAAATAAATTTAGAATCAAACATACTTTGAATTCTCTCTAAAATCTCCTGGCGAAGATCTGTCTGGCTTTCCTGCAATTCTTCAATCGTGTAAGTTCCAATGACTTCTATAATTGCACTCTTAATCAGACTTTCCTTTGATGCAACAGTCGCTCCGTATGTTTTGTATCCTTCATCTTTCATATTCATAGAAAGTGAAACAGATACAAGCGCGAAATGATCAGAACCATCAGCACCCTTCTTTAAAGGAATTGTCATCTGATCTTCAATGTCATACACTTCTATGTCCGCAATTGATACACTCTCTGCCGTTTCTGTTCCTTCTGCAACACTTCCTACCTCGAGTTGGAGGATTCCTGAAATATTTGAAACCAATGCCGCTGTTTTATTTGCTGATCCAACAACACTGAACATCATAATCGAAGTCATAATAATATTCACAATCAATAATGCCAGAATCAGTATGGATAATAAATTCTTTTTCATTTTTTTCTCCCTGGTCTAATAGGTACTAAGTGTGTGGTACACCTTAATCTCTACTCTTCTGTTTTTCGCTCGTCCTTCAGGCGTAGCGTTGTCGGCGATTGGTACATACTCTCCCCTGCCCGAGTGTTTAATCACGGATGGGTCAATCCCTGTATTTGAAATTATAAAGTTAAAAACAGATAACGCTCGAAAACTACTTAGTTCATCATTATTACCAAATTCAAAATTACTAATTGGTACATTATCCGTGTGTCCTTCCACTTCAATAATGCTTTCTGAATAGCGTTCCAAAATCGTTCCGATTTTTTGCATCAGTGGTAGTGATTCTTCTTTCAAAGACGCTTTCCCTGAATCAAACAGCAATGCTCCATTTAAAGTTAACTGAACGTATTCCGAGGTGAAGTCAATGTCAATCTCTGCACCAATATTCTGTTCTCCAAGTGCTTCTGCAATTTTCTCAGCTAAAGCTTCAGATTCCTTCAACTTTTCTGCTTGGATTTCTTCCATCGCACCTTTCAGTTCTTCTTTGCCTTCTTCTGATTTTCCCATACTGGTAAAATATTGGTCTAGCTGGTTCAGTTGGCTAACGCCATTCCCAATCAGCATTCCATCACCGATTGCCTCTCCTCCTGCTTGAAAAATACTAAACGTATTTGAAAAAGAAGCTGCAACAAGTTCATACTTTTTGGCATCTACCGTTGACATGGAAAATAATAAAACAAAAAAACAAAGCAACAAGTTCATCAAATCGCCAAATGTCGCCATCCACGCAGGGGCACCAGGGGATGGTACGTCTTCCTGTTTCTTAGCCATCTATATCGCCTCCTATCTCCGGAGCATCTGATTGCCTCTGTGTTGGAGAAAGGAATGATTTCAATTTTTCTTCAATAACTCTTGGATTCTCTCCAGCCTGAATTGAAAGCAGACCTTCAATCATAATTTCCTTCATCATCATTTCTTCAGCATTATTTACTTTTAATTTTGAAGAAACCGGTGCGCATAAAAAATTCGCTAGTAAGGAACCGTATAATGTTGTAATTAAAGCAATTGACATATTTGGACCAATTGCTGCAGCGTCTGACATATTCTGTAACATATTAATGAGTCCAATTAACGTTCCAATCATACCCCACGCAGGACCCATTGCCCCTAACTGGTCCCAAAACGTAATTTTACTTTTATGACGACCATCAATACTGATTAACTCTGTTTCCATAATGGCACGTACCAGATCGGGATCTGTTCCATCAACAATTAATAAAATCCCCTTCTTCAAAAACTGGTCATTCAAATCTCCTGCTGCCTCTTCTAAAGAAAGAAGCCCTTCTTTTCGGGCAACATTTGATAAATCAATTATTTTTTTTATAATTTCTGATTTGTCAAGACTGGGTGCTTTAAAGATTAAAGTGATACTTTTCAGACTTGCAACATAATCTTTAAGTGAATATGAGGCAAGCATAACACTAAAAGAACCACCCAATGTAATCATAATAGACGCAACATCCACAAAATTCCCTAGAGCCGCAAAACCCTGGTCTCCTGATACAATACCAAAAATTACAAGTGCAAGGCATAGGAACAAGCCAAGAATTGAAGCAATATCCACAGTGACACCTACCTATTTTGCATTAAATTGCAAAAATATCCTTTCTATACGATTTTACAAGATTTTTAATCTCTTGTCTACTTTCTTTTACAATAATTTTTTTGCCATTTGTAAAGGAAATTACCGTATCCGGAGTCTCTTCCACCATTTCAATCAAATCAGCATTAATCAGTAATACTTCACCATTCATTCTGGTTACTTCTATCATGATTTTCTCTCCTTCTCCTCATTTTAGGCCTGTTTTAGAACAATTTTCCATTCCTCATCGCAAACTATACTAATTGTGAGTTTGTTCAAAAAATATATTTAATTCAACTATCCTTTTTTATCTTAATTCTTTTTATCCCGATACCTCTTCAGTATAATACAAATATAAGAATAAGGGAACCAGTTTATGTGAACCAGTTCCCCTATCTCTATTTTTATAACTTTTTTGATTATTTATTCATTTTATTATAGATTCCTGTTGCCTGTTTTATCAGAATACTCTATCTTATCTTTTTAGATTATGCCTATCTTATCTCTTTAGATTAACAAGTTCTTCGAGCATTGTGTCGGAAACGGTAATAATTCTACTGTTTGCCTGGAATCCTCTTTGTGTTGTAATCATTTCTGTGAATTCAGAAGAAAGATCCACATTACTCATTTCCAATACACCTGTCGACATATAACCGCCATCTGTTGTGATATCCACTCCAATGCCATCATATTCCCCTGAGTTCAAGGTTGAGGTGTAGAGATTATCACCTTCTTTTTGAAGGCCTGAAGGGTTGGAAAACTGCGCCACCGCAATCTGTCCAAGCAGTCTGGTTTGACCATTGTCATAAGATGCATAAATCATACCATTGTTCTGGATAGAAACACCGGATAAATCTCCAAGCTTTCTACCTGTTCCGTATCCATCGGTATCACCGCTCTTTGCTGCAACAGTAGACGTTCCATTGTTGTTCAGGTTGGTGGATTTCGAGAAATCAACAGAAATATTCGAGAAATTACCATAATTACCAAAGCTAAGCAATACCGGGTTTGTTAAGGAACCGTTAATCCCTGTAAATGTTCCATCGTCTGGGCTATATGTTACAACTGCTCCTTCAAATCCAGCGATGGTAAGTAAGTTTCCTGTATCTACAACACCACTAGCAAGTGAAGGTGTCGTTCCTGCTGCACT
>CANRNK010000003.1 GCA_947631985.1 uncultured Lachnospiraceae bacterium | reverse complement strand
TCTATCGGTGCTGACCTGACAATCGCTTGGGCTGACGCACAGATCGGTATGATGGATGCAAAACTGGCTTCTAAGATTATGTTTGAAGGTCAGGGAGCAGAAGTGATTGATGAGAAAGCAAAAGAATACAGTGAATTGCAGAATAGCGTAACAAGTGCTGCAAGAAGAGGTTATGTAGATCAGATTATTGAGGCAGCGCAGACAAGAAAATATGTAATCGGCGCTTTTGAAATGTTGTTTACAAAGAAAGAGGATCGTCCAGGCAAGAAACACGGAACGGTTTAGAAAGGGTGATTTTAATATGAAAAAATGGTTAACTTTATTCGTTACGATTACCTGCATCTTTGCGCTAACAGCGTGTGGAAAACAACCTGAAACTGTGAACTACGATGAAGCTTCCGTTCAATCAGTATGTACCATGTTATATGACACGATGTCAACCGATCAGACAGCAGATATTCTGGATCAGTTAAATGCGATGAGTTCAGATGACCTTGCAAATGTTGTGACGAATTTTAAACAGTATGGAATTAATATCTCAGGGGATGCGTTAATCAAAGGAATGGAATCAGCACTTGGAACAAAAGAAGATGCTGGTAATATGATGGGGATTGAAAGCACGGATATTTCTGCTGATACAGATTCTATTTCTGCAGTCATGCTGATAAATGGATCTGTTCGTGACGTAAAGATGGAAATACTATTTGATGAGGAACTTGTAGTAGAATCGGTAACATCTAATATCCAGTATTCTTTTGGAGAACAGATGACCAGGGCAGGACTTAATACATTACTTGGAATGGGAACGACATTTTCAATTCTGATTCTAATCAGCTTAATTATTTCATGTTTTACCTATATTCCTAAAATACAGGCAGCTTTTGCAAAAAAAGAAACAGCAGAAGAAATGAAGGCAGCAGCGGTTGATAATATTATTGCGCAGATTGCTGAAAAGGAAGAATTGAGTGATGATTCAGAGTTAGTAGCAGTCATTGCAGCAGCAATTGCAGCAAGCGAAGGAACGACTACGGATGGATTTGTTGTACGTTCGATTAAGAGAAATACAAAGAGAAACTGGCAGAGAGCCTAATGTAAAATTAATTATCCAGGAGGAATTTGAACATGAAAAACTATACAATTACCGTAAATGGCAACGTATATGATGTAGTAGTAGAAGAAGGCGCATCCACAGGAGCACCAGTTGCGGCAGCAAAAGTAGCACCAGTAGCACCAAAAGCGGCAGCACCAGCAGTAGCAGCTCCAAAAGCAGCAACATCCGCAGCAGGCAGTGTGAAAATTGAAGCAGGCGCAGCAGGTAAAATATTTAAATTAGAGGCAAGTGCAGGACAGGCTGTAAAGGCAGGAGATACCATCGTTGTTCTTGAAGCGATGAAGATGGAAATCCCTGTAGTTGCTCCATCCGATGGAACAGTTGCAAGTATCAATGTTTCGGTAGGCGATGCTGTAGAAGCTGGTGCATTACTTGCTACATTAAATTAAGGAGAGTATTTGCTCACCGGCAATATATTCCTGAAAAAAATAGGAGGTCAACTACATGTCTTACATTGCAAATACAATAGACAACTTATTGCATCAAACAGCTTTTTTCAACTTAACAGTTGGGAATTATGTCATGATTGCAGTGGCTTGTGTATTTCTCTATCTGGCAATTAGAAAAGATTACGAACCGTTATTATTGGTTCCAATCGCTTTTGGTATGTTGCTAGTTAATATTTATCCTGATATTATGATGCATATGGGTGAAAATGGGGAAGCAGGAGGTTTGCTCTATTATTTCTACTTATTAGATGAATGGGCGATTTTACCATCCCTTATTTTCCTTGGCGTTGGTGCCATGACAGATTTTGGTCCATTGATTGCAAACCCCAAGAGCTTTTTATTGGGAGCGGCAGCTCAGTTTGGTATTTTCACAGCATATTTTGGCGCAATTGCACTTGGATTTAATGATAAAGCAGCAGCGGCGATTTCCATTATTGGTGGAGCAGATGGACCTACTTCCATTTTCCTTGCAGGAAAACTGGGACAGACTGCACTTCTTGGTCCGATCGCTGTAGCGGCATATTCTTATATGTCACTGGTGCCGATTATTCAGCCGCCTATTATGAAATTACTTACAACAGACAAAGAACGTAAAATTAAAATGGAACAGTTACGTCCTGTTTCAAAATTAGAAAAAATCTTATTCCCAATTATTGTTACAGTTGTAGTATGTATGATTCTTCCAACTACAGCCCCCCTTGTTGGTATGTTAATGTTAGGGAACCTTTTTAGGGAATCAGGGGTTGTTAGACAGTTGACAGAAACAGCATCCAATGCATTAATGTATATTGTTGTTATTTTACTTGGAACCTCAGTTGGGGCAACAACAAGTGCGGAAGCATTCTTAAACGCAGACACTCTTAAAATTGTAGTATTAGGTTTAATTGCATTTTCGTTTGGTACAGCAGCTGGTGTTTTATTTGGAAAACTCATGTGTGTATTGACTGGTGGAAAGGTAAATCCTTTGATTGGCTCAGCTGGTGTTTCTGCTGTTCCGATGGCAGCCAGAGTATCTCAGAAAGTGGGAGCGGAATCAGATCCAACCAATTTCCTATTAATGCATGCTATGGGTCCTAACGTTGCGGGAGTTATCGGAACGGCTGTTGTTGCCGGAACCTTCATGGCGATTTTTGGTATCGTATAAATCATATAAAGGAGGAAATAGAATATGTCAGATCAGATTAAAAAACCAATTGGAATCACAGAAACAATTCTTCGTGATGCGCATCAGTCCTTAATTGCGACTAGAATGCCAACGGAGTTAATGCTTCCAATTATAGAGACTATGGATAAAGTTGGATATCATTCAGTGGAATGTTGGGGAGGCGCAACTTTTGACGCATCGCTTCGTTTCCTGAAAGAAGATCCATGGGAAAGACTTCGTAAATTAAGAGCAGGGTTTAAAAATTCAAAATTACAGATGTTATTCAGAGGACAGAATATTCTTGGATACCGTCATTACGCTGATGATGTGGTTGAGTACTTTGTGCAGAAATCAATTGCGAACGGAATTGATATCATCAGAATCTTTGACTGTTTTAATGACCTTAGAAACCTTGAGTGTGCCGTAAAGGCAGCAAACAAAGAGCAGGGACATGCTCAGGTTGCGTTAGCCTATACATTAGGTGAAGATTATACACTTGACTATTGGATGACGATGGCAAAAAAAATAGAAGAAATGGGAGCAGATTCAATCTGTATCAAAGATATGGCTGGATTACTTCTTCCCTACAAAGCAGAAGAACTTGTGAAATCACTGAAGAGTGCTACGAAACTTCCAATTCAGCTTCACACACATTACACTTCAGGTGTTGCAGGAATGACATACCTAAAAGCAGTGGAAGCAGGAGTAGATGTTCTTGACTGTGCGATTTCACCATTTGCAATGGGGACCTCTCAGCCGGCAACAGAAGTTATGGTTGAGACGTTTAAAGGAACGGCATTTGATACAGGATATGATCAGAAGCTTCTTGCAGAAATCGCAGATTATTTTAGACCATTTAGAGATGAATGTCTTGCAGATGGATTACTGAATCCAAAAGTAATGGGTGTAGATATTAAGACACTTCTGTATCAGGTACCAGGTGGTATGCTTTCAAACATGGTTTCCCAGTTGAAAGAGCAGAATGCAGAAGACAAATATTATGAAGTATTAAATGAAATTCCAAGAGTTCGTAAAGATCTTGGAGAACCACCACTTGTAACTCCTTCATCACAGATTGTTGGAACACAGGCAGTGTTTAATGTTCTTATGGGAGAACGCTACAAAATGGCGACCAAAGAAACAAAAGCAGTACTTCGTGGAGAATATGGACAGACAGTACAGCCTTTCAACAAAGAAGTGCAGGATAAAGTTATTCCTGGTGAAACAGTAATTACATGTCGTCCAGCAGATCTTTTAACAAACGAATTAGAGAAAATTGAATCTGAAATGAAAGAATGGAAACAGCAGGATGAAGATGTTCTTACTTATGCTTTGTTCCCACAGGTTGCAGTTGACTTCTTTAAATATCGTCAGGCACAGCAGGAAAAAGTTGATATGACTGCCGCAGATACAAAAAACGGAGCATATCCAGTATAAAAAAATCGCCTTCTCGTAAAGAGGAGGCGATTTTTGCGTTGGTACTTAGATCTCACTTTGCTCGTTCTTGATTTCCCAATGAATTAAAAAAGTAAGCAAAGCACGTAACGCAATAATACTTGCGACAATAAAGATTTCACGAAGCTCGCGTACCAGTACGGTACGTAGGATTTCACTTCCGAGTTTAAACTCGAGGCCCATAAGTAGGCCTTGTGCAAGATGCAGTCTTGTCTCAGGATGCCTTGAACCATACTCCCATATTCCCTTTAAACAGGCGATGATAATAATGATGACGCCAGTAAACTCAAAGAGAAGAATCGCATAATTGGTGATTGTTGTTAATACAAGTTCCAGTATTTCATACATGGGCGTCGCTCCTTTTCTCATGCAAAACTTTAATTCTATCATTACGCATAGGTGTAAGAAAGTCAATAAAAAAATCAGCATGAGAATCGGCATAAGAATCAGTAAAAGAATGATGTGAGTTCTTTCACGTAAAGTTATGCTGACAGAATAGGCTTTCTCGGCTTTTGCTTGACTTAGGATAGAATTCAGTATAGAATAACAACTGTTATCAGAAGAATGTACTGCAACAACAAGAATCAACTGGGACCAGGGAGGAAGTATGGCGAGAAAAGAAAAAATAACAAAAGAAGATATTTTAGCAGCAGCTTTTCAAATAGCAAAAAGAGACGGGATGCAAGAAGTAACAGCGAGAAAACTTGCATTAGAGATCGGATGCTCAACACAGCCGATCTTCAGAGTGTTCCAGGGAATGGATGATGTGATTGCGCAACTTTTTAGTATGATAACTAATTTTTTTGAAGAATATTATGAAAAATACGCAGGGAATGAATCGATTCCATTTATCAGACTGGGTATGGCTTACATTTCTTTTGCGGAAAAAGAAAAACACCTTTTTTATGCGCTGTTTTTGACGACAGAACGTGGAGGAAAAACTTTATATGAACTTCTGAATGGACAAAAGGGTCTTTTGGTCAAAGAAATAAATAAATCAAAAGAACTTGGTATCAATAATCCGGGCGATCTGTTTATGAAATTATGGATTTTTATCCATGGCGCAGCATGCATGATGATTACCGGAGACTATGACCTTCCAGAAGAGGAAACAGAAATGCTCCTGATTGAGAGCTTTCAGGCATATGCAAAAGGAAATCGTTAATTTGAATACGAGAAGAGTGGGATGGGAATGTCGATGAACCAGAATGATATCATAACAAGAATGAATGAAACATTTTCAAAAATGAGCAAAGGACACAAAGCCATTGCTACCTATATTTTTGATCATTATGATCAGGCGGTTTTTATGACGGCTGCAAAATTGGGAGATACCGTAGGCGTAAGTGAATCGACCGTAGTTAGATTTGCATTCACCTTAGGTTACGAGGGATACCCTGAATTCCAGAAAACACTGGAAGAATGGGTGAAAAATAAATTAAACAAAGTGCAAAGGATTGGAGCAAGGTATGGAGGAAGTTCCCAGTCTGAAATTTTAACAGATGTATTGAACGCAGATATGGAAAAAATAAATGATACATTACAAAGTCTTGATCCGGCAGCATTTGAAACGGCCGTTGAAATCATTTTAAATGCCAAGACAATCTATTTGGTTGGAATAAGAAGTTGCGAGCCATTAGCAGGATTTTTGTCTTTTTATTTAAATATGATCAGAGGTGGCATTGTTTTGATTCATACAACGAGTGCAAGTGAGATTTTTGAACAAATGATCAGAATTGACGAAAAGGACGCAATTATTGGAATTAGTTTTCCGAGATATTCGATGAGGACGCTGAAGGCAATGGAATTTGCCAATGATCGGAATGCAAAAGTAATCACGATTACAGATTCTGTACATTCTCCTATGAATTTATATTCCTCCTGTAATTTGATCGCAAGAAGTGATATGGTATCCATTGTAGATTCGCTGGTAGCACCACTTAGCGTAATTAATGCACTTGTTGTTGCTTTGTGCCTTAGAAAGCCAGAGGAAGTTAGAGGGAATTTGCAAACGTTAGAAGACGTATGGGGAAATTATCAGGTATATTTGAATGATGAAATTAATTTTATAGAGGATGAGCCAATTCTGGATTATTCATTAATGAGGAGTGAAGTGTGAAATAATTTTATAATTATTTCACATTGGTTTTGATTGTAAGCGTGCAAAGCACGCAGATGGGAATAAGTATGAGTCATATTGTTATAGTAGGCGGTGGAGCAGCCGGAATGCTGGCAGCTCTGTTAGCAGCAAAAAATGGAAATAAAGTTTCGCTATATGAACAAAATGAAAAACTAGGTAAAAAAGTATATATTACAGGAAAGGGCAGATGCAATGTAACAAACGCATGTGATGCAGAGACCTTTTTTGAAAATGTAATGACAAATCCCAAGTTTTTATATAGTAGTTTTTACTCTTTTGACAACCAGGCAGTGATGCGCTTGTTAGAAGAAGCGGGATGCGCACTGAAAACAGAACGGGGAGAACGTGTTTTTCCTGCCACGGATCATTCTTCAGATGTGATCAGAACACTGGAACAGGAACTGAAAAAAAACCATGTAGAAATCTATTTGAATAAGAAGATAGAAGCGGTTCTGACAAAAGAAGTAAGAGGAAAAAAAGAGATTGAAGAACAAAAAGAAGGAAAGGAACAAAAAGAAGTTAATAAACAAAAAGAATTGACACAACAGATATCCGGGATAAAACTTTCAAACGGTGAAATTGTGGAGGCGGATACAGTCATATTGGCTACTGGCGGTGTTTCCTATCCCCTTACAGGCGCAGATGGCTCGGGCCTTAAAATTGCTCAGACACTGGGTCATACGGTGACGAATTTAAAGCCGGCATTGGTTCCCTTCACTTTAAAAGATGGCTTTTATAAAGAACTTCAGGGACTGGCGCTTAAGAACGTGGGAGCAACACTTGTCTATCAAAACAGAGTTATTTATACTGGATTTGGTGAAATGCTTTTTACACATTTTGGAATCAGCGGTCCCTTAATTTTATCAGCAAGTAGTTATTATGCGAAAAAGAAGAAAAATCATCAGGATGAAATGCAACTGGTTCTTGACTTGAAACCTGCACTCACAGAGGAACAACTTGATAAAAGGGTCTTACGGGATTTTGAAGAGCATAAAAACAAACAGTTTAAAAATGCAATTGCAGGTTTATTTCCGATTAAACTAATTCCGATTATGCTCCAAAAATCTGGAATTGATCCTGAAAAACCTGTGTTCGATATTAGTAAGGAAGAAAGAAAGCATTTTGTAAAAATGATAAAGCATTGGGAAATGACGGTTACAGGTACAAGAGGTTTTAACGAGGCAATTATCACCCAGGGTGGAATTTCGGTAAAAGAAATCAATCCATCTACGATGGAATCAAAAATAATTAAAAACCTCTTTTTTGCTGGAGAAATGATTGATGTAGACGCGCTGACAGGAGGATTCAATCTTCAGATTGCATGGTCAACAGGGTATCTTGCAGGAGAGTCGGTAAATAAGGTATAATGTAAAAGTGGATGTTAAGTTCCACGAAAGGACTGGATTGGAGAGAAAAGCATGGGGTTTAAAATAGCAATAGATGGGCCAGCTGGTGCCGGAAAAAGTACAATGGCAAAGGCGATTGCCTCTAAGTTGAATTATATCTATATTGATACGGGAGCAATGTATCGTGCAATGGCATTGTTTTTAATCAGAAATGGGATTGATTCTTTGGAAGAAGAAAAGATAAGCAGGAAATGCCAAGAAGCAGACATTACAATACAGCATGTGAATGGGGAGCAGATTGTTTATCTGAATGAAGAGAATGTCAACACGCTGATCCGGACAGAACAGGTAGGAAATATGGCGTCTGCGAGCTCTGTGAATCGTGATGTCAGGCAAAAGCTTGTCGAACTTCAGCGAAAATTGGCCGAAACGGATGATGTTGTAATGGATGGTCGCGATATTGGAACGCAGGTTCTTCCTGATGCAGATCTTAAGATTTATCTGACAGCGGATCCGGAAGTCAGAGCAAAAAGAAGGTATGCAGAGCTTCTGGAAAAAGGCATGGATGCAGATTTTGAAAAAATCAAAGCAGATATTGTTGAACGGGATCATCGAGATATGACAAGAGAAATCTCTCCCCTTAAAAAGGCGAAGGATGCTATTTTGCTTGACACTTCAGAGTTTGAAATCGAACAATCAATCGCTTCAATTCTTGGATTGTATGAGGCATGTTTGAAAAATAAGAATAAAGAGTAGGTTGCGAAAGTAAGAGGAAGTTGAATGGAAGTAATCGTTGCAAAAACGGCAGGCTTTTGTTTTGGCGTGGAGCGAGCCGTAGAAAAAGTATATAAACAGACAGAAAGTGATAAGAAAATATATACCTATGGACCAATTATTCACAATGACCAGGTGGTTGGTGATCTGGAAAAAAAAGGTGTGACAGTCATCAATGGTCTGGAAAAAGTAAAAGAAATAAAAGACGGAACGATTATTATAAGGTCACATGGTGTGGCAGAAGAAGTGTATGAAGAAATTGAATCCTTAGGCCTTGAGTGTGTAGACGCAACCTGTCCGTTTGTAAAACGAATTCATAAAATTGTTGAAAAAGAAAGCCGTGATGGGAGAAAGATTATTATTATAGGCAATGATGGACACCCTGAGGTAGAAGGAATCAAAGGTTGGTCAAGTACGCCGGCGACCGTGATAGAATCGGAAGAGGAAGCAAGAAATTATGTGTCAATAGGACAGGAGAGACTGTGCATTGTATCACAAACGACATTTAACCATAACAAATTTCAAGAATTAGTTGATATTTTTCTGGAAAAAGGTTATGATATATTTGTTGTGAATACGATATGTAACGCAACTGAGGAGCGGCAAACGGAAGCAAAGATGATTGCAGGTCAGGTCGATGCTATGATAGTAATAGGCGGCACTCACAGTTCCAACACCCGGAAGCTCTATGAAATATGCAAACGGGAATGTGAGAACACTTATTTTATACAGACACTGGATGACTTGAATTTAGATTTCCCTAAATCTGTCCGACTGGTGGGTATTACCGCAGGGGCTTCTACCCCAAATAATATAATTGAGGAGGTTCAAAATTATGTCAGAATTAACTTTTGAACAAATGTTAGACGAATCATTTAAGACAATACACACAGGAGAGGTTATTGAGGGTACGATTATTGATGTGAAACCGGATGAAGCAATATTAAATATCGGTTATAAGTCAGATGGAATACTGACGAAGAATGAATATACGAACACAGCCAATGTTGACTTGACAACCGTCCTAAAGACCGGCGATAAGCTGGAAGTAAAAATATTAAAAGTAAACGATGGTGATGGTCAGGTATTATTGACATACAAACGTCTTGCTGCTGACAGAGGAAGCAAGAGAATCGAAGAAGCTTTCAATAACAAAGAAGTACTTACTGCAAGAGTATCACAGGTACTCGAAGGTGGTATTTGTGCAGTTGTTGAAGAAATCAGAATTTTTATTCCTGCAAGTCTTGTTTCTGATTCTTATGAAAAGGATCTGAACAAATATAATGGACAGGAAATTAGTTTTGTAATCAGCGAATACAATCCAAAGAGAAGAAGATATATTGGAGATCGCAGACAGCTTATTATGGCTCAGAAAGCAGTTATGCAGAAAGAATTGCTTGAAAGAATCAGAGAAGGCGATATTGTAGACGGAACAGTTAAGAATGTAACTGACTTTGGTGCATTTATTGATCTTGGCGGAGCAGACGGATTATTACATATTTCTGAGATGTCATGGGGAAGAGTTGAAAACCCTAAAAAAGTCTTTAAAGTTGGCGATAAAGTAAGCGTTCTGATTAAAGAAATTGCTAATTCTAAAATTGCATTGAGCCTCAAATTTGACGATGCAAATCCTTGGAAAGATGCAGCAGAAAAATATGCTGTTGGAAATATTGTTTCTGGTGTTGTTGCAAGAATGACTGATTTTGGCGCTTTTGTTGAGCTGGAAACAGGTGTTGACGCTCTTCTACATGTGTCACAGATTGCAAGAGAACATATTGAAAAACCTTCAGATGTATTAAGAACTGGAGATGGAGTGACTGCAAAAGTTGTTGATTTTAATGAACAGGATAAAAAAATCAGCTTGAGCATGAAAGCAATGCTTGAACCAGAAGCTTCTGAAATGGAATCTGATGAAGATACAGTTTCTGTAGATATTGATGCAGTAATCGCTGAAGAAGAATAAAGAATAGGTCTGCTATTCTGAAAAAGGATGAATCTAGATGGTGTATGATTACGAGTACTTTAAAAAAGCAGTATTAGAATTGACCCAGATTGATTTGAACGCCTATAAAGAAAAACAGATGAAACGTAGAATTGATACTTTAATCTTAAAAAACAAGATTGACGGGTATCAGAATTTTGTTCGGGCAATTAAAACGGATAAAAAACTTTTTGAAGAATTCGTTACCTATCTTACAATTAATGTTTCAGAATTCTATAGAAATCCGGAACAGTGGGAATTGATTGATAAAGAAGTAATTCCTGAGCTGATTAAAAAGTTTGGAACGAGTCTGAAAGTATGGAGTGCCGCATGCTCAACAGGGGATGAACCTTATTCGTTGGTTATGGCAATGTCCAAGCACCTTCCACTCAATAAGATTCGTATCTACGCGACAGATCTGGATAAGGTTGTGATTGAAAAAGCAAAAACTGGCTTATATTCTGCAAAGAGTATTGAGAGTGTACCTGCTGATCTGAAGAAAAAGTTTTTTACTCAGATTGGTCCCTCTTATAAGATTTCAGATGAAGTGAAGGCTTGTGTTGAATTCAAAGAGCATAATCTGTTAAAGGATACGTATCAGCAAAACTATGATTTGATTGTATGCAGAAATGTATTGATCTACTTTACAGAAGAAGCAAAAGACGAAGTATTCGCTAAGTTTTTAAAATCTTTGAAACCAAACGGCGTTTTATTTATCGGAAGTACAGAGCAGATTGTGAATTACAAAGCATTGGGGTATACGCGGAAAAGTTCATTCTTTTACGAGAGACCCTGAAACAATAACGAAGAGTGGCTTGCCACCCATCGACAATAAAAAATCCAGTTGCAGTAACATGCAACTGGATTTTTTATTTATATTTTAAGAGCATCTGCATAATGTGACTCGCATAATGCGAAAAAGCATCTCGATGTTGCTTGAATTCTTCTGTCAACTCAAAAAACAATTCTGTTTCATCATAGTCACGTTTGAAGAAGGGTTCAAACAATACTTCCCATTGGGGCAGATAAAGGGAGCGTTTTCGGGTATAGCAGGTGTGTGCTGTTGCAGGAGTACGGTTTTCTTTTGAGACAAAAGAAGAAACTGATTTATGGAGTGCCATATCCTCGACCGGAAGAAAATAATAGTCTTTATAATTTGAATAGTAATATTTCATTTCTTCATCAAAAATTGGAACTTTAAGTGTTCCATAGTTTCCAGATCCAGTGAAATAACAATTGTTATCCCCATAGGATATCGCAACGGGAAGCTTTGTTGGAAAAGCCAGAGACATTAGTATTTCCTGTTTTTTTTCTCCATTGATATCTTTATAATAATTTGCCTGTACTTTTTTTACGCGTAATGGTTTGAAGAATAGGTCACTATAAGCTAAGATAGGCAGAATTAGTACTAATCCAGATAAATCATCTGCATTGTGCTGTATGAGCTGATTGAAAAGTTCAGAATCAGGGTGCAATACATATGCCTCATAGACAGCAATCAACTCACCTCCATGAAACAGATCATCCCTGCTTACATTTAAAAAGAGTTCAATTGTCTTTTGCCTGCAATCAGGGAGTTTTAAAAAGTGTTTGCAAGGGACCACTCTTTTGTATAAATCAATCGCAGTCATAGTGGAAAAGGGGTCTGCAAGCTTATACTGTTTTGCTTTCTGGGTCAGGTATGGTACATCAAACCGATTGCCGTTGAAGTGAATGAGTGTTTTATACTGATTACAAAATAGAATAAATTCTTTTAAGATGATGCTTTCTTCCTGCGGGTTTTCAGCAAACCACTGTATTGAATGAAAACAATCATTTTCATGGAAGATGCATCCAATCAGATAAAGAGTAGAGGTTGCGGCAGAGAACCCCGTTGTCTCTATATCAAGGAATAAAATATGATTAAGAGGAGATTCCTGTTCTATTGGATAAGTTGTTTTTAACTGTGATAGTTTTTCTTTTATAATTTTCATTTTTATTCCCATCTGCTTGCTTAAGCACGCTTAGAATCAAAACAAATTAGAAATAATTGTTAAATTATTACTAATTTCAACTGATTCATTGATGTTGTAGAGTATGTAAAAGGCGGAACAAAGTAATCATAGCATATTTATTTTTACTATCATAGTAGTATTTTCATCCAAAAAATAGTATATTGTTATAGGAAAAGTATTCTATAATTAGGATGATTTTTTAAAATAAAGAAGAGAGGATTGTACGATGACAAATAGAACATTTCGAGGAGGACTACATCCACATGATGGGAAGGAATTGTCCAAAGACAAACCAATCAGAGAGATTCTGCCGAAAGGAGAGCTGATCTTTCCAGTTGCACAACATATTGGAGCACCTGCAATTCCAATTGTTACAAAAGGAGAGCATGTTTTATGTGGACAGATGATTGCCAAGGCAGGCGGATTTGTGTCTGCGCCAGTCTTTGCTTCTGTTTCAGGAACGGTGAAGGCAGTTGAACCAAGGCGAGTTCTCTCAGGAGAACATTTGGAATGCATTATAATAGAAAATGATCATTTATATGAAGAGGTTTCATTTGAAGCGTCTCTTGATCTTGAAGCATTATCCAAACAGGAAATTATTGAAAAAATATCCAATGCTGGAATCGTAGGAATGGGTGGAGCGGGATTTCCGACACATGTAAAGCTGTCGCCTAAGGAACCCGATAAAATAACGTATGTAATTATAAATTGTGCAGAATGTGAACCCTATCTAACGTCAGACTACCGTAGAATGTTAGAAGAACCGGAAAAGATCATTGGGGGATTAAAAGTAATTCTGCAATTATTTGACAATGCGAAAGGGATTATCGCCATAGAAGATAATAAACAAGACTGCATTGACCTGATCAAGAATCTTGTAAAGGAGGAACCAAGAATTGCAGTAAAATCTCTTAAAACGAAATATCCACAGGGGGCCGAACGTCAGCTGATTTACGCAGTAACCAAGAGAGCAATTAATTCAAGTATGCTACCGGCGGACGCAGGATGTGTTGTCAACAATGCCGATACAGCAGTTGCAATCTGGCAGACAATTTTTACGGGAAGACCACTTATGAGTCGGATCGTGACGGTGACAGGAGATGCAATCACGAATCCAACTAATTTCAGGGTGAGACTTGGCACAAAATTTAGCGAACTGGTTGAAGAAGCAGGTGGTTTTGTAGGAACACCTGAAAAAGTCATATCAGGTGGACCAATGATGGGAATCAGTATGTTCGACCAGGAAGTACCCATTGTAAAAACCTCGTCAGCTCTTTTGGCGTTTGGGAAAGATGATGTTGCAAAATGGGAACCAAGTGCATGCATTAACTGTGGAAAATGTGTTGAAGTCTGTCCAGGGAGAATTGTACCAAGCAGGCTTGCTGATTTTGCAGAGCATGGAAATACAGAAGCATTTGAAAAAAACAACGGAATGGAATGTTGTGAATGTGGATGCTGCAGTTATATTTGTCCCGCAAAGCGCCAGCTGACACAGTCAATTAAGTCTATGCGTAAAATGGTTTTGGCAAGCAGAAAGAAGAGCTAAAGAATTTGAGTATAAAAAGAATATAATTTTAGGAGGTTCCAACCGTGAATGGTTTGACTAATATATCTTCAAATCCACATACCAGATCGAAATACACAACAGGAAATATCATGCTGACGGTTATATTGGCATTGCTTCCTGCGACCCTATTTGGTATTTATAATTTTGGATTCAATGCACTTGTTTTAATCGTAGTTACGGTACTTTCTTCTGTCCTGTCTGAGTACCTGTATCAGAAGTTTATGAAAAAGAAATCAACGATAAAAGACTTCTCGGCAATTGTGACAGGTCTTCTTCTTGCCTTGAATCTTCCGCCTTCAGCACCCTGGTGGATTGGGGTGATTGGTGGGGTGTTTGCAATCATTGTCGTAAAAATGTTGTTTGGTGGACTGGGACAGAATTTTATGAATCCTGCACTTGCAGCGAGATGTTTTTTGATGATTTCATTTGCGTCCATCATGACGAACTTTCAGGTGGATGGATATTCAGGTGCAACACCACTTGCTACCTTAAAAGCGGGCGGATCAGTCGATATCGTTACCATGGTGCTTGGTAGGATTTCAGGTACCATTGGAGAAACTTCCATGATTGCGATTGTTCTTGGAGCCTGTATTCTGATTCTGGCAGGTATTATAGATCTTAAAATTCCAGCCAGCTATCTGATTAGTTTTCTTCTTTTCTTAACTTTTTTTGGCGGGAAGGGATTTGACTATCCTTATTTATCAACACATCTGGCAGGGGGCGGTCTTATGCTTGGCGCATTTTTCATGGCGACCGATTATGCAACACGTCCAATTACGACAAATGGACAAATTCTTTATGGAGTACTGCTTGGAATCCTGACAGGGCTGTTTCGTTTATTCGGTGGTTCTGCAGAAGGGGTGTCCTATGCAATTATCATTGGTAATCTTTTAGTTCCATTGATTGAAAAAATTACGATGCCAAAAGGATTCGGAAGTGGAGGTCTGAAAGCATGAAAAAATTAGTAAAAGATGCTTTTGTGCTACTGATTATTACCCTGCTCGCAGGTTTATTTCTTGGAGTTGTGTATGAGATGACCAAAGGTCCAATCGCAGTTCAGAAAGAAAAAGCAAAAACAGAGGCAAATCTGGAAGTGTTTCCAGATGCAGTATCCTTTGAAACAGATGCTTCTTTTGATAGCACAGCTGCACAGAAACTACTTCTGGATGCAGGCTTGACGGAAGTTGACATTATAGAAGTTACACAAGCTCTCAATCAGGAGAAAGTATATCTTGGAGCAGTGATTACAGTGACTTCTCACGAGGGATATTCAGGAGATATCACCTTTTCAATGGGGATCCAAAAGGATGGAACGGTGAATGGAATCTCTATCCTGACAATTGCAGAAACAGCGGGCCTTGGAATGAAAGCAAATACTGATGAATTTAAGAGTCAGTTTTCAGCCGTGAATACACAGAAATTTGAGTATACGAAATCTGGTGCGACAGCGGACAACCAGATTGATGCAATCAGTGGAGCAACGATTACAACGAATGCAATCACCAATGGTGTCAATGCAGGACTTGCTTATTTTCAGGCAGAGTTAACAGGAGGTGGACAGAATGAATAAAGCAATGGAACGCCTTTCAAATGGAATCATCAAAGAGAATCCTACGTTTGTTATGATGCTTGGTATGTGTCCAACGCTTGCGGTCACCACGTCAGCGACCAATGGTCTTGGCATGGGTCTGACCACAACAGTGGTTCTTGCCATGAGTAATCTTTTGATTTCACTTCTCCGGAATATCATTCCAGATCGCGTGAGAATCCCGGCTTTTATTGTTGTAATCGCAACTTTTGTTACGATATTGGAGCTTTTGTTAGAAGGATATTTACCGTCTCTGTATACATCTTTGGGTATCTATATCCCATTGATTGTCGTAAATTGTATTATTTTGGGAAGAGCTGAAGCGTATGCATCAAAACATGCAATGCTTCCATCGCTTTTCGATGGGATTGGTATGGGGCTTGGGTTTACCATTGGGTTGACAAGTATTGGGATTTTCCGGGAAATACTTGGTGCTGGCCAGATATTTGGATATCAGTTGATTCCACTTGCTGATGCTGCAAAAAAAATCCCTGGATATACACCAGCGAGTATTTTTATTCTGGCACCAGGTGCCTTTTTTGTTCTGGCAGGATTGACTGCTATGCAGAACCAGGCAAAAATGAATGCTGCAAAAAAAGAGAAAAAAACAAATGCAATGAGTAACGCAGAAGCAGATTGCCAGGGAGGCTGTGGCTCCTGTGGAGGATGTGGGACTACTTTTGTAGAATCAGATCCAGAAGTGAAAGAATAGGGGGACTGAATCGTGAAAGAATTACTTATCATTGCAGTGGGCTCAGCATTGGTCAATAACGTTGTTCTGAGTCAGTTTTTAGGGCTATGTCCGTTTTTAGGAGTTTCCAAAAAGATGAATACAGCGGCTGGAATGGGAACGGCTGTTATCTTCGTCATGACGCTTGCCTCAGCGGTTACCGGCGCGATATATCAGTATTTATTAAAACCGTTTGATGTAACCTATCTGCAAACGATTGTTTTTATTTTAATCATTGCAGCTTTGGTTCAATTTGTGGAGATGATTTTAAAAAAATATCTGCCACCACTCTATAAATCATTAGGTGTTTATCTTCCTCTCATTACAACGAACTGTGCAGTTCTTGGGGTAGCGTTGAACAATGTGAAGAAGTCATATGATATGGGTACAGGTGTTGTGAATGGATTTGCGACAGCACTGGGATTCACAATTGCAATTGTAATTATTGCAGGACTTCGGGAAAGAATGGAATACAATGATGTGCCAAAACCATTTCAGGGAACACCCATTGTGCTGGTGACAGCAGGGCTGATGGCAATTGCATTTTTTGGATTTTCCGGATTATTATAGGGAGAAAGGCTTGGTTACGTAGATGAATCTGACAAATATTATACTTGCAGTAGGGGTCATTGGTGGAATTGGTTTGCTGATTGGACTTTTTCTGGGATATGCTGCAATCAAATTTCATGTATACAAGGATGAAAGAGAAGAAGAAGTACTAGAAGCTCTGCCAGGGAATAACTGCGGAGGCTGTGGATATCCAGGATGTGCGAATCTGGCAGAAGCAATTGTAGCAGGGAATGCACCGGTAAATGCATGCCCCGTTGGTGGAGAGGCTGTTGCGCAGGAAGTAGCCAGAATCATGGGAATGGATGCTGGAAGTGCTACCAGAATGATGGCATTTGTGAAATGCGGTGGAACTTCTGAAAAAGCGAAAGAAGAGTATGCGTACTTTGGTGTTAACAGTTGTAAAATGGCTGCCTTTGTACCAAATGGTGGACCCAAGGCATGTAATTATGGATGCTTAGGGTTTGGGGATTGTGTACGTGTCTGTCCCTTTGATGCGATTGAAATCAGAGAGGGAATTGCAGTTGTAGACAAAGAGGCTTGTAAAGCCTGTAATAAATGTGTGATAGAGTGCCCAAAGGAAATCATTGAACTGATTCCCTATACTTCAAAAAATATCGTGAAGTGTTCCTCAAAAGACAAAGGGCCAGCAGTTATGAAGGTTTGTGAGGTTGGTTGCATTGCATGTGGAATCTGCAAAAAGGTATGCCCGGTTGATGCAGTAACAATCGAAGAAAATATTGCATATATTGACCAGGAAAAATGTATTCAATGTGGTGCCTGCAGTGAGAAGTGTCCTAAAAAAGTAATTACATTTTAAAGTGAGGAAGAAAATGACGAACCGAGTATGTGTAGTGGGAATCGCTGGTGGATCCGCATGTGGAAAAACAACAATTGTAAATAAAATCAAAGATTATTTTGGAGAGGATATTGTGGTCATCAGTCATGATGCATATTACAAAGCACATGATGAATTAGACTATGAACAGCGCTCCAAACTAAATTATGATCATCCTTCTTCCTTTGATACTGACAGGATGGTAAGTGACATTAAAATCCTGAAAAAAAATCAAGAAATAAAAGTTCCGGTTTATGATTATACGATTCACAATCGGACGATGGAAACAATCAAAGTCACCCCCAAGAAAGTAGTTATTATTGAGGGGATTCTGATCTTGGAAAATAAAGAATTAAGAGATCTGATGGACATTAAAGTGTATGTAGACACAGATGCGGATGAGCGTTTGATGAGAAGAATGAAAAGAGATATGATTGAGCGCGCAAGAAGTGTTGATTCAGTGCTACAACAATATGCAGAAACAGTAAAACCGATGCATGAACAATTCGTTGAACCTTCTAAAAAGTATGCGGATATTATTATACCAAGAGGTGGAGAAAACCTGACTGGGCTTCATATTTTGCAGGAACATCTGAAATTAATGATTGAAAAGCAATAAATTCAGAAGATGAGGAAGAATGAGCATGAGATTTGAACAGGATGATTATGAAAGTGATGGCAGGAAGAATTCGCTGGTAATGACAACGATTGCAACAATCATTGCACTTTTTGTGCTCATTTTTATTATGGTTTTGTTCCTGAATAAGGATATCCTTGAAAAAAAACAAAAAACAAAAGGGACAGATATCAGTGCAACAGAAGAGCAAATTGCATCATTAGAATCAGAAACATCACAGACAGAATCTAATTCGTCGGAGCTTGAAGATTATGTCTCTGGAAGTACACTGACTTCGGATGAACTGGATTTTTGGGATATGTATGACAAGGAGAATGAGAACTCCAAGCCTGAGGGAGAGGTACAGCAATACGAAAAGAAGCAGGCAGAAGAAGAGAAGACGCCTGAAGAAGCTTTGGTGGAGGAGCATAAAAATCAGACAAAGATATTAGGAGAGGACGGTGCTGAAGAATGGGTTCCAATCAATCCTTATCTGACGAAAAACACCTACCATCTTTCGAATCTGGTTTTAAAAGGTTCTGTTATGGAATATTACGAAGATAGTAAAAAGATATCCAGAATGGGAATCGATATTTCAAAAGAGCAGGAAGAGATTGATTTTGTGAAATTGAAAAAAGCAGGAATCGAATTTGTAATGATTAAAGTTGGAGCAAGAGGATATGGTGGTGGACAACTGATACCGGATGAAAAATTCAAGGAACATCTTGAGAAGGCACAAAGTGCCGGATTAAGTATCGGCGTTTACTTTTTTTCACAGGCGGTTACAGAAGCGGAAGCAGTAGAAGAAGCAAATATGGTAATTGAGAGTCTGAAGGATAGTACAATCACTTATCCGGTGGTATACGATATGGAGGAAATCAAAGGAGATACTTCTCGAATTGACACCCTATCAAAAGAGGCAAAAACAAAAATGGCGCAGGCATTCCTTACGACGATTAAGCAGGCTGGTTATAAAACCATGATATATGGAAATAAGGAATGGCTCATCAAAAAAGTGAATCTTTCCACTTTGTCAGAATATGATATCTGGCTGTCGCAGGAAGCAGATGTACCTGACTACCCTTACAAATTTAACATGTGGCAGTATAGCTTTCGCGGAGAATTAGATGGCGTTAGTGGAAAAGTAGATCTAAATCTTAGCTTTGTTGATTATGACGCAAAATAATAGGAATTATTGTTGGGAGAGCGTTCGTAGCTTTTTTGACAACTTCAACCTGGAATAAATTTCAGCATAAGTCGAATTTGTGATTTCTTCAATAAAATTAATGCTGTAGTTTTTCGTAACATTTTTGGTACGGACAAAATCAACAGCTTTATTATAGGCAATCGCAGCTTCTATTTCCGAATCGTAGGTTCCGACCGTATAATTTCCATTTATGTGAATCAAAACCTTGTATTTCGTTACCCCTTTGACTTGGATTTTTTGAACACCCTGATATCGGTTTATAATCAGAATGTTCTCATAACGAAGGTCAAGGGGGTTTCCGTTTTTTAATTTGTAATCCCGATTCTGTACAGCATAATTTTTAATTCCGTAACGGTTCATAATATTATATTGCATTCCGTAATCAGAGACAAACAAATGCCCGCCACGTCGCATGATTTTATGCATAGAATAATAAAATAAATCCTCGATATCGAAAATAAGACAGGTGTTTGGACTTAGATAATAATAAAAAAATTTCTGTTTTGTATAAATGGGGTTACAGATATAGAGATGGTTATCCCTGAAGTTTGCAAGGCAGACCCATTTTTCAAAAGAAATAATTTTATGATCAGTCCAGGATTCTATTGAAAGGGATTCATCTTCTAATAGGCACCATGCCTCACGGTAGGCAAGATGCGCTTTCATCATAGAGTCAAAACTTCCAAGACTGATGTGCTTGTTGCGATAGGTGAGGGAAGAACGGTAATACAACGACTGATTTTTTTTTCTGCTGATTGTAACACCTGGAAGTCTGTTCTCCATTTAGTACCTTACCTTTCTGTTTTTTTGAAATTATAATCCAAATTAAAAATTTCTATTACAGATACTATAACATTTTTTGCTTTTTATGACAATTTTTGCCTGATAAATGGGTGCAGTTTTGTTTGCTTATGATATCAGAATATGATATACTTGCTAACGAAAAATACTGTTTGAGAGGAATGAAATGATGGATATTCTATATAGAAGTACCAGAAATGACAAAATCGCAGTAAAGGCATCACAAGCAATCCTGAAAGGGCTTGCCGAGGACGGAGGACTCTTCGTTCCAAATGAGATTCCGTCTCTTGATAAAACATTAAATGAGTTATCCGCGATGAATTATCGTGAAGTAGCCTATGAGATTATGAAATTGTTTTTCACTGATTTTACGGAAGAAGAGTTAAAGAATTGTATCGAGCATGCTTATGATTCAAAATTTGACAATTCAGAAATCGCTCCAACAATTGGTGATATGAGTCCTTATTTTTTGGAATTGTTTCATGGGTCAACAATCGCGTTTAAAGATATGGCACTCTCCATCTTGCCTTATTTAATGATTACCTCTGCCAAAAAGAATCAGGCAACGAATGAAATTGTCATTCTGACTGCAACGTCAGGAGATACTGGGAAAGCAGCACTTGCAGGATTTGCAGATGTGGAAGGAACCAAGATTATTGTATTTTATCCCAAGAGCGGTGTCAGCATGATTCAGGAAAAACAGATGGTGACACAAGTTGGCGCCAACACGCATGTGATTGGAATTGAAGGTAATTTTGATGACGCACAGACTGGTGTAAAGAATATTTTTTCTGACAAAGAGTTTGAACAACTGATGAATCAGAATGGATTTCAGTTTTCTTCCGCAAACTCCATTAATATTGGCCGATTGATTCCGCAAGTTGTATATTATGTGTATTCTTATGTTCAGCTTCTAAAAAGAAATGAAATCAAAGAAGGAGAACAGATTAACTTTGTAGTTCCAACTGGTAATTTTGGGAATATTCTTGCCGGATATTATGCGAAAAAAATGGGATTACCAATTGCCAAATTGATTTGTGCCTCCAATGACAATAAGGTGCTCTATGATTTCTTTGAAACAGGAGTATATGATAGAAACAGAGAGTTTGTTTTAACCACATCGCCCTCGATGGATATCCTTATTTCAAGTAATTTGGAACGCTTGATTTACAGAATTGCAGGGAATTCTTCAGAAAAAAATGCGAAGCTGATGTCTGACCTTTCAAAAGTGGGACGATATGAAATAACGGATGAAATGAAGAATGAACTCGCTGACTTTTATGGAAACTATGCCTCTGAAGAGGAAACAGCAGAAGCAATTGCTTCTCTATATCATAAGACAGGCTATGTAATGGACACGCATACAGCAGTTGCATACAGCGTGTATGAAAAATACAAAGCAGAGACAGCGGATCAAACCAAAACAGTCATTGTATCAACAGCAAGCCCCTACAAATTCACCAGAAGTGTTATGGATGCGATTGATACGGCATATGATACGATGACAGAGTTTGAACTTGTGGATGAACTTGAAAAGTTGTCTAAAGTTGCAGTACCACAGGCGATAGAAGAAATTAGAACAGCCAGAGTTATTCATCAGACTACCTGTGACAAGAGCGAAATGAAAGATGCAGTAAAAGCATTTTTGAAACTATAATAATCCGATACAAGGAAGATGGGAATAAAAAATGACAGGAACGTTTCCGATATTTGATGTGATTGTGCTAGGCTGTGGAGTATATTTAATCTGGGCAGCAATCACAATGAAAAAAAGCAGAGTCATACCAGGAATCATGTTAAGCAAAGGAGTTGAGGTTCCAAAGAACGCGGACAAAGAAGGCTTTTTAGAAGCGATGTTCCTTCCTACCTTATTAATGGGAATCGTTGGAAGCGTTTCGGGAATTCTGGGTGTGGCCATGATGTATTATCCCGAAATCGGCACCATACAGTTCGTAGTACTTATCCTTACCTTTATCATGCTGATTGTATATGGTTATCTGAACATCAAAGCGCAAAAAAAACATTTGCAGATTTAAGAATCAGAAAACGCTTACTCTTTTCCTGGAATAAGCGTTTTTTTATTGTCTTTTATCCAACTTGCACTTACAATAAAAAGGAACTGTTTGGATTATCATATTGGAGGAAATTATGCTGAAAGTTTTTCTTGTTGAAGATGAAATTATTATACGTGAAGGAATCAAACATAATATTGACTGGATAAACGAAGGATTTACCTTTATCGGGGAAGCGAGTGACGGGGAACTGGCATTTCCTATGATTCAAAATCTTAAGCCGGACATTCTGATCACAGATATCAAGATGCCTTTTATGGATGGTTTGGAATTAAGCAGACTGGTCAAAAAAGAACTTCCAGATATTAAAATTATTATTCTGAGTGGATATAACGAGTTTGAATATGCAAAGGAAGCAATTAAAATAGGGGTCACAGAATATTTGTTAAAACCAATCTCGTCTGCAAAACTTCTTCAGGCTGTGAAAGAAGTTGCGGATAAAATTGAAGAAGAAAAAAAACAACTTGAGTGTATAGAACATTTTAGGCTTCAACTGATGGAACACAAAAAAAATGACAAACAAAAACTCTTAAATGACCTTGTCTACAAAGAAGTAGCGATGTCTGAAATATTGGCACGGGCGAAGCAGTTAGAGATGGACCTTTTGGCACAATGTTATTGTATTGTATTGTTTAAGATTTATGACAAAGGGATTGGCATGACGACCTACTCAAAGGAAGTGGTTGATGCATCTGAGAAAATCGCTGCAGTCTGCAATGGGAATGAAATGCTTGATCTATTCGAGCGAGGAGTCGATGGATATGCATTTCTTTTAAAGGGTGAGTCGGTTGCTCAGGTTCTACAGGCAATTGATCAGCTTTTTGCAGATATTATTTATGAAATAAAGAAGTTTCAACAAATTGAATACTTTGGTGGAATTGGGAAGCCAGTTCAAAGGCTTCGAGAATTACCTGAGTCTTTTGACGAAGCAAATAAGGCATTTTCGCATCGATATATGGGACGAACGAATGAAATGGTTTCCTTCGATAAAATTGAAGAAGTGCAACTATTTGAAGATGCCGATTTTGACCTGACAAAGCTTGACACAGAAAAGCTTGATCGAAAGATTCTGACAAACTTTTTAAAAAGTGGTTCGGTCAATGAAATCAAACATTTTTTAATGGATTATTTTTCGGGATTTGGACAGAATAATTTAAGCTCTCTTTTGTTTCGCCAATATATTGGAATGGATATCTATTTTTGTGTAACAGGATTTGTTGAGGAGCTTGGAATAGAAGCAGGGCTTCCGGCAGAGCTTGGATTGGATAATCTGAAAGCAGCAAATGTATTTAATACATTTGACGGAATGTCGGCTTATTTAGAAAAACTGCTGGAACAGGCACTCGGTTGTCGTGATACAATTACAATGAAAAAATATGATTCTACCATTGCAAATGCAGTCAGCTATATGGAACGAAATTATGCAAATGATGAAATCTCCCTCAATACGGTTTCTGCAAGCGTTAATATGAGCCCTAGTTATTTCAGTACTATTTTTGCACAGGAAATGAAACAGACGTTTATTGAATTTTTAACAGATTTGAGAATGAAAAAAGCAAAAGAACTTCTCATGTGTTCGAATAAGAAAACATCGGACATTGGATATGAAGTTGGATATAAAGATTCTCATTATTTTAGTTATTTGTTCAAAAAGACACAGGACTGCACCCCGAAAGAGTATCGTTCCCGTGGAAGACAAAAAGACTCATAAAGAGATAGTAAAAGGTAGATAGGGATTGAGACGCAAGGAGGCAGTAAGATATGAGTAAGGAACGAATCGCGCAAATAAAAAAAAGACTGCAACTGAAACAAAGCATGTTTACCTTAAACATGAAATTAAATCTGTTTGCCTATGGACTATTAATCCTTTTTACCATTCTGATTATTTATCTGATGCTTTCCCTCGTGTCGTTTTGTAACTCCTATAATCAGATCGTAAAAAATATTACGGCTGCAAATCAGTACAACCTTGATTTTAAAGAAGATGTCGACTATGTTATGTATCGTATGATTGTAAGCATGTCGACATCGAAAGAAATAGAAGAAAAAACAGGGTTAAAAAGTCCCTATATTGTTATAAACGAAGCAAGACAGGATTTTAAAAATCTACTTAACATTACAACGGGAACAGGAAACGAAGATAGAATTGATACAATTTTAAAAAGTTTGAACACCCTGGAAAAACGAGTCAGGGAGATTGATGATACGGTAAAGCAGTCAGGTCATTATGATGAAAATATTGTTTTGTTAGATAATAATATCAGAATTTTAACAGAACTGACCCAGGAAGAAATTCAAAAATATATTTATTACGAAGCCTCAAATATGGAAAGTGTAAGGAAGCAGTTGGAAATGAAGGAACAACAGGCGCTTAGCATTAGTACATTATGTTTATTGCTGATTGTAGGAATTACAAGTGTAGCGTCGCTTGGAATCTCCAATAGTGTATCGAAACCCATTCAGAAATTATGCAAAACAACAGAACTTGTTGCCAAGGGAGACTTTAATACCAGGGCAGAGATTTCCCATGGGAATGAGATTTCTATGTTGAACAATAGCTTTAACAGTATGATTGGACAAATTGGTGATTTGATAGAACATATAAAAGAAGAACAGAATCAATTAAGAGATACGGAACTTCGGCTATTACAGGCTCAGATTAATCCACATTTTCTATATAATACATTGGATACGATTATCTGGCTGGCTGAGGATAGAAAATCAAGGGAAGTAGTATCCATGGTTACTTCTTTATCAGATTTTTTTAGGACTGTTCTGAGCGATGGAAGAGATAGCATCAGAATATCAGAAGAAGTCTCTCATATTAGAAGTTATCTTGAAATACAACAGTTCCGCTATAGTGATATTTTGGAGTATGAGATAGAAGTGCCGGATGAAGTGAGTAATCATTCTATTATCAAACTTACCTTACAACCTCTTGTGGAAAACGCTCTTTATCACGGAATTAAGAATAAACGGGGAATGGGAAAAATTACAGTAACAGGAGAACAGATTCAGGACAATATTTATCTCTACGTCACAGATAATGGAATCGGAATGACAGAACATAAGCTTTTGGAATTGAATTCAATGCTTGGTGGAAGAGCGAATAGGATTGATTGCGAAGAAACATCAGAAAATACAGGAAATACAGGCAATAAAGGAAACATAGAAAATGCAGAGAAAGTTGAAAAGGAACTGGGATTTGGAATTGTGAATGTTGCAGAGCGAATCAAACTCAACTATGGAGAAGAATATGGCATTTTTTATGAGAGTGAATACGGAGCGGGAACAAAAGTAACTGTCAAAATTCCAGCAAAATATGTGGTGAGGCAAGAGAAACCAGTGACGTTGCAGCAAATGGCGTGAAAATAATTCGTAAGAAAATGAACATTTTTCAGAAGAAAATGAACAATGTTCATTTTTTGTTCATAGTCTGATAAAAAATAGAACAAAAGTAGGAAGAAAGTCCGTATTATATCTTTGCAGGAATAGATATAATCGTAAATGTAAACAAGGTTCAGACGAACCGAAAAAATATTGGGAGGGTCCAACATGAAGAGAAAAGTATTAAGCGTATTACTTAGTGCAGCAATGGCAGCAACGTTAATGACAGGTTGTGGACAGGCAACAAGCGAACCAGCACCAGCAGCGACAGAAGAAGCAGCACCTGCAGAAGAAGCAGCTCCTGCGGAAGAAGCGGCACCTGCAGAAGAAGCGGCAGCTGAAGGCGACCTAATTGTAGTTGGTTATGCACAGGTTGGTGCAGAATCTGACTGGAGAACTGCAAACACAGAATCATTCAAAACTGAGTTCGTAGAAGCAAACGGATATAAACTTATTTTTGATGATGCACAACAGAAACAAGAAAATCAGATCAAAGCAATCAGAAGTTTTATTCAGCAAGAAGTTGATTATATCGTACTTGCACCTGTAGTAGAAACAGGATGGGATACAGTGCTTCAGGAAGCAAAAGAAGCAGGAATCCCAGTTATCTTATCAGATAGAATGGTTGATGTAGCTGATGATTCACTGTATGAATGCTGGGTTGGTGGAAATTTCGTTAAAGAAGGCGAAGATGCAGCTGGTTGGTTAAGTGAATACCTTACAACACAGGGAAGAGCAGATGAAGCAATCAACATCGTAACATTACAGGGTACAATCGGTGCATCTGCACAGGTTGGAAGAACAGAAGGTTTTGCATCTAAGATGGCTGACACATGGACTATGCTTGATATGCAGACAGGTGAATTCACACAGTCTAAAGGTCAGGAAGTTATGGAATCATTCCTGAAACAGTACCCAGACATCGATGTAGTTGTTGCTGAAAATGACAATATGGCATTTGGAGCAATCGACGCAATCAAAGCAGCAGGTAAAACTTGTGGACCAGAAGGCGATGTAATCGTAATCTCATTCGACGCTGTAAAAGCTGCATTTGAATCTATGATCGCTGGTGATATGAATGTAACAGTAGAATGTAATCCTCTTCACGGACCACGTGTTTCTGAAATCATCCAGACATTAGAGGGTGGCGGAACAGTTGATAAAGTTATGTATGTTGACGAAGGTGTATTCCCAGCTGAAACAGCAGCAGATATCATTGGTGAAAGAGCATACTAGGTTTAACGTGAGAACTACTATTTAAATGTAAGCTCATATAGGTGATTGGGTTGAAAAGCCGCTTAGGCGGTTTTTCCCAAACACCTTTTTTATTACAAGTTAACATTAAATCTGCAGAATGCAGATTCTATTGAAGGGTGGAGTCCACATGGATAACAATGCAGTTCTTACAATGCGACATATTAGCAAAAACTTTCCGGGAGTTGTTGCTCTTTCGGATGTAGATTTCACATTGAGAGCAGGAGAAATCCATGCACTTATGGGAGAAAACGGCGCCGGAAAATCAACCTTAATAAAAGTTCTAACAGGTGTTGAAGAATTTGAAACAGGTACCATCCGAATGGCAGGAATGGACCATGATCTTATCAATAAGTCCCCACAAATGGCGCAGGGAAATGGAATCAGTACAGTATACCAGGAGGTGAACCTTTGCCCTAATCTGTCGGTAGCAGAAAACCTTTTTCTGGGAAGAGAACCAAAGCGCGCAGGTATCATAGACTGGAAAACAATGAATAAAAAATCCAGGGAAATCCTTGGAAATCTTAATATAGATATTGATGTAACCAGAAGTCTTGAACATTATTCCCTTGCGCTCCAGCAGATGTTTGCAATTGCAAGAGCAGTCGATTTGTCCGCCAGGGTTTTGATTCTTGATGAACCGACTTCTTCACTCGATGAGCATGAAGTTGAAAAATTATTTAGTCTAATGAAAAAACTGAAGGGGGATGGTGTTGGAATTATATTCGTAACTCATTTCCTAGAACAGGTCTATAAGGTATGCGATAAAATTACAGTTTTGAGAAATGGGTGCCTTGTTGGAGAATATGAAGTAGAGAATCTTCCAAGAGTACAGCTGGTTGCGAAAATGATGGGAAAAGACTTTGATGATGTATCTGCAATTAAAAAAGAAAAGAAAATCATTGAAGAAGATGCAAATATTAAAATAATAGAAGCAAAAGCACTTGCACATGAAGGTAGTATTAAACCATTTGACCTGGTATTAAAAAAGGGAGAAGTAATAGGATTATCTGGTTTACTTGGATCTGGAAGATCAGAACTTGCCAGAGCAATCTACGGTGCGGACAAGCCTGATGAAGGGGAACTTTTTGTTAAGGGGCAAAAGATTGTTGTTTCAGCGCCAATCGATGCAATGAAAAGTGGAATGAGTTATCTGCCGGAAAACAGAAAAGAAGAAGGAATTATTGCAGAACTTTCGGTTCGCGAGAATATTATAATTGCGCTTCAAGCCAAAAAGGGCATGTTCAAGCTATTGGGTAAAAAGGAACAGGAAGAATTCGCAGATAAATATATTGAACTGCTTCAGATTAAAACAGCAAGCAGGGAGACACCAATCAAACAGTTGAGCGGTGGAAATCAGCAAAAAGTAATTCTTGGAAGATGGTTACTAACCAACCCGGAATTCCTGATTTTAGATGAACCAACAAGAGGAATTGATATCGGAACAAAAACAGAAATCCAGAAGCTGGTATTAAAGCTTGCCGGAGAAGGAATGTCTGTTATGTTTATTTCCTCAGAAATCGAAGAAATGATCAGAACCTGCAGTAGAATGATTGTAATGCGGGATGGAAGGAAAGTCGGGGAACTCGAAGAGCATGAATTGTCCCAGATGAGTATTATGAAAGCAATTGCAGGAGGTAGTGAAAATGAGTAGTTCCAAATCTTTGATAAAAAAGGTCACAGGGTTTCGACTATTTCTGCCATTGGCCTGTCTGTTTCTGGTATTGATCATCAATGTGATCAAAACCCCCACGTTCTTTAACATAACCATACAGAACGGTGTGCTCTATGGATATATTATTGATGTTATTAACAGAGGAAGTGAACTTGTCATTTTTGCAGTTGGAATGACCCTTGTGGTTGCAGCTTCCGGAGGTACAGATATTTCAGTTGGTGCTGTCAGTGCACTTGCAGGTGCGGTTTGTTGTTTTGTGTTATCTGGAGGAGAACAATCAACTGATTTTTATCATGCGCCGTACATACTTGGTGTAGTTGCAGCGATTCTGATTGGTGCAATCTGTGGAGCCTGGAATGGATTTTTGGTAGCAAAATTAAAAATTCAGCCGATGGTTGCAACCTTAATCTTGTTTACGGCAGGAAGAGGAATTGCACAGCTGCTTACAGATGGTCAGATGATTTATCTGAGAGTGGATCATTTTAAGATGCTTGGCGCTTCCATTCCTGGGGTACCATTGCCAACACCTGTTTTTGTAGCAATTATTGTTGTTATTCTGACTTATTTCTTATTGAAGAAAACAGCATTGGGACTTTACATTGAAACGGTTGGTTGTAACTCAAAAGCAGCAAGGCTGGTAGGGCTTAACTCAACTGCAATTAAATTTTTAACCTATACCTTTTGTGGATTTTGTTCGGGAATCGCTGGGTTGATTATTACCTCTAGAGTTTACTCAATTGATGCCAACAATGCAGGACTTAATCTGGAGCTGGATGCAATTCTTGCAGTGGCACTTGGAGGAAATAGTCTTGGTGGAGGTAAGTTCTCTCTACTTGGAAGCGTTATTGGTGCCTATACGATTCAGGCATTGACAACTACGTTGTATGCGATGAGTATCTCTGCTGATCAGATTCCAGTATACAAAGCAATTGTCGTTGTTATCATTGTAACACTTCAGTCGCCTGAATTCACGAAGATGAGAACAGCATTGGCTGCTAAAATTGCATCAGGAAAAACAGCAAAGGAGGCAGCATAATGAAAAAACTAAAGAAAATGGAAGGAAATCAATTCCTTCTTGCCATTACAATCATTTTATTTTTTGTAATGTATATTATTGGTATGATTGTTTTTGGCGAAAAAGGCTTTTCGAAAACACAGGTATTCTTAAACCTGTTTATTTCAAATGCTGGCTTGATTGTAATTGCCACTTCCATGACAATTGTTTTGATTACGGGTGGAATTGACATTTCAGTAGGTTCCGTAGTAGCCATGACTTGTATGATTCTTGCCTATATGATGGAAAATAAAGGAGTCGGTGCAGTACCAGCGGTTTTATTTGTTTTATTTATTGGTCTTGTATTTGGGCTTGTACAGGGGTTCTTAGTGGCCTATATGAAAATTCAGCCCTTTATTGTAACCTTGGCGGGTATGTTTTTTGCCAGAGGTATGACGGCAATTATCAGCACAGATATGATTAGTATCAAAAATGAAACATTTTTATCCTGGGCACAGGCCAAAATGTATTTTCCAATTGGTGGTTACGTAAATAAAAAGGGAATCATTGTCAATCCCTATATCTATCCAAGCGTACTAATTGCATTGATTGTTTTAGTGATTATTTTCATCATGCTGAAATATACCAAGTTTGGAAGATCAATTTATGCAATTGGTGGCAATGAACAATCTGCACTTTTAATGGGATTAAATGTTAGAAGAACCAAATTAAAGGTTTATATCTTGAATGGTTTCTTGGCAGCATTTGGTGGATTTTTGTTCTGTCTGAATACCTGTTCCGGTTTCGTTGAACAGGCAAAAGGATTTGAAATGGAAGCTATCGCTTCTGCCGTAATAGGAGGAACCCTATTAACTGGTGGTGTAGGAAATGTATTTGGAAGTTTATTTGGTGTTTTGATTAAGGGTACGATAGAGACCTTTATTAATTTCCAGGGAACTTTGTCATCTTGGTGGACTAAAATTACGATTGCTGCACTCCTTGCATTTTTCATCATTCTGCAGAGTGTCTTTGCGAAGGCAAAAGAGAAGAAAAAATAGAAAAAGAAATAAAAAAATAGAAGAAGAAATAGAAATAATTGAAACAAAGCCGGAATTGTAGCGTATACATGAAATGGGGGCATTAAATGATTAACAGAGAGGGTGAAAACAAGGGGAGCGTTCCAAAAGGGGTAATAACAAAGGGTGAACAGAGAAAAATAAGAAAAACAAAAAAAGAACAAAAAAAATCAATCTTCAGTATCAAAATGCAAGTCACTTTGTTGATTATTGTGAGTCTTGCGACAGCAGTTTTTCTGACAATGGCATTTATGTATCTGCGATTTGAAATATCGTTAAAGAATGCAACACAGAATAGCCTTGCTGACTATATTACAGCCAGCAGTAGCAAAGTAGATGATGTGATTGCAACGCTTGAAAAAGAAATGACGACGATTGATCACGAAGTGGCTTTTTATGAGACGGCACTTGACCCAGAGGGAAAGGTTGCATGGGCAGAATCAGCGCTTGCAGACTTTATCAAAACATATCCCAACTTCAAAACTGCAGTCCTACTGGACTTGGAGGGAAATGTTTTAGCAAGGTCAGGAGAGGAAGAAACATTTGAATATGCAAAAGAGCAATATTATTCAAAAGCATTGAATGGAGCGACGAGTGCAGTCAGCAGTGTTCATTTTGATGCGGCGGGGGAACCAGTCCTTTCAATGATAATCCCGGCATATAATGGGAATGAGTCCTGTATTGCGTATGTATCTGGAACAGTGTCATGTTCTATCTTTGACGAGAAAATAAATAGCATTCAGATAACAGGAATGGAACATACGACTTGTTATGTAACAGATGAAAAAGGCCTCACAATTTCCCATACAGATCCAGCCTTGCGGGCAAGTCTTGCAACCAATCCACATGTTATTTCTATGCTGGGTGCAGAGGCGCAGGGGGCATTAATTGGTTCTTATGTGGAAGAGGGTCAGGAATTTTACTCAGCATATATGACCTTGAACAATAACTGGATTTTTGTGATTGCAGTTCCAGAAAAAGAAGTATTTGCTAAAGTATATCAAATTCGGACACAGGCTATGATGATTGCAATTTTTGCATTGCTCTTATTTTCGGCAACTGGATATCTTTTTGCATCCAGTATTAGCCTTCCAATTCACAAGATCACGGCGATGCTCCATGATATTTCGCTTCTGAATCTGAAAAAGAATGAAAAAAACAGAAAATTTATGAAGCGAAAAGGTGAAACCGGAGAAATGGCTGTTGCAATCTATGGAATGCAGGAGAAACTGCGGGACGTAATTTCCAGAATTTCCAAGTATTCTGGGGAGCTTGCAAATACTTCTACCGGACTTACTGAAATATCGGACAGAGTAGATAAAAATACGGGAGACAATTCTGTAACCCTGGAACAACTTGCTGCTGTCATGCAGGAAACAGCTGCCACAACAGAACAGATGAATGAAAGTATCTCGGAAATGGATCAGAATACCAATCAGATTATTGATACGGTAAAATCAGGCTGTGACATGACAGAGACAATGAAAAGCAAAGCAGTGCATTTAAAGACGCAGACCTTGGAAGCTGGAGACCAGATTACAGTAACGTTTCAAAAGGTTAAGCTTCAGTCAGAAGCCGCAATGGAAAAGACAAAAGCAGTTGCAAGAATCAATGAAATGGCGAATACGATTCATGATATTGCTGATCAGACAAGTTTACTCGCGCTTAATGCTTCCATTGAAGCGGCACGGGCAGGAGATGCTGGCAGAGGATTTGCCGTTGTAGCATCAGAAGTTGGAAACCTTGCAAGGCAATCTTCTCAAACAGTAACGAGCATTACAGATATGGTAGAAGAAGTAAAAGATGCAGTGAATGGAATGGCAGACACGATGAGTCATATCTTATCCTTTGTTGAAACTGAAATCATGAAAAATTTTGAAACATTTATTAATACGAGTGAAGAGTACAGTGAGGAAGCGGAGAAGATCAATCAGGAAATGAAATACATTGAGACTTCTATTCAGGATTTCAAACAGACCATGGAAGCAATGGTTCACTCAACACAGGGAATCAGTGATACGATCAATGATTCCTCCAAGGAAATATGTAAAATGGCAGATAGTAATCAGGAAATTCTTACTTTGACCAAGGAAACACATCAACTTGCGAGTGGGAATTCGGAAACTGCCAATCAATTAAAAGAAATTGTTGGAATGTTTGAATTATAAAAATCCGATCATTCAAAAGCCGCCCCGGGATTACAAGAATCCTGGGACGGCGTTTTTGTTATGGCAAGTATAGTTTCGTAATCATGAATCATGTTTTGAACCCTGTTAAATCAAAATCTTTCATCAATAGAGACATATTCCTGCTCTGGTTCAATTGGACGATAGGCTGGGCGGATAATTTTCCCGTTGTTGGCAAGTTCTTCCATTCGGTGAGCTGCCCATCCTACAATACGTGCGATTGCAAAAATAGGAGTGTAGAGTTCCATCGGTAATCCAAGCATTTCATAAACAAAGCCTGAGTAAAAATCAACGTTTATGCTGACACCTTTATAGATAGGACGCTGCTCTGTAATCACCTCAGGTGCAAGTCTTTCTACAAGGGAATAGAGTGCAAATTCTTTTTCTAACCCTTTTTCCTTTGAAAGGTCTTCTACAAATTGTTTGAAGACAACAGCTCTTGGATCTGATTTTGAATAAATGGCATGTCCCACGCCATAAATCAGACCTGAATTGTCAAAGGCTTCTTTGTTAAGGAGTTTTCGAAGGTAAGCACTGACTTCCTCTTCGTCTGTCCAGTCATCTAAGTTCTTCATCATATCCTCAAACATCTGAACGACCTTGATGTTTGCACCACCATGTCTTGGTCCTTTTAGTGAGGCAAGTGCTGCGGCCATCGTAGAATAGGTGTCTGTCAGAGAAGAAGTGATAACATGAGTAGTGAAAGTAGAGTTATTACCACCGCCATGCTCCATGTGAAGGACTAAAGCTACATCAAGAATCTTAGCTTCTAATGGTGTATAGCTGCTATCGGTACGAAGAATATGCAAAATATTTTCTGCAGTAGAGAGCTCGGCTTTTGGCGCATGAATAAATAAACTGTTTCCATCGTGATAATGGCTGTAAGCCTGATATCCATAAATAGATAACATCGGAAACAGACTAATTAATTGAAGACTTTGACGTAATACATTCGGAAGAGAAGTGTCATCGGCTTTTTCATCGTAGGAATAAAGCGTCAATACACTACGCGCAAGCGTATTCATCATGTCACGACTCGGCGCCTTCATGATAATATCGCGAACAAAACTGGTTGGAAGAGAACGGTACCCAGCTAAAATTTCATTAAAATCTGCAAGTTGCTTGTGATTTGGAAGCGTGCCAAATAAAACCAGATAGGAGACTTCTTCAAATCCAAAACGATCTTCCCTTGTAAAACCTGTTACAAGATCCTGAACTTCGTATCCTCTATAAAAAAGGCGTCCGTGTGCTGGAACAGTAACTCCATTTACCGTTTCTGTTGCTCTCACGTCTGAGATGTGGGTCAATCCGGCAAGAACCCCTTTTCCATTGATATCTCGCAATCCTCTTTTTACATCATACTGTGTAAAAAGCTCGGGATCAATCAGGCAAGAGTCTTCGCATATATGAGCCAATTTTGTGATTTCAGGCGTTATTTCAGAATAGTTCCTGCTTTCCATGAATTTGTCTACCTTTCTTTTATACGTTACTAACTTAATGTACTAATAAATAATACCATGTCAGCTATTTCAGCCGCAAGGTTTTTCTGTCAGATCCATGTAAATTAAGAATAATTTTATATTTATTCCACTGTAAAATGTGGTATTTCCAGGATTTCTATATTACAATATAACAATTGGATAAAGAGAGGAAAAGGATATGGAAGAAAACAAACTGATCAGACAGCGGCTGGAGCAATTAAGAAACCGAATGAAAGAATCCCAGATTGAATGGTGTTATATTACAACGGGTGATTATCATAATTCAGAATATGTAACAGACTATTTCAATATTCGTGATTTTTTTTCAAATTTCAGTGGTTCAAATGGAACCCTTGTATTATCAATGGAGTTCGCCGGACTCTGGACAGATGGACGTTATTTTATTCAGGCGGAAGGAGAACTTGCAGGAACAGGAATCAAGCTATTTCGTATGCTTGATGAGGGGGTCCCCACAATTCCGGAATTCTTCAAAGAGTCCTTAAATGTGGGAGATACTATTGGCTTTGATGGAAGAATTGTTCCTGCTACATTGGGCCAGGAACTTGCTGAGATAGCGAAGAACTCGAATGGATCTGTTTGTGCGGAATTTGACCCGGCGGAGGGGATATGGACAGCAGAAAATGGAAGACCCATGTTGCCCTGTTCTCCTGTCAAACTCATAAAAACGGAATTGTCTGGAATCTCTACGAGTGAAAAATTGGAGCAGATAAGAGACGATTTAAAAAAAGAGAAGGCAGATGCTTTGTTTTTAAGTAAGTTAGATGATTTAATGTGGCTATTTAATATCAGAGGGAATGATGTTCCCTGCAATCCGGTAGTTTTATGTCATGCATTTCTCACGATGGAACAAGTGGTGCTTTTTATTCAGAAAAATGCACTGACGAGAGAAGCCGTGGAATACTTTAAAAACATGCAGGTACAGATCAGAGAATATTCTGAAGTTTCGGAATTCTTAAAAAATATAAATAATGCAGGACATATTATGCTGGATCCAAAGAATGTCAGCTATCTTTTTTTGAAAAATATTGAAGAAAAACAGACTGTGATTAAATGTGTGAATCCAACAGAACTGAAAAAGTCAGTTAAAAATGAAATAGAAAGAAAAAACCTTCGGGAAATTTATCTGAAAGATAGTGTTGCAGTTACAAAATTTATTTACCAAATCAAGAAGAAAACGAATCTGGAAGAAACAAACGAATTCATGGCGGCAATGTTGATGGATGAAATCCGGATGCAAATACCAGAATGCTTCGGGTTATCGTTTCCGACAATCTGTGGCTATCAGGCCAATGCTGCCATGATGCATTATCAGGCAGATGCTCAGAATGCAGCGACACTTCAGGCGGAGGGCATGCTACTCGTGGATTCAGGTGGACAGTATGATGGTGGGACGACAGATGTTACGAGAACGATTTCGCTTGGAAGAGTTTCAGAACAGCAAAAAGAACACTATACAAGGGTCAGCAGAGGAATGCTGAATTTATCAAATGCTAAGTTTCTATACGGATGTACAGGGAGAAATCTGGATATTATAGCAAGGCAACCCCTGTGGGAAGCTGCAATAGATTACAAATGTGGGACAGGCCATGGAATCGGATATATGTTAAATGTACATGAGGGACCACAGTCAATCAGATGGCAATATAACCAATCCAATCATGAGACAGTACTAGAAGAGGGGATGCTCCTTAGTAATGAACCGGGAGTTTATCTGGCAGGTGAGTATGGAATCAGAATCGAAAATATTATGCTTTGTAAAAAGGGACCTAAAAATAGTGATGGCCAATTCATGGAATTTGAAACTTTGACCTTCGTTCCACTTGAACTGGATGCTGTGATGAGAGAGAACTTAAACAAGGATGAATTGGAAAGGCTGAATTCATATCATAAGCAGGTTTATGAAAAAATCAGTCCATTTTTAGAGGAAGAGGAAAGAAAATGGCTTTTTAATGCGACTCAAATAATCTAAAGAGATTTCTGGAAATCAAAAAATAATTCACAAATAATCTGAGGATTTTTTGTGAAATACTTGTAATAATAAAGGGAATATCTTATAATATAAGTAACCTGAGATGCACGATAACTCTTGTTGTTTTGAACCTACAGTTACTTTAAACGGGACACCTACATTGCCATTTGGATGTCAAGCCTCCGTTTGCAGGGGAAGGCAGAAGTATGGTTGCGGTAACCCACCTAGCAATAGCTAGGAGTCAAAAGACAAGAACCGGCATTTTGGGGAATGATAAAAAAGCAGCTTAGGCTGCTTTTTTATAGTATAGGAGAAAAAAGATTCGGGAGGACTTCAAGTGGAGAAAACAAGTAAGTTAGTCAGAGCTTTTGCAAGAGAAATGACACGGAACCAGATATCCATGTTGGCATCTGGTGCAACCTTTTTCTTTTTCTTATCCTTAATCCCCATCTTAATGTTGCTTTGTAGTATTTTACCCTATACGCCTCTCTCTGAGACAGATTTTATTCTTTTTTTTGAGACCATTCTGCCCAGTGTGATTTCACCCTGGATGAAAGAGTTGATCAGAGAGGTATACGATAAATCGCCTGCGATGATTTCGATTTCAGCCGTGATTACATTATGGTCTGCTTCCAGAGGGATTCTTGGGATCATGCGTGGAATGAATCAGGTAAACAGAGTACAGGAGAATCGAAATTTTATTCTTTTAAGAATGATTGCTTCGCTATATACGATTATGATGTTGTTCAGTATTCTGTTTTTTCTTGGAATTATGGTGTTTGGAAGAGTTTTGTCAGAACTGCTAGAAGTTCGTTTTAAGGAGATTTCATATGTTGTCAATTTTCTGATGCGATTTCGTTTTTTATATGCGATTACGATACTGACGATTCTTTTTATGCTTTTATATAAATGGATTCCAAACAAGAAACTAAAGCTATTTCCACAGCTACCAGGTGCGGTAGTATGTAGCGTTGGATGGGCATTGTTTTCAGATGGATATTCTTATTATATTGCAGGAAATGAAACGTTTGGAATTTATGGGAGCCTGACAACGATTATTATTGGCCTTCTCTGGCTATATGTCTGCATCTATCTATTTTTATTGGGAGCAGAAATTAATATTTTTATCAGACCAGTTCTAAGATATTATGTAAAAAAAAGAAATGTAGAACGAATTGAAAAAGAAAAGCATCGGCATGGAGAAAATGAAAATTAACCTTGACAAGACAATCCTGATTCTATTATGATATTCTTTAATATGAAGTAAAAACTTTGACGGTGTCCAGTATTATTATAATTACCTACAGAGAGGAAGAGCCACGGGTGTAAGCTTTTCCAGGTTCCATTATAATAAGAATTTCGCATCCGAGTTGCTTCCCGGAATAGAGTTAAATTTGTCAAGAGACAGATGTTAATTTTAACTTTTACTATGGGGAGACGTTTCACACGTTACGTGAATGAGAGCCTGCAGTTTTGTGGGAATCTGGGTGGTACCGCGGAATGTTTCGTCCCTTGTAATTTACAAGGGACTTTTTTAATTTTTGAAACAGGGTTTTATGAGAAGAGATTTGAAAGGAATGGAAATGATGAAAGAAAAACTTGACCTGATTAAGAGGGAAGCATTGAAACAGATCGAAGAATCAAATGCATTAGAACGGTTAAACGAAATCAAAGTAAATTATCTGGGAAAAAAGGGAGAACTGACAGCAGTTCTAAAGAGTCTGAAAGAGGTAGCACCGGAAGATCGGCCAAAAGTTGGACAGCTTGTGAATGAAACCAGAGAAGAAATAGAAAAGCTTTTGGAACAGGCAATCAGTAAAATGGAAAAAATGAAAAGAGACGCGTTGATGAAAAGTGAAACAATTGATGTGACACTACCTTCTAAGCGCGCTAAACTGGGTCATCGTCATCCAAACACGCTTGTAATGGAAGAAGTAGAGCGTATTTTTGTTGGAATGGGATATGAAGTTGTGGAGGGGCCTGAAATCGAGACAGACTACTACAATTTTGAGGCATTAAATATTCCATCCGACCATCCGGCAAAAGATGAACAGGATACTTTTTATATCAGTGGAGATATTTTACTTAGAACGCAGACTTCCCCAACGCAGGTACATGAGATGGAAAAAGGGAACCTGCCAATCAGAATGCTGGCACCTGGACGTGTATTTCGTTCTGATGAAGTGGACGCGACACATTCCCCTTCTTTTCATCAAATAGAAGGGCTTGTAATTGACAAAAATATTACCTTTGCCGATTTAAAAGGAACTTTGGCAGAATTTGCAAAGGAGCTCTTTGGAGAAGAAACAAAAGTAAAATTCAGACCACATCATTTTAATTTTACAGAGCCAAGTGCAGAGATGGATGTCACTTGTTTTAAATGTGGTGGTTCAGGATGCCGTTTCTGCAAAGGGACAGGCTGGATTGAAATTCTAGGTTGTGGAATGGTACATCCCAATGTGTTGAAAATGAGTCACATTGATGCAGAAGTATATTCTGGGTTTGCTTTTGGTGTGGGATTAGAGAGAATCACATTGTTGAAATATGAGATAGATGATATGAGACTACTGTATGAAAATGATATCAGATTTTTAAAGCAGTTCTAAAAATATTTTAATACAAACCTCATAAGAAGGAAGGAATTGATACGATGAATACAGCATTATCTTGGATCAAAGAATATGTGCCAGAACTTGAAGTGAGTGCACAGGAATATACAGATGCGATGACTATGTCAGGCACAAAAGTGGAGACATATGAACAATTGGATAAGAATCTGGAACTCATTTTCATTGGACAGATTACAGCAATTGAAAGACACCCTGATGCAGACAAATTAATTGTCTGTCAGGTGAATCTTGGCGACCACTCGATTCAGATTGTAACGGGAGCCTCTAATGTAGCAGTAGGGGACAAGGTGCCTGTTGTAGTGGATGGAGGTAAAGTAGCGGGAGGACATGACGGTGGTCCGCTTCCAGAAAAAGGCATTAAAATCAAGAATGGAAAGCTTCGAGGAGTGGAATCCTTTGGAATGATGTGTTCCGTGGAAGAACTAGGCTGGGATCAGGCAATGTTCCCAAATGCACCAGAGGAAGGAATCTATATTCTCCCAGAGGATGCAACAGTAGGAAGTGATGCAATTGAATTCCTGGGACTTCACGACACGGTCTTTGAATACGAAGTGACATCAAATCGGGTAGATTGTTATAGCGTTCTTGGAATTGCAAGAGAAGCAGCAGCAACATTTCGTAAGCCTTTTTATGCACCCAAGGTAGCAGTATCAGAATTAAATGAGAAAATTGAAGATTATATCTCAGTAGAAGTGAAAGATTCGGATCTGTGCAGTAGATACTGCGCAAGAGTCTGCAAAAATATTAAAATTGGACCATCACCAGACTGGATGCAGAAAAGACTTCGCGCAAGTGGAATCCGTCCGATTAATAATCTTGTCGACATTACCAATTATGTAATGGAAGAATATGGACAACCAATGCATGCATTTGATCTTGATACGATAAAAGGAAATAAGATTATTGTGAAAAGAGCCGATGAGGGAGATGTATTCCAGACTCTCGATGGGCAGGATAGAAATCTGGATCATGAAATTCTGATGATTTGTGATCAGGAAAAGCAAATTGGAATCGCAGGAATTATGGGTGGTGAAAATTCTAAAATTACAGATACGGTAAAAACAGTTGTATTTGAATCAGCCTGCTTTCATGGGCCCAATATTAGAAAATCTGCAAAAAGACTTGGCCTTAGAACAGATGCTTCTGGTAAATTTGAAAAAGGATTGGATCCCTACAATGCAGAAGCGGCAATCAATAGAGCCTGCCAACTGATTTCAGACCTTGGGTGTGGAGATGTAGTAGGTGGAATGATCGATGTGAAGTCTGCGTTAAAAGAGAAAAATGAAATTGTGTTTGACGCAGAAAAAATTAATAAACTTCTTGGAACTTCGATTCCAGAAGAAGATATGCTTAAAACATTTGAAATGCTAGAAATAAAATATGATCAAGACACTAATTTACTGATGATTCCTACCTTTAGACAGGATTTGGAAGGATTGGCTGACATTGCAGAAGAAGTTGCAAGATTTTTCGGATATGACAATATCCCGACAACACTGCCTTCAGGAGAAGCAACAACAGGAAAACTTCCATTCAAGGTAAGAGTTGAAGAAAAAATAAGAGATATCGTTGAATTTAGTGGATTCTCACAAGGAATGTGTTATTCGTTTGAAAGCCCAAAGGTATTTGATAAACTCCTCCTTCCACAGGGAGATGTTCTTAGAAATGCGATTACAATTACCAATCCATTGGGAGAAGACTATTCTATCATGAGAACAGTTGCCTTAAATGGGATGCTGACGTCACTTGCAACCAATTATAACAGAAGAAATAAAGACGTCAGATTATATGAGCTGGGTAATGTTTATCTGGCGGACCAACTTCCCCTAACAAAGCTTCCGGATGAAAGAATGCAACTGACACTTGGAATGTATGGGGAAGGAGATTTCTTCACCTTAAAAGGGGTTGTAGAAGAGATGCTTGAAAGCATTGGGATGAAAGGCAAGTTAGTCTGCAATCCAGAATCAGGGAAGGCATTTTTGCATCCAGGCCGCCAGGCAAACATGAGCTATCAGAATCAAGTAATCGGTTATTTGGGTGAAGTGCATCCTGAAGTAGCAGATCAGTATGATATAGGTACAAAAGCCTATGTCGCTGTACTGGATTTACCTACTGTGTTACAGTTTGCTTCCTTTGATAGAAAATATGTTGGAGTTGCAAAATATCCAGCCGTCAACAGAGATATCAGTATGGTTGTTCCTAAATCAATTCTTGCGGGACAGATTGAAGAAGTGATTGAAAAAAGAGGTGGGAAATTATTGGAAGCATTCTCTTTATTTGATTTGTACGAAGGCTCTCAGATTGAGAAAGGATTTAAATCAATTGCCTACACCATTTCTTTCAGAGCACAGGATAGAACGTTGGAGGAAAATGACGTTAATGCAGCAATGAAAAAAATTCTGAATGGACTGGAAGAGATGGGAATAGAACTTCGTAAGTAAGAGATAAAAATAAGATGGTTAAGACAGTACTAACCAGAGATGAAATGCACCCAAGGGGTCGCAGATTGGAGCAAAAGATGGAATTTAAAAATACATGGGAAACTTACACGGAAAAACAACTGAAAGAGACGGATCTTTTTTGCGCAGATTATATGAAGTTCTTAGACAAAGGCAAAACAGAACGGGAATGCGTGGATGTCATTGTCAATGAAATAGAAACCAAAGGATACCGCGAATTAAACAGAATCATTGCTGAAAAAGGTAACATTTCGTCTGGGGATAAAATCTATGCAGTTTGTATGGATAAAACAATTGCGCTGTATCATATTGGTAACAAACCACTTGAAGAAGGAATGAATATTTTAGGAGCACATATTGACTCACCAAGACTTGATATTAAGCAAAATCCACTCTATGAGGACAATGGAATTGCATATCTTGACACTCATTATTATGGTGGAATTAAGAAATATCAGTGGGTTACAATTCCACTTGCACTGCATGGTGTTGTAGTTAAAAAAGATGGAACCTGTGTTATCATCAATATCGGAGAAAAAGAAGATGAACCAGTGTTTTTTGTATCAGATCTTCTGATTCACCTGGCAGAAGAACAACTCCAGAAAAAAGCTGCAAAAGTGATTGAAGGAGAAGCACTGGACCTGATCATCGGCAGTAAGCCATTTTTATTCAAAAAAGAAAAAAATACTGATAAAAAGGCAGATGAAAAGGATGACAAAAAAGAAGCAGCGAAAGAGGCTGTTAAAAAGGGAATCTTGGCAATTTTAAAAGAAACCTATGACATTGAGGAAGAGGATTTTATTTCTGCTGAATTGGAAGTGGTTCCAGCAGGAAAAGCAAGAGATGCAGGATTTGATCGAAGTATGGTAATGGGATACGGTCAGGATGACAGAGTATGTGCTTATACCTCTTACAGAGCGATCCTCGACTTAAAAGAAACACCGGAAAGAACAGCTTGCTGCCTACTTGTTGACAAAGAAGAAATTGGAAGTGTAGGAGCAACTGGGATGCAATCGAAATTTTTTGAAAACAGTGTTGCAGAAATCCTGAATTTGTCGGGTGAATACAATGATCTGATCCTTAGAAGATGCCTTTCGAATTCCCTGATGCTTTCTTCTGATGTGAGTGCAGCATTTGATCCATCCTATGCAGCAAGTTTTGAGAAAAAGAATGCGGCTTTTCTTGGAAATGGTATGGTTTTTAATAAATTCACAGGATCAAGAGGAAAATCAGGATCTAATGATGCAAATGCAGAATATATGGCATTGATCAGAAAAATACTTGATGATCACAAGGTGAATTTCCAGACAGCTGAGCTTGGTAAAGTAGATGTTGGTGGTGGCGGTACGATTGCCTACATTCTTTCTCTCTATGGCATGAATGTAATCGATTGTGGTGTTGCTGTCCTCAATATGCATGCACCATGGGAAGTAACAAGCAAAGTAGATATCTATGAAACAAAACGTGGATATGAAGCATTTTTAATTCATGCATTGCAGTAAGGAGTCATTTTGATAGAGAAAAATCAACAGATAAAAACGGCAGATTTCTATTTTGACCTGCCGGAAGAGCTGATTGCACAGGATCCTCTAGAAGACAGATCGTCATCAAAGCTTTTGGCCTTAAACAAGACAACAGGAAAAGTGACACACCACTCATTTAAAGATCTTAAATCCTTCCTGCAATCAGGAGACTGCCTGGTTTTGAATAATACAAAAGTTATTCCGGCAAGACTGCATGGAATCAAAAAAGAAACAGGTGCACACGTAGAAGTATTGTTATTGAAGCGTCTGGAAGGGGACAAATGGGAAACCCTTGTCAGACCAGGAAGAAAAATAAAACCTGGAACCCGATTAAGCTTTGGTGATGGTTTGCTTGAGGCAGAGGTATTAGAAGTTGTAGAGGAAGGAAACAGAATACTACAGTTCCAGTATCAGGGAATCTTTGAAACAGTTCTGGATCAATTAGGAGAAATGCCTCTTCCCCCGTATATTACACACAAGCTTGCAGACAAGGAACGATACCAGACCGTATATGCTAAATATGAAGGCAGTGCAGCAGCACCAACAGCAGGCTTACACTTTACCAAAGAGCTACTAGAAGACATTGAAAGAATGGGAGTCTCGATCACCTTTGTTACGTTGCATGTAGGTCTTGGGACGTTTCGACCTGTAAAGGTGGAGAATGTGTTAGAACATCACATGCATTCGGAGTATTACGAAATCTCCAGGGAATCTGCTGAAATGATGAATAAGACAAAAGCATCTGGTGGCAGAGTCATCTGCGTTGGAACGACAAGCTGTCGGACAATAGAGAGCGCTGCTGATGAACAGGGTCGAATCTACCCCTGCTCTGGCAATACGGAAATATTTATCTATCCAGGTTATCAGTTTAAGGTAATGGATGCATTAATTACCAATTTTCATCTTCCGGAATCGACACTTATGATGCTGGTCTCAGCACTTGCAGGAAAAGAAAACGTCATGAAAGCATACCAAGAAGCAATTGAAGAAAAGTATCGATTTTTTTCTTTTGGAGATGCAATGATTATCGTTGACAATCATTTGGAATAACTATAAACTATTGTTATAGAATTGACAGAGTATGGGAACGGTAGGAAAGGGGAATTCCGAAATGGATGATAGAAGAAAAACAAAACGTCTCGATTTAGAGTCTAAATTAAGAGTGAAACGGCTTGATGGAAGTGGTGAAGAAGAGATTTCCATTGAAGTGATAGATATCTCTAAGGTAGGAGTTGGTTTTACCTGTGAAAAGCCATTACAGATTGGTGCTGTCTATGAAGGAAATCTTACATTATGGACAAAAGAGACGATTGACGCATTTATCGAAATTGTTCGTATTGAAAAAAGTTCCAACTATTATATTTATGGAGCGATTTTTATTGGAATGCCAGAATCCACAACGAATCGAATTGCAATTTATGATGTAATTCATAGTTTTGAACAACAATAACAAAGAGCTTCTTACCAGCTGGTAAGAAGCTCTATTTTTATATCTGTAAAGAGGCTAGATCTTTAAAAAAGTTAGGATAGGAGACATCGACACATTCTGGGTTTGAAATCTGTATTTCGCCAGACGCATTGAGTCCTGCAATGGCAAAGGACATTGCAATTCGATGATCCAAATGACTTTCTATGTGTGCTCCCATCAAAGGAAATCCGCCATCTATTATCATTCCATCTTCAGTGGCTTCGATATGAGCCCCCATAGCGGATAAGTTTTGAACCATGACATCAATTCGATTTGATTCCTTTACCTTTAATTCTGCTGCATCTTTTATAACAGTTCGTCCTTTTGCATAGGCGGCCATGACAGCTATGATTGGAATTTCATCAATCAAAGTAGGAATTAAACTTCCACCAATTTCAATTCCTTGTAACTGGCTGCTTGAAACAAGCAGATCTGCAACTTCTTCCCCGTTTTCGATCCGTAAATTTTCCAATTTCAAATCACCCCCCATCATCTTAATGACCTTGAGTATCCCGTCTCTTGTTGGATTGATGCCAACATTTTGAATTAAAATTTCTGAATTTGGAGTAATGAGGCCGGCAACTAAAAAATAAGCAGCAGAAGAAATATCACCGGGAACTTCAACTTTTTGTCCTGATAGTTTTGAACCAGGTGTAATCTTCGCAGTCGTGTTGGATGTCGTAATTGGCGCACCAAAGGATTGCAACATAATTTCGGTATGATTTCTACTGACAAAAGGTTCGGTTACGCTTGTATCTGAATCCGCGTAGAGTCCTGCAAGAAGAATCGCTGACTTCACCTGAGCGGATGCAACGGGAGAATGATATTCAATTCCATGAAGTTTCTGACCTTTAATCAGGAGTGGGGCACATTGATTTTGATTGATACTGGTGATATCTGCACCCATCTGGGAAAGAGGAGTGATAATTCTACCCATTGGCCGCTTCTGAATGGAAGCATCTCCAGTCAGTGTGACAGTAAAATTCTGTGCTGCGAGAATTCCAGAAATCAGACGGGTTGTGGTACCGCTATTTCCAGCGTCCAGAATGGAATTAGGCCTGGTTAATCCGTGAAGTCCCTTTCCGTGAATGAAAATTCGGTTGGAAGTTTCTTCAATTTGGATACCAAGCTTTCTAAAACAATCAATGGTTGAGAGACAATCGGCACCTCTTAGAAAATTGCCAACTTCCGTCATTCCAGAAGCGATAGAGCCAAACATAATCGCACGATGTGAAATAGACTTATCCCCCGGAACGGTGATTGTTCCTTGTAGTTTTTTTGTTTTGTTACGCATCATAATTACTTTTCTCCTGAATGGATATGTTAGGAATGAAAAACCATATACCCTGAATTATTTAGTAAAACGGAAGCCTGATTGGCAGAAAGATCATCATAAAACTCGATGCGCAAAGCACCTTCTTCAAATTCGCGGTTATGGACAATGCCAATATTCTTCAGATTAATCTGGTTGTTTGCAAGAATCGTAGCGATTGCAGCGATAATTCCTGTCTTATCTGGTATATCAACATAGATTAGAGGAATTTTTTTGATAGGCCCTGAAGAAGAATCGCCAAGGCTGTCACGAAATTCTCTTGCTGTTGAAAAAAAATGTTCTATTGCTTTCTCATCAGACGCTGTTAAAGTATCCATAATTGCAAGAAGAGAATGGATATAATCATGCAATAACTGAAGTAGATTGTCTTTATTGGTCAGTGCAATCTGTGTCCACATCTCGGTAGAGGAGGAAGCGATTCTGGTAATGTCTTTAAATCCTCCGGCAGCAATCATTTTCATAATATGCTGATCGTTGTCACTTTGTTTGACCAAGTTGACAAGAGAAGCAGCAATTACATGAGGAAGATGAGAGATTGCAGCGGTAATATAATCATGTTCTTCATAGGAAAGACTTAGTGGAATCGCGCCAATTGCTTTTATGAATTCCGTGTAGGTTTGAACCATCGCCTGAGAAACGGTGCGTGTGGGAGTTATGATATAAAACGCATTTTCTACAAGCCTGTCGCTGGAATTATGGTAACCGGTTTTTTCGCTTCCAGCCATTGGATGTCCGCCAATAAAATGTGAATCCATATTCAGGTTAGAGATTGCTTCATGAATTCCGGTTTTAACGCTACCAACATCAGTCAGAATACAATCCGGAGAAAGAAACGTCTTGATATTGTATAAGTTTTCATTATTGAAGGAAACCGGAGCACATAAAAACAGAAATTGGCAAATCGAAAAAGCTGAATTTATTTCGAAAACCGGCTCGTCAACAATTCCATCCTGACAGGCGGTCGAAAGGGTTTCCTGATTGATGTCATAGGCTAGGATATAAGATGATTTGCCATAGACACGTTTGATAGATTTTGCAATAGAGCCACCAATCAGCCCAAGTCCGATAAAACCAAAGGATATTTTTTCCATAAAACACCATAATTTTCTTAGAATTTACGTCCTGCAAGGTTTGCATAGGGAGCCAGTTCTTCACACAATGTCTGAAATTTTTTGAAAGTCAGAGATTGAGGACCATCTGATAATGCATTGGCAGGGTCGTTGTGAACTTCTATCATCAAACCATCTGCCCCACATGCAACAGCAGCTTTTGCCATGGAAGGAACATAGCGGTAGGAACCTGTAGAATGGGATGGATCCACAATAACGGGTAGATGTGTTTTTTCTTTTAATACAGGGACGGCACTAATGTCAAGCGTATTTCTGGTAGCTGTTTCAAAGGTTCTGATACCCCTTTCACATAATACTACATTTGGATTCCCTTCTGCAATGATATATTCAGCTGCGTTAAGCCATTCTTCTATGGTGGCACAGAGACCTCTTTTAAGGAGTACGGGAAGACCAGAGCGACCGGCTTCTTTTAATAGATAGAAATTCTGCATATTTCTCGCACCAATCTGAATCATATCTACGTATTTGACCGCTGCATGAATTGCCTCCTGGCTGACCACCTCACAGATTGTTGCAAGACCAGTTTCTTCCTGAGCCAATTTCATAAAGCGAAGACCTTCTTCTTCAAGACCCTGAAAAGCATAAGGGGAAGTCCTTGGCTTGTAAGCACCACCACGTAAAATGTTTGCTCCTCCAAGTTTTGCAGCATGAGCAATTTTAATTAGCTGGTCCTGTGTTTCCACGGCACAGGGTCCAGCCATGATTGTGAGATTGTGAGGTCCAATTTCGGTATTGCCAACTTTAACAATAGAGGGTTCAGGATGAAATTGTTTGTTACTTAATTTATAGCTCTCTGTTACAGGGACGATTTTTTGCACATCTTTATAACTCATTATATTTTCAGTTGCTATTTTTGATTTATCACCTACGATACCGATAATCGTCACCTGGGTTCCCTGGGATAGATGCGCCTGCAGACCGTTTTCCTCAATATAACGAATGATGGACTGTATACTGTCATCGGCGGCATTTGGTTTCATTACTATAATCATATGATTCTCCTTTTGCTCTTACATCTGAGAGCACTACGTAATTTCATGAACATACATAATATAGCACTTCAACGTGCGAAAGTCAAATCGCGAAAATGAGAGGATGAAGATTTATGTAATATAAAAAAGAATTGTTATAAATACTAAAAACTATTGTAAAAAAAAGAAAAATTTAGTAAAATATACCTAAGGATAAAGCAAAATTCACACGAAAATCATATTATTGCAAAAATTTATCCAAAACTACATAATACGGAGGAATTGATATGAATGTTTACACAACTGACAAAATACGTAATGTTGTTTTACTTGGACATGGCGGCTGCGGAAAAACCAGTTTAGTTGAAGCAATGGCATATTTATCAGGCATAACTTCCCGCATGGGTAAGATTACTGATGGCAATACCGTAAGTGATTATGGAAAAGAAGAACAAAAGAGACAATTTTCAATTAGCACCTCCATTGTTCCGATTGAATGGTCAGGAATTAAGATTAATCTTCTTGATACGCCTGGATATTTTGATTTTGTGGGAGAAGTTGAAACAGCAGCAGCAGCTGCCGATTGTGCAATTATTGTGGTATCAGGAAAAGCAGGAATTGAAGTTGGAACCCTGAAAGCATGGGATATCTGTGAAAAGTATAAATTGCCACGTATGATTTATGTGGCAGATATGGATATTGACAATGCATCATTTAGACAGATCGTAGAAGAGATGACAACGCTATATGGTAAAAAAATGGCACCGTTTCATCTCCCAATCAGAGAAAACGAGAAATTTGTAGGATATATCAACGTGATTCAGGAAAATGGATTCCGTTGGGAAGGCAAGGAAGTAGTAGAATGTGATATTCCAGATTATAATGAGGCGAATTTGCAACTTTGCAGGGATGTTTTACTGGAAGCAGTTGCGGAGACAAGCGAAGAAATGATGGAACGTTATTTTGGAGGAGAGACTTTTTCAGAAGAAGAGATTCGTTCCTCACTCCGTAATAATGTAATGGAAGGAACCATTGTTCCAATGACGATGGGATCTAATACGCTGTGTCAGGGAATGTTCACCTTGTTGGATGACATTGTAAAGTATCTGCCAAGTCCCGAAAACAAGAAGATTGCAGGCGTTAATACGAAGACCAATGAATTATTTGAAGCTAATTATGATTTCTCCAAAGCAAAATCTGCTTATGTATACAAGACAATCGTAGATCCTTTTATTGGAAAATATTCCTTAATTAAAGTATACTCAGGAGTCTTGAAACAGGATGATATGATTTATAATGATACAACCCAATCCGAAGAAAGAATCAACAAACTGTATGTTTTACAAGGGAATAAACCAATTGAGGTCAAGGAACTTCATGCAGGTGACCTGGGTGCCTTGGCAAAATTAAGTGCAACGCATACGGGGGATACCCTTTCAACGAAGAATACCCCAGTCAAATATGGAAAAACTGAAATTTCCACACCATATACCAGTATGCGATTTAAGGCAAAGGAAAAAGGTGAGATTGATAAGGCGGCACAGGCACTTGCAAAGATTATGAATGAGGATTTAACGTTAAAAGTCATTAACGATGGAGAGAATAGACAAACATTGCTACTTGGAATGGGAGACCAGCATCTTGAAGTAGTTGCAAGCAGACTTGCAAATGAATATAATGTCGAGATTGAACTTTCACAACCTAAGGTTGCTTTTAGGGAGACAATTAAGAAAACGGCTGATGTAGAATACAAGTACAAAAAGCAGTCGGGTGGACATGGACAATACGGACATGTCAAAATGAAATTTGAACCATCAGGAGATATTAGCAAACCATATATCTTTGAACAAATTGTTGTGGGCGGTGCTGTTCCTAAGAATTTTTATCCAGCAGTGGAAAAAGGATTACAGGATTCTTGTGAAAAAGGACCATTGGCAGCTTATCCAGTTGTTGGAGTGAAGGGCATTTTGTATGATGGCTCTTATCACCCAGTTGATTCATCGGAAATGGCCTTTAAGATGGCAACAATCCAAGCATTTAAGAAGGGATTTATGGAAGCACAGCCTATCCTGATGGAACCAATTGCATCCTTGAAAGTTACAGTGCCTGATTCTTATACGGGAGACGTAATGGGAGATTTAAACAAACGAAGGGGACGTGTACTTGGGATGACCCCGGTAATGGGCGGAAAGCAGATAATTGAAGCAGACATTCCGATGATGGCTTTGCACGGATATTGTACAGAATTGCGTGCCATGACAGGAGGCAGAGGAGATTTTGAATATGCATTTGCGAGATATGAACAGGCTCCGTCGGATATTCAGGAAAAAGAAGTTACTTCCAGAGCATCAAAAGTAGTGAATGCAGGAGAAGAATAAAACTGTGAATTCAGTATTGAAAGCAAAAAAAGTGCTAAGAAGTAAACCATAAAATGGACAAAAAACCTCCCAGCGTGTTATGATGAGACGAGTAACACAAGGGAGGTTTTTAAATGAAAAAAATTAAAATTACAATTTTTGTATTGGTAATACTAATCGCTTTTCTGGCATATTATATTACGTTACCTGCGATTAACGTGCATGCCACATCGTTTTGGTGGTTTTTACTTGGGGCGTTAATGCTGTTAGCCGGGGTAGTTTTTTTCCGGGATAGTAAGAAGCAGGGGGTTTCTTTTCAGGCAGGAGTGCTTGAGCTAAAAGCAATTAAGGTATCTCTGTTTGTAAAGATTTTGGCTGGAATGATGGCTTTCATTGCACTCTTTTTTCTGGGTGGAAGCATTTTATCCTCGCCGTTTATCAATGCTTCAAAATATCAGTCACTGTTAACTGTGACGGAAAGAGACTTCAAAACAGATATCAAGGAAGCCGATTACAATACAATTCCACTTCTTGACAAAAGCTCAGCAACCATTTTGGGAAATAGAAAAATGGGAAGCATGGTTGAGATGGTTTCGCAGTTCGAAGTTGCACCAGATTATACACAGATTAACTTTAATGATAAGCCGGTTCGGGTAACGCCACTCGTTTATGCAAGCGGAATCAAATGGCTGACGAACCAGGCAGATGGAATCCCTGCATATCTCATGATTGATATGACAACTCAAGATACAGAAGTTGTCCAACTAGAAGATGGCATTAAATATTCCAAATCTGAACTGTTTAATCGCAATATATACAGACATTTAAGATTCAATTATCCAACTTATATTTTTGACGATCAGATTTTCTTTGAAATTGATGAGGAGGGAGTGCCATTTTGGGTATGCCCTGTTAAAAAATATAACATTGGTTTATTTGGAGGACAGACGATAGGGAACGTAGTCCTGTGTAATGCTTTGACAGGAGAATGTACAGACTATCCGATTGCAGAAGTTCCACAGTGGATTGATAAAGCTTACTCTGCAGAATTATTGGTACAGTTATATGATTATCATGGCGTGTTAATTAATGGATATTGGAACAGCGTTCTGGGTCAAAAAGATTGTCTGCAGACAACAAATGGATATAATTACCTGGCAATTGAGGATGACGTATGGGTCTATACCGGCGTCACATCCGTCAGTGGTGATCAGTCAAATGTTGGGTTTGTGTTAATGAACCAGAGAACCATGGAAACCAGATTTTATAGAGTGGAAGGGGCAATCGAGGACTCAGCGATGTCATCAGCTGAAGGACAGGTACAAAATTTAGGATATATGTCGACTTTTCCGCTTCTTGTTAATATTGCAGGGGAACCGACTTATTTCATGGCATTAAAAGACGACTCGGGTCTTGTGAAAAAATATGCGATGGTTAACGTGGAAAAATACCAGTGGGTTGCAATTGGAGATACGGTCAAGGATGGGGCAAGAGAATATAAAGAATTATTAAATACAAATGGAATTGTGAGTGAATTAGAGAGTAGGTTACTAAAAACTTCTGGTGTCATTTCGAGTATTTCGCCAGTTGTGATTGAGGGAACCACACACTATTATGTCTGCATTGAGGGGTCAGAGGAGATTTTTGACCTTGATCTGTCAGATCAGAATTTGATAGGAATTGTAAGATTCTTAGTTGGAGATCGCATTACACTAGAATATGTAGATGAGCTTGGACTAAAACCAGTACGAAGTATTTCATAGAATGGAATAGATTATGTTGCGTAAGTTGCGCTTGACAAAAGAAGTCTTCACAGATAAAATTAATTCTAGTTTAAGAGTGAAATGAATAAAAAAACAGACAATGATGAGGAGTATTAAGAGTCAAACGTTTCAGAGAGCTGCCGGCTGGTGTGAGGCAGTACGCATTGCTCCCAACTCGCCTTTGAGTTTCCAGGCTGAATTGATTAGGCATGGACGGGACTTCCCGTTATAGAATTTGAGTGTGCATCAAGGTGCAAATTAGAGTGGTAACGCGGATTAACTTCGTCTCTTGAATATAACAGGAGACGGAGTTTTTTTATAGGAAAAATGGAGGAATCAATATGGCAACACCTTATCATCACAGAGAGATTGAATTAAAATGGAGAAAAGAATGGGAGAACAAACCTGTTAATGTGGATGACGGCAAAAAACAAAAATATTATTGCCTTGATATGTTCCCTTACCCGTCAGGAAACGGACTGCATGTAGGACATTGGAGAGGGTATGTTATTTCTGATGTATGGAGCCGCTATAAATTATTAAATGGTCATTATATCATTCATCCGATGGGATGGGATGCATTTGGACTTCCGGCTGAAAATTATGCAATTAAAATGGGAGTACATCCTGCAAAATCGACAGCAGAGAATGTTTCTAATATTAAAAAACAGATCAATGAGATTGCGGCATTATATGATTGGGACATGGAAGTGAACACAACTGATCCTGATTTTTATAAATGGACACAGTGGATTTTTGTGAAGATGTTTAAAGCGGGACTGGCTTATGAAAAACAAATGCCAATCAACTGGTGCCCTTCCTGTAAAACGGGTCTTGCAAACGAAGAAGTTGTGGACGGAAAATGCGAGCGCTGTGGAGAAGAAGTAACCAAGAAAAATCTGAAACAGTGGATGCTTAAGATTACAGAATATGCTGATAGATTATTAAGTGATCTGGATCACCTTGACTGGCCTGAAAAAGTAAAGAAAATGCAGACAGACTGGATTGGGAAATCATTCGGTGCTGAAGTTGATTTTAAGGTGGAAGGAATGTCAGATGCAATTACAGTGTATACGACAAGACCTGATACCTTATATGGAGCAACCTTTATGGTACTGGCACCAGAACATGGTATGGCACTTTCTCTTGCAACAAGTGAAACCAAAGCAGAAGTTGAAAAATATATTTATGATGCTTCCATGAAGTCAAATGTAGACAGACTTCAGGACAAAGAGAAGACAGGTGTGTTCACAGGTTCTTATGCTACCAATCCTTTAAATGGAGCAAAAGTTCCAATCTGGCTTTCGGACTATGTTCTTGCTGATTATGGAACTGGTGCGATTATGTGTGTGCCTGCACATGATGACAGAGATTTTGAATTTGCGAAAAAGTTCAATATTCCAATTATTCAGGTTATTGCAAAAGATGGAATTGAGATTAAAAACATGACAGAGGCTTATACAGAAGCCACTGGCGTTATGATTAATTCTGGGGATTGGAATGGTTTGGAATCCGCAGTACTCAAAAAAGAAGGCCCGGAAATGATAGAAAAAATGGGCTTTGGCAAGAAAACCACCAATTATAAATTACGCGACTGGGTATTTTCAAGACAGCGTTATTGGGGGGAACCCATTCCAATTATTCATTGTGAACACTGTGGTTGTGTTCCGGTTCCAGAAGACCAGCTTCCTTTGCTACTTCCAGAAGTAGAAACCTATCAGCCAACAGGAACTGGGGAATCTCCTTTGGCAGATATTGAAGAATGGGTGAACACAACCTGTCCTGAGTGTGGAGCGCCTGCAAAAAGAGAGACCAACACGATGCCACAATGGGCTGGTTCCTCCTGGTATTTCCTGCGTTATGTTGACAGTCACAATAACGAGGAACTTGTGAACAAAGAAAAGGCACACAAGTTATTACCAGTGGATATGTATATTGGTGGTGTGGAGCATGCTGTGCTACATCTTCTTTACTCCAGATTCTATACAAAATTCTTGTTTGATATAGGCGTGGTAGATTTTGAAGAGCCATTTGAAAAACTGTTTAACCAGGGAATGATTACTGGTAAAAATGGAATCAAAATGAGTAAATCAAAAGGAAATGTGGTTTCACCTGATGACTTAGTCAGAGATTACGGCTGCGATTCACTGAGAATGTATGAACTCTTTGTTGGACCGCCTGAACTTGATTCGGAGTGGGATGACAGAGGAATTGAAGGTGTTTACCGCTTTATTACAAAATTCTGGAACCTTGCGATGGACAATGTCGAAAGGAATGTACCTGCGACAGAAGAGATGTTACGGCTTCGTCACAGAATGATCCATGATATCACATTCAGACTTGAGAATTTCAGTCTGAATACAGTTGTCTCTGGTTTCATGGAATATAATAATAAAATGATTGAAATGAACAAAAATGGTGGAATTGACCGGGAAACAATTGAAACGGCAATGATTCTTCTGGCTCCTTTTACCCCACACTTAAGTGAAGAACTCTGGAGTGCATTCGGACATCAGGAGAGTATCTTCCAGAATACATGGCCAGTCCATGATGAGAAAATGATGGAAGAAACAGAGAAAGAAGTGGCTGTTCAGATCAATGGAAAAACCAAGCTTGTGATTAAGGTGGCAGCTGACATTTCAAAAGAAGATGCAATCGCAGCTGGAATCACAGCACTTGGAGATAAGCTTCAAGGAGATGTTATAAAAGAAATCTATGTACCAGGCAGAATCATTAATATTGTTGCAAAACAGGCATAA
>CANRNK010000002.1 GCA_947631985.1 uncultured Lachnospiraceae bacterium | reverse complement strand
ATTTCATCCTTTCCTTTTTGGAGAATTTTGATCCATTTTCGCTTTTATTTTATCCATACTATCAACAAATACCAGGATTTCTGCAACGACTTCATATAATTCTGGTGGAATCATATCTCCTATTTCAAGTCGCGACAATGTTTCTGCAAGCTTTTGATCCTGGTGAATCGGAATTTCTGCTTCTTTTGCTTTTTCAATAATTCGCTCAGCAAGTGCACCCATCCCAGAAGCAATCACAGTGGGGGCATCATTGACAGGATCGTATTCTAGCGCGACTGCCTGTTTTATTTTACTTCGTTTTTCTTCTTTTTCATTCTTCATTTGGATTACTCCCCAAGAATATAACTATGTCCTATGCTCTTACATCAAATGAAATCTGTGACAATAAACTGTTTCCCATCTCCTCTGATAAGAGCTCTTCCATCACATTTACAGGGGTTTTTGCAAGTTGAATTTCATATTGCATATGATACCCTCTTTTATTTAAGTGTTCATTCAGTATTTCAATATTGTCCTCAATTAATTGGAGGCTTTCTTCTTTTTCTAATTTAAAATTGGTATTTACTTTTTCATGAACCAAGGTAACATAAACATCTACCTTCCCTAAATGTTCCATATCAAGATGAAGCAAAGCGCTCACTTCACTTCCAGGCTTGGAAAGATTTTTCTTGTTTGTATAGACATACAACTCCCCACTTGAGTTTTCATGATAGAACTTTAACGGAAGTTGAATATAAGTAACTACCTGATTTAAATGATTCATAAACTCAACATTCTGCGAAAGCTGGCTAATGCTCTTCATAATGGGTGAGTTCTTTTCTTCAGCAGATTCCAGCATCTGCAGGATTTTTTCTGTCTGTGCCTGTATTTTTTCATAAAGATGAGCCACTTTTCCATCTAATGCAACTTCTTCCGGTGAAAGAAGCCATTCATTCAGCAGCGATTCTTTTAATATATTTTTGAATTCATTGCTTTGAATCAGCTTTTCCCAATCGTTTTTCAAATCCGGATTGTTTTGTGCCAGCATTTCTTCTCCAATCCGGAATAATTGATAAGGGCTGATTGAACCATCTCTTAAAAGGGCAACCGTCTCTTTTGTTGAAACCTTTCCTTCTTTTATTTCAGAGAGAAGCGTTTCAAATGACATCTTTTGATCAAGATTTATCAGATGCTCTTTATTTTGTATTAATTCAGGTAATGATTCTTCCGTATCCAATAGAATCCCTTTCTCGATAAGGGGTGCGTCTGATTCATCAGCCATAACTCCCAGAGATGATACCTGTTGCATTCCCTCCTGTGGCGAGGCTCCTAACGGAATTTTTGTCATCAGCATCTTGTCTTGGACCTGCAAATCCGTTTGTTCTGAAAATGGAATTGCAGTCGCAAACAAAGTGCTAATTTTTTCAAGAAGAGGGGCTAACTTTGCTCCTTCCTGAATTTGTCCAAAGAACTGGTTTGAGAAGTCATCTGCAATTGATTCCATTGAAGTCACAACACTATGTTCATAACTTCTATATTGTTCAAATTGCTGCAAGGTATTCTGTGTGATTGGCAGATTTAGCTTTGTCATAGAAACCAGGTTCGCTGGATTTGCATCCGGAAAAGAAAGTAAAACTTTATGCATCAGCTGCAACGTGTTTCTATCAACAGACATACCTGAATTCATCATCTCTTTCACAAGCTGAGTGGTTTTCTCATTTTGCGGTATGGAGGCCGCATCCATAGCTTTTAAAATATTAGATTGTTGCTGTAAATTTTCAAAAAGTGGACGAAGGGAAATCTGCGTATCTGAATTTTTTTTCACCTCAAAAGACATCAGTTTTCCAACTGAAACATTCATATCATATTCCATTTTCGCCAAAAGAGAACCACCATGATCCATTAGAATCTCAATCTCATTTCCCCTCACAGCAATTACCTCACCCGAAATCGTCTGTCCTGATACAAGTTGCTTCAGTTGTGCAAGGTTTTTCTGACTCAAAGCACCTTCCGTGCTTTGCGCTTGTGCTGTCTCTTTTATTCCTGCCGATTGGGTACCTGTCTCCTGGTTCTTTGCGTATCGAAAGAAAGAAGTCATATGCGATGACATAATTTATCCATCCTTTCAGCCATTTATTGTAATAAAATTTCCGATGAATGATCTGCGATGAATTGGAGTTGGTCCATATTTTTTGAGTGCCTCAATATGTGCCATAGATCCATATCCTTTGTTCGATGCAAATCCATATTCCGGAAAGATCACATCATACTGTTCCATGAGTCGATCCCTTGTGACCTTCGCAAGAATGCTTGCTGCCGCAATCGAGACACTTTTCGCATCTCCTTTTATGATTGGCACCTGTCTGGTTAAAACTCCTGGAATTGTCACTGCATCATTTAATAGTATATCGGGTTTTACACTTAAATTGTGAATAGCCTGTCGCATTGCCTCATAGGTGGCCTGTAAAATATTGATTTCATCAATTCGTTCTGAACTAACATAACCAAGTCCATAAGAAAGAGATCTGTTTATGATTTCCTCATATAATTCTTCTCTTTTTGCCGCACTCAGTTTTTTCGAATCATTCAAATACCAAATAGGATCTTCTTTCCTAAGAATAACTGCACCTGCTACCACCGGTCCCGCAAGCGGTCCTCGCCCTACTTCGTCAATCCCACAAATAATACTGTAATCTGGCTGTTGGTTTTCAAAAAAATTCATGTTCAAAGTGCGCTTTTTTTCCAGTTCAAATGCATGAATTCTTTTTTCAGCTTTTTCTACAAGCGCTACGACGCCACTCCTTCTGTCTTCTTTATAACATACTATAAATTCAGGCAGCATAAAAATATCTGCCGCCTGTAACTTTTCTTTTATTGACTTTATATTCTCTTCCATAAAATTATGATTCCTCATTTCATGTTGGATTTCACTGATGTTTTAAAACACCAAATTTGGCAAGGGGCCAGATTCTGACAAAGGCACGTCCTATAATCTGATTTTCCTGTATGTTACCAACGCTTGGATCTCTACTATCTGAGCTGTTATTCCGATTATCTCCAAGGACAAAGTATTCATCCTCAGCCAATGTTATGGTTTCAAAAGCTCGTCCGGGCTCCTTCATGATTTCTCTTCCATAAGATTCTTCTAACATAACATCATTTACATAAATAGTTCCCAGTTCATCAATTCTAATCGTCTCACCTGGTAATCCAATCACTCTTTTTATATAGTAGGTTTCTTCCGCATACTGGTAAGGAAATACAATGATATCAAATCTCTTGGGATCTTGAAACCGATAAGAAATCTTATCAACAATCAGATTATCATTATTACTTAAGGTACTTTCCATACTACTTCCAATCACCTGCGTCCTCTGTCCTACAAATGTAATCACAAGGTAGGTCAGACAAAGCACAACCAACAAATACATGCTGGTTCCAAGAATTTCTTTTATCACGTTTTTCATAAAATACTCCTGTTTTATGATTTATTTTAAAAACTATTTATTCTGGATTTTCATTTTTCTTTTCTGCTTTTTTTATCAGACCTAATTCTTCTGGCGTTTCCAATGTCATTCGACCGATTTTCCCACTCCTAAACTCTTCAATCAGAATTCCTGCCGCTTTTTCCAAGTCTACTTCCTGTCCTTTTTTAAAGCATTTTCTTACAATTGCAATATTGGTTAGAATCTCAATATTAGACTCTTTCGAAAATCCTTCCTCAAATAAAAAGCGTTTCATCATCTGATTAGGATATTTTTCTACCAGATAAGTAATCAGATCAAGTGCCATTTCATCAACAATCAAAATATTATCATTGATTGAACCTATAAAAGCAAGTTTTTTTCCAACACTTTGGTCTTCAAATTTTGGCCATAGAATTCCAGGTGTATCCAATAGTTCTAAGGATTTATTCAGTCTGATCCACTGTTTTCCTTTGGTGACGCCAGGCTTGTTTCCTGTTTTTGTACAGGCTTTTCCTGCAAATGCATTAATAAAAGTTGATTTCCCAACATTGGGGATTCCAACCACCATAGCACGGACGGGACGGTTGAGAATTCCTCGTCTTTTATCTCTTTCGATTTTTTCTTTACAGGCCTCATTCACAACACCTTGAATCGACTTGACACCAGCGCCTGTCTTTGAATTAATCTCTACTACATGTGCACCAAGCTGTTCAAAATACTCTTTCCACACTTTATTACTATGAGGATCAGCCAAATCCGATTTGTTCAGCAAAATAACTCTTGACTTGTTTGCTCCCAATTTATCAATTTCTGGATTTCTACTACTGATGGGTGCCCTCGCATCCAAAAGTTCTATAATCAGATCAACCAGCTTTACATTTTCTTCCATCATTCTTTTTGCTTTGGTCATATGACCAGGATACCACTGATAATTCATTTTATAACCATTCCTTCCGTTACAACCTGCACTCTATTCAACAAAACCCATTCCACTATTCCTTGATGCCATTTTGAACCAGACTTTTCCAACAATCGCCTTTTTCGTAACAACACCAATACTTCCAGAACGGCTATCTTCACTATTATTTATATTATCTCCAACTACAAAAAATTCATCCTTCTTTAATAAAATCTCGTTTTGTGCAATTCCTGAGTCCGCAATTTTATCATATTCTTTTACAAGGCATTCTTCTTGATTCACATAAAGTTTACCCTCTTTAATTACAACTTGATCCCCGGGTGTTGCCACAACTCTTTTTACATAGTAATGAGAATTTTGATTTTCATTCGGCAGAAATACAACCACATCACCGCTTGCTGGTTCTACAAGTTGGTAGACAAAGCGATTAATTAATATCTGTTGACCATTGTATAAATCCGGCTCCATTGAGACCCCAATCACACTCGTTTTCTGTCCAAAGGCAAACACAAATACTCCAGCAAGTAAAACAGAGACCAAAAGACTAAACACCCAGCTTACAATCTCTTTGATCAAAGTATAGTTAATCACTCTTCTCTTTTTATAAAAATGTAACCCTTTTTGTCTTCTTCCCATAACCTGTCACTCCAACTAATATCGATATCTCTAGTATATAAAGAAAAGGGACAACATACAATATGTATTTGTCCCTGTTTGTTCCTATTATTTCACTAATTCTTTTACTTTTGCTTTTTTACCAACTCTGTCTCTTAAGTAGTTCAGTTTTGCTCTTCTTACTTTACCTCTTCTTATAACTTCCACTCGTTCAACATTTGGTGAATGTAAAGGCCATGTTTTTTCTACACCGATTCCGCCGGATGCTTTTCTTACTGTAAAAGTAGTTCTATTACTTCCACCCTGAATCTTTAAAACAGTTCCTTCAAAAATCTGAATTCTTTCACGTGTACCTTCTTTGATCTTGCCGTATACTTTAACCGTATCACCAACACAAAATTCAGGTGCATTTGCTCTAAGCTCTTCCGCTTCAATTGCTTTTAAAATCTCACTCATCTTAATTCTCCTTATTCTTTATGGACGTTCTTAATCATAAGGGACCAGAGGACCGTCTTTTCTCGCAACATTAATAATTTATCATATGTAAACGTATAATGCAAGTAAATTTTGCTATTATAATGGATTGTCTTTCACTTTTTTATATTTCTTGTAGAGGTCCGGTCTTTTTTCTTTTGTTCTAAGAATAGACTGTTCCATCCTCCATTTCGAAATGTTCAAGTGATGTCCAGAAAGCAACACTTCAGGAACGCGTCTTCCTTCCCATTCTTCTGGTCTGGAATATTGTGGATATTCCAATAAATGATTATGAAGAGATTCCGTTGTCGCTGAATCTTCATTGTTCAATACTCCTGGGACCAATCTCGAGATTGCATCAACCATAACCATTGCAGGAAGTTCTCCACCAGTTAATACATAATCACCAATAGAATATTCATCTGTAACAATTTCTTCCAAAACTCTCTCGTCAATTCCTTCATAATGACCACATAAGAAAACCAGGGCCTCTTCCTTCGCAAGTTGTTCTGCTTCTGTTTGTGTAAATAATTTCCCCTGTGGTGTAAGATAAATGACTCTGCAATGGCTCATCTTCAAATCATCTTTCACAGCAAGAAAGGTGTCATAAACAGGCTGTGCCTGCATCAGCATTCCTGCGCCTCCACCATAAGGATAATCGTCAACTTTTTTGTGTCTGCTTTTTGTATACTCTCTTATATTCCATGCTTTTAAATCCAGAATCTGATTCTCAATTGCTCTACCAATAATACTTGTGTTTAATCCCTGCATTACCATTTCGGGAAACAATGTCATAATATGAAATTTCACGCAAGCTCCTAATCCAACAGTCCATCTAATAACGCAACTGTCATTTTTTTGTTTTCTATCTCTACAGAAAGGATGCATTGCTTAATTGCCGGTATCAACACTTCTTTCTTATTTTTCATTTCCACAACGTAGACATCATTGGCACCTGTCAGCATAACTTCCTTTAATATACCAAGTAACTCTCCATTTTCTAAGAAAACCTGTAAATCAATCAGATCTGAAATAAAATACTCATTCTCTTTTAGTTTTACCGCATTTTCTCTTGTAACATAAAGGCCATCTCCTTTATATTCCATTACGCTTTCAATTGAATCAATTCCTTTAAATTTTAGAATCGCAAATTTCTTAAAGAATTTTACGCCTTCAATTTCAAGTGTTTTTGTTTCTTTCTTCGTGACAAGAATGACTTCCTTCAGTTTTTTAAACCGATTGACATCATCTGTCGTTGGAAATACTTTTACCTCACCTTTAATTCCATGTGTCGAAGAAATAATTCCAACCTGTAACATATCACTCATAGTAGCACTCCATACCTCTCTCGTATTAGCTCTTTTGACTGACAAAAGAGAAAATAGGGACAACTCAAGAAGAGTGCCCCCATCAATCAGTTGATTTCAACTTCAACTTTCATATTGTCTTTGGATGATGCTGCCTTTACAACAGAGCGAATTGCTTTTGCAATTCTACCTTGTTTTCCAATAACTTTACCCATATCGGAAGGAGCAACGTGAAGTTCGATTGTTACATTTTTGCCTTCGGCCTTTTCTGTAACAGAAACTTCATCCGGATTATCGACAAGTGCTTTTGCTATTACTGTAACCAAATCTTTCATAATCCACCTCCGAAAAAAGTTGTGTCAAATTTTATTTTTCAATTCCAGCTACTTTGAAAATTTTTGCAACAACTTCTGTAGGCTGTGCTCCGTTTGCTAACCACTGTTTTGCAAGCTCAGCATCAACTTTGAATTCACTTGGATCCGTATTTGGATTGTAAGTTCCTATTTCAGCGATACATTTTCCATCTCTTGGAGATCTGGAATCTGCAACAACGATTCTATAGAAAGGAGCTTTTTTCTGACCCATTCTTCTTAATCTGATTTTAACTGCCATGTTTTTTTCACCTCCGGTTTATTATTGTTAATTTATTAAAAAGGTAAGTTGAATCTTCCTGGGAAGCCGCCTCTGCCTTTTTTACCTATTCCACCCATCATGCCAGGGAGTTGTTTCATCATTTTCTGTGACTGTTCAAACTGTTTAATAAACCGATTGACAACACTGATATCAACACCTGCACCTTTTGCAATTCTATGTTTTCTGCTCGGATTTATGAGCTTTGGGTTTTGTCGTTCTGATGGTGTCATGGAAAGCACAATTGCTTCCGTTCTCGCCATCTGTTTGTCATCTACCATGGATTCAATATCACCCATTTTCGATCCCATGCCTGGCATCATTCCAAGAATAGAAGAAAGACCGCCCATTTTTTTCATCTGGTTCATGGATTCCAGATAATCCTCAAAATCAAACTTTCCTTTTTTTAGTTTGGATGCCATCTGTTTTTCTTTATCAACATCCACATCCGCCTGTACTTTTTCAATCAGGCTCAGAACATCTCCCATTCCAAGGATTCTGCCTGCCATTCTGTCTGGATAAAACTGTTCAAGATCTGAGAGCTTTTCACCCATACCAATATAGAGAATCGGTTTACCAGTCACTGCTTTTACAGATAAGGCAGCGCCACCTCTTGAGTCGCCATCCATTTTTGTCAGTACAACGCCATCAAGACCGATTTTTTCATTAAATTCTTTTGCAATTGTTACTGCATCCTGCCCGGTCATGGCATCCACAACCAAAAGAGTCTGGTGCACAGCAACATTTTCCTTGATGTCCTGTAATTCCTGCATCATTGCTTCATCTATGTGAAGTCGGCCTGCTGTATCTAAAATAACGATATTATGACCATTCTTTTCCGCATGTGCTATTGCCCCTTTTGCTATTTCAACTGGGCTTTTACTCTCTGGAATCGCAAATACTTCTACGTCTGTCTTTTCCCCATTAACCTGTAACTGTTGTACTGCTGCAGGTCTATAAACATCACAAGCCACAAGAAGACTTTTTTTGCCTTTTAACTTTAATTTACCTGCAATTTTCGCAGTTGTAGTTGTCTTTCCAGCACCCTGAAGACCGCACATCATAATAACAGTGATTGCTTTTCCAGGCTGGAATAGGATTTCTGTTGTTTCGGATCCCATTAAAGCGGTTAATTCTTCATTGACAATTTTAACGACCATCTGTCCTGGATTTAATCCATTCATAACGTCCGCTCCAACAGAACGTTCTTCAACCGTTTTTACAAATTGCTTCACAACTTTAAAATTAACATCGGCTTCTAATAATGCCATCTTCACTTCTTTTAAGGCTGCCTTTACATCTTCTTCGGTAAGTCTTCCCTTGTTTCTTAAATTCTTAAATACATTCTGTAATTTATCAGTTAAACTTTCAAATGCCATATCTTATAATTCCTCTAGAATTTCATTTGCGATTGATGCAATTAAAACAGCATCCTGTGATTTTGCGTCTATTCTCAAGGCTATTTTTTTAATTTCATTTACTTTCTCTTTGGTAGCACTAAACTTGTAGACCAGTTTTAACTTTTCTTCATAACCAGCCATGATTTTATCACAACGTTTTAAAAGGTCATGCACACCCTGTCTGCTAATTCCAAGTTCATCTGCAATTTCGCTAAGGGAAAGGTCATGATAGACTGCATTCTCATATACTTTTCTCTGGTGCTCTGTCAGTAACTCTCCATAAAAATCATAGAGCATATTCTGTTCTACTATTTTTTTCATTTTTGCGACCTATTTCTTGCGTTCATCAGTATTGTTCTCTGACTCCTGAGTAATCATATCTTATATCACTTTTTCTGTCAAGTGTTTTTTCTTTACACTTAATTATAGTTTTTCGCTAAAGTAACTTTTATGCCCTTCGCCAAATATTTCACTTGCGCTTGTCACAATCATAAAAGAATTTGAATCCATCTCTTTCACAATTTCTTCTGCTTTTGGCGTGTTCTGTTTTTTCATGGCACATAAAATAATCTGTTTTCCCTGGTTGCTATAAGCACCAGATCCCTCCAAGAAGGTTACTCCTATATCAAGTTCTTCCATCAGACGTTTTGCAATCATGGTTGCTTTATCACTTATAATATAAATTACTTTTGCTTCATCTCTTCCATATAAAACAAGATCGAGTACAATAGAGCAGACAACAACTGCAATTCCCGCATAAAGAGCTGTATCGATTTTTTGAAAAACAACACCCGCCAGGATAATTATGATTGCATCGGTCAAAAGAAAAACGATTCCTGTTTTTAGATGTTGAAAGCGTAATCTTAAAAACTTCACAAGGATATCTGTTCCTCCGGTCGTCGCACCAACTCTGAAATTCATCCCAACGCCGATTGCAATCAAGCTTCCTCCAGCAATTGCAGCCAAAAGAGGATCTTTCGTTGCCGGTCCAAACACTGACAGGAAATTGGTAAAAATCGAAATAACAAAAATAGAATACATGGTTGAAATAATAAATCTCCATCCAAATTTCCACATCCCCAATATCATTAATGGGATATTAAAAAGAAGAAACCAGGTTCCTGTAGGAATTTGGGTGAATCGATTTACAATAATTGCAATTCCCGAGAACCCTCCCGGTGCAAGATTGTTCGGGTCTAAAAACAACGCAACCCCAACCGCATAAATCAATGCTGCGATTGTAATGATTAGATAATCAAATATTCTTTTTGATTTCTTTTTTATTTTCTCCATTTCGATTTCCTTTCTTTTTTTAAGCGGTACTATTCTGCTCAATTCTTATGGAATCAAAAAAAGCAGACCATATGCATGAATTCTACATATAATCTGCTCTTACCTTGCATTTCCTTGCTATATATTCGTTCTAACCACTTTTGGTTTATAGCCTTCCAGGTTTAATGCATCAATAATCTGCGCTTTATGTTCACTCCCGTATGCTTCCATCGTAATGCGCAGCTCAACTGCAGCATTTCTGTTGATTGATACAAATTGGTTATGCTCTAACTTAATTACATTTCCACTTTGCTTTGCAATCACATCCGCCACACGGCTCAGTTCTCCTGGCTTGTCAGGAAGAAGTACTGAAACTGTAAAAATCCTATCTCGAAAAATCAGTCCCTGTTGTACGACGGAAGACATCGTAATGACATCCATGTTTCCACCGCTCAAAATCGAAACAATTTTTTTATTTTTCACGTCAAGATGTTTCAGTGCCGCAACGGTAAGAAGTCCTGAATTCTCTACAATCATCTTGTGGTTTTCAACCATATCCAGAAAAGAAACCACTAGTTCTTCGTCAGCCACCGTAATGATCTCATCCACATTGTCTCTCACATAAGGGAAAATTAAACTTCCCGGTGTCTTGACCGCTGTTCCATCTGCGATTGTATTGACACTTGGCAGCGTCGTAACTTCTCCGTTTCTGACTGATTCCTGCATGCAATTTGCCCCAACTGGTTCCACACCAATTACTTTAACATTGGGATTTAACATTTTCGAGAGTACTGAAACACCAGTTGCTAGTCCACCACCACCGATGGGTACTAAAATATAATCAACCAAAGGTAATTCTTTGTAAATCTCCATTGCTATGGTTCCCTGTCCGGTCGCCACCGCAAGATCGTCAAAAGGATGAATAAAGGTCAGTCCTTGTTCTTCCGCAATTTTGTAAGCATTCGCACAGGCTTCATCATATACATCTCCACGCAGAATCACTTCTGCACCATAACTTTTCGTTCTGTTTACCTTCATAAGTGGGGTTGTTGTTGGCATAACAATAACCGCTCTGCAGCCAAAACATTTCGCAGCATAAGCAACTCCCTGCGCATGATTGCCTGCCGACGCAGTAATGAGTCCTTTTTTTCTTTCCTCTTCTGTTAAGGTACTGATTTTATAATAGGCACCTCTGAGCTTATAGGCACCTGTAAATTGCATGTTTTCAGGCTTGAAGTAAACTTTATTTCCGGTTTTTGCACTAAAATAGTCACTGTATACAAGCTCTGTATTCGATGTGACTTTCTTGACAATTTCAGAAGCTTCTTCAAATTTATCTAATGTCAGCATAATTAATGTCCCTTCAGATTATTTAACAATACAATTTATATTATTCTTTTTCCATCGTTCTGTCAAACAAAGCATCCACAAATTCTTCCGTATTAAAACGATGTAAATCACAAATCGTCTCACCCACTCCAATAAATTTGACAGGGACCCCAAGCTCCGACTGAATCGCAACTGCAATTCCCCCTTTTGCTGTCCCATCCATCTTCGTTAAAACAATTCCCGTAATCTGGGTCGCTTCTTTAAATTCTCTCGCCTGATTTAAAGCGTTTTGGCCTGTTGCACCATCCAGTACCACAAGGCTTTCTTTATGTGCTTGTGGAAATTCTCTTTCAATGATTCGATCAATTTTCTTCAGCTCTTCCATGAGATTCTTCTTATTATGAAGTCTCCCCGCTGTGTCACACAATAGCACATCAACATTTCTAGCTTTTGCTGCATTAACCGCATCAAAAATAACAGATGCTGGATCTGATCCTTCTTTCCCGGTAATAATATCAACCCCAGCGCGATCTGCCCATACTTCCAGTTGTTCGCTGGCTGCTGCACGGAACGTGTCTGCTGCCGCAATCAGAACTTTTTTTCCCTGTTCCTTATAAATAGAAGCAAGTTTTCCAATCGTTGTGGTTTTTCCCACGCCATTCACTCCAACTACTAAAATCACAGATTGTTTGTCTTCAAATTCATAGGCGTCTTTTTCAACCTGCATTTGTTCTTTTATGGTCTGAATTAATATTTCTCTGCAATCCACAGGTTCTTTTATATGATTTTTTTTTACTTCAGATTTTAATTGCTCAATAATCTGTTCTGTTGCCCTGATTCCAATATCTCCCATGATTAAGATTTCTTCTAATTCTTCATAAAATTCTTCATCAATGGAACTAAATGCACCAAAGATGGAATCAATACTACTAACAATGTTATTTCTGGTTTTTGCCAGACCATTTTTTAATCGTTCAAAAAACCCAACTTTTTCTTCCGCCATACTTTATAAATCCTTTCTATGCATCCAGTTCTTTCTCAATCAGATTCACGCTGACAAGGGCTGATACCCCCTTCTCCTGCATTGTAATTCCATATAACCGGTCTGCTGACTCCATCGTTCCACGTCTATGCGTGATTACAATAAACTGTGTGTTTTTTGATAGTTTATGAAGATACTTGGCATATCTTCCAACATTCGACTCATCAAGCGCTGCTTCAATTTCATCAAGTAGGCAAAATGGAGATGGCTTCAAATTCTGAATAGCGAACAATAACGCAATTGCAGTTAATGCTTTTTCTCCACCAGAAAGCTGCATCATATTCTGGAGTTTTTTTCCTGGTGGCTGTGCAATAATTCTGATTCCCGCTTCAAGAATATCTTCCTCTTCCATCAATTCAAGGGTTCCTTTTCCACCTCCAAATAACTCTTTGAACACCTTGTCAAATTCCTGACAGATCTGCGCAAATTTTTCCTGAAATTGTTTTCTCATTGCAGCATCAAGTTCATCTATTATTTTTAAAAGCGTCTGTTCTGCAAGTACAAGATCATCATGTTGTGTTTTTAGGAAGAAATGACGTTCCATAAGATTTTTATAGTCTTCAATTGCATTGACGTTGACGTCTCCAAGCTTTTTGATCTGGTCTTTTAAGGACGATATTTCTCTTTTCATAACCGATAGTTCTGGCAGATCAATTCTTGGCATATTTATTGCTTCACTTAGAGTGATTTCATATTCATCCCACATATAATTAATCTGAGACTCCAGACTTTCTTCCAGCTTATCCCGTTGCGTATTCAGTCTGTAGACTTCCTTATCAAGAGCATTCATTCTCTCTGCAATTAATTCTCTGTCCTCAAAAAATGTTTTCTGTTTGTTGGCAAGTGTTTCTTTCCTTGTAATTCGATCGCTTAGACTAAGCTGTGCTTCATTCTGGTATTGATGTGATTGCACAATTGTCTGCTGTATCGATAAAATATTAGTTTCTTTTTCTTCTACTTCCGCTAACAAAGTACTTCTTTTTTGTACTATTTCTTCAAGCTCATTGCGTAACCGCAGAATCTCTCCCTGAATACGATTTCTGTTTTGCTGATGAAATTCCTGCTTTTGTAACTTTTTAGTTACCTCTACCTCGATTTCAGCTGTTTTTGAAGTTTGTTTTGTCTCTTCAATCCGTTCCTCTTCCAATAGGACTTGAAAATGAAGAATTTTCTTTTCAGATTCTTTCTCTAAGATTTCAGAACTTTCTAGTTCCACTAAAACATCATTTTTCTGACTGGTAAGTTCAATGATACTCTGATCAATTTCCTGTTCTTCTTTTTTCAGAATATCATAACCTGATGCCGCTTCTTCTTTTCGTTCCTGCGCCTGAATCACATTTAGTCTTGCTGTATTTTGCTCGATAAATTTTGCCTGGATTTCTTTCTTTAATTCTTCCAGCTCTATTCTTAAATTTGCTCTTTCTTCTTTTGTCGTCTCGATTTCAAACAAAATTTTATCAATTGCTTTGACATGATTGGACACTTGCTTTTCAAGTTCATCCTGTTCTCTTTTTCGTCCGAGCAAATTGCTGTTATTCTTAAAGGCTCCCCCACTAATTGCACCGCCAGGAACTAAAAGTTCTCCATCAAGAGTAACCATTCGAATTCCATAATCATATTTTTTAGCAATTTTTAAAGCCTGGTCAATATGATCAACAACAACTATCCTTCCAAGCATTGCAGTTGCCACGTTGCTATATTTAGGGTCTGTTGTGACTAACGCATCCGCCATACCAATCACACCAGTTTCTAAAAGTACCTCTGGTGTTTTAAATTTTTGTGGATTCGTAATGCTTGTAAGAGGAAGAAAGGTTGCGCGGCCATATTTATTCTGCTTTAAGTAAGCAATCATCTTTTTGGCTGTTGCCTCATCCTCTGTAACAATATTCTGAATATTTCCACCAAGAGCTGTTTCAATCGCTATTTCATATTTCTTCTCTACTTTAATAATATCAGCAACAACTCCGGAAATTTTAGGATTTTCCGTTTTTGTTTCCATTACCTTACGAATACTGTTTCCATAGCCTTCATATCTCTCTGTCAGATTCACTAGTGACTCAAGCTTAGACTTGTCCTGATGATACAGAACCTGCAAATCACGCATCTTTGCATCTTTATTTGTCAGAATTGCATGAATTTCTTCTAATCTTTTTTCGGATATTTTTTGTAGCTCAACTTGCTTATTAATTGTCTCTGTAATGATTTCAAACTCACTTCGATACGCCTCCAAAACTTCTTCCTGCTCAGACTCGTCTGATTTAACACGAAGTAATTTGGCATTCAGTTCTGCCTTACGAATTATATTTTGCTCAAGCATCGTATCATAGCGACCCATTTTCGCCTTGATAGTTGCTCTTTCATTCAGTGCATTGATAATACTATTTTTAGAAGTTTCAATTTCAAGATTATAGCTTTCTATGATTTTCTGAATTCTCAATAGATTTTCTCTGGCAACATCCCTTATGTTTTCTACGTCTGCAAGTTCCCGATCAATCGCATCCTTTTCTTCCTGTATCAGGTTTTTTTCTGCTTCGCGCACGCTAATTTCACCCTGAACAGTGTCCATCCGGGTGTTCAAATGAGATTCATTTCCTTTTGAAGAATTAATCTGCTCTTTTAAAACATTGATTTCTCCTTCTAATTTTCCTCTCAACATTCCTGTATCGTTCAGCGTTGCTCTGTCTTTTTCAATGCTTTCTTCTAATTCTGTAAGTTCATTCTGTATCGCTTCATACTCCACTTTAAGGGTTTCGTATTTGAGTGTGCTTTCTTCCAAATCCCCCGTTGCGATCTGTTGCTTTTCTTCTAAGGAAGTTAACTGATTCCTCATCCTGTCATTTTCAAGCAAAAAAACATTCACATCCAGGTTCTTTAATTCTTCTTTCTTTTTTAAATAAACCTTTGCAATTTCTGCCTGTTTCTCAAGGGGTTTAATTTGTTTTTCGATTTCAGACAAAATATCACTGACTCTGACCAAATTTAGTTTCTCATCTTCGAGTTTTTTCTGTGCTGTCTGTTTTCTTCTTTTGAACTTAACAATTCCAGCGGCTTCATCAAAAAGTTCTCTTCTTTCTTCGGGTTTTCCACTCAGAATTTTATCAATCTGTCCCTGTCCAATGATGGAGTATCCTTCTTTTCCGATTCCTGTATCATAAAATAACTCGTTGACATCTTTGAGTCTGCAAGGCGTTCCATTGATTAAATATTCACTTTCTCCAGACCGGTAAATGCGCCTTGCAATCGTAACTTCATTGTATTCAATCGGAAGCTGGTGGTCGGTATTATCTAACGTAATCCCAACATATGCGTATCCCAATGCTTTTCTCGTTTCTGTTCCCGAAAAAATTACATCCTGCATAGAGGCACCACGCAATTGTTTGATTCTCTGCTCTCCAAGAACCCATCGTACTGCATCCGCCACATTACTCTTTCCACTTCCATTTGGGCCAACGATAGCGGTGATTCCATTATGGAACTGGAAATTTATTTTGTTTGCAAATGATTTAAATCCATGTACTTCAATACTTTTTAAATACATAACACACCCGCTTATTATTTTTTATTTTTCATCAAGACAAGCGCCTGGTAGGCTGCTTTTTGCTCGGCTGCCTTTTTGGTCCTGCCTGATCCACTTCCAATTGTTTTATCACCAAGTTTTGCCGAAACCCGAAACGTCTTATCATGATCCGGTCCATCTTCTCCAATCAATTCATAAGATAAATTCTCTTTATAATTCCCTTGAATAATCTCCTGTAGAATAGATTTACTGTCATAGAATAATTTTTTATTTTCCAAATCCGACAAAACATGAGAAAACACAAATTTTTTTGCATTTTCAAATCCACCATCCAGGTAAATTGCTCCAATTAACGCTTCGCATACATCAGCCAGTATGGAATCTCGTTCCCGTCCCCCTGTAGATTCTTCCCCTCTGCCAAGAAACATATAGTCGCCAAGTTCCAATTCTCTTGCACAAAATGCAAGCGATGGCTCACATACAAGGGAAGAACGCATTTTGGTCAATTGTCCTTCACTCAGATTCTGGTTCTCTTCAAATAAAAATTCACTTGTAATCAATTCTAAAACAGCATCCCCCAAGAATTCCAGTCTTTCATAATTTTTCAACTTAAGGATTTTCTGTTCATTTGAAAAAGAGCTATGTGTAACAGCTTGTTTCAATAGTTCTTTCTCGTGAAACTGGTATGATATACCTTGCTCAAGATTCGACAGTTCTCTTTCTTTCATACTATCCCTTTCAATTCTATCATTTCTATGACATTGAAAAAGCCCTGTAAAAGGGCTTGTATTTCGCTCAATTTGCAGCATGCCGAATCAATGCAAGCGCTTCCTCCACCGTTTTGATCTTTTCCACATCTTCCGCTTTTATTTTTATATCAAATTCCTGTTCGATACCCATTACAATCTGAAAGATATCAAGCGAATCCGCGCCAAGATCATCCACAAATGTTGTCTCCAATGCAATTTCTTTTGTGTCAACGCTTAACACCATGGCAATCATTTCCTTTAACATTTCAAGTTCCATGTGACTAAAGCCTCCTATTGCTCAGCTGTCATAATTTTATTTCTGATTTTATCATTCATATTCTGTTCTTGAAACACAGCACACTGGAGAATAGAATTCTTAATTTCAATTGCTTTTGAGCTGCCATGTGTTTTTATGACCAATCCGTTCAACCCAAGAAGAGGGGCTCCGCCATATTGTTCAAGGTCAAAATCTTTTAATGTCTCTTTTAACGCCGGTTTGACAAGAATCGCGCCTATTTTACTTCTCAGATTAGACAACATTCCTTTTTTGACTTTGGAAATCAAGGTCTTTCCTACCCCTTCATATAATTTCAAAATAACATTTCCAACGAAAGCCTCGCATACAATTACATCTGCAAGTCCGGCCGGAATATCTCTTGCTTCTATGCTGCCGATAAAATTAATATCAGGACAGTTTCTCAAAAGTGGAAACGTCTCTTTTACCAGTGCATTCCCCTTTTCCTCTTCTGCGCCAATATTGACAATTGCAACTTTTGGATTGCTGATTCCCATTACATGTTCCATATAAACGGAGCCAATCTTAGCAAATTGAACCAGATGGGAGGGTCTCGCATCTACATTGGCACCACAATCCACCAATAAGGATACTCCCTTTTCTGTTGGAAGCAATGGTGCAAGTGGTGGTCTCTCCACCCCTTTTATTCTGCCAATTACAACCTGTCCTCCAACAAGGACCGCACCGGTGCTTCCTGCTGAAACAAAGGCATTGCAAGTTCCTTCTTTTACAAGATTCAATCCTTTTACAATAGAAGAATCTTTCTTCTTACGAATTGCCATGACTGGAGGTTCAGACGTCTCAATCACTTCCTCCGCATGAAGTACTTCAACTTGTTCTTTTTGAAAGGATAATCCCGAAAGAATCGGATTGATTGCTGTTTCCTTCCCAACTAAATAGACCTTAATATGTTTATTTTCATTGACCGCATCAATCGCACCTTTTACTATTTCAAGCGGTGCATGATCGCCACCCATAACATCAACCGCAACTTTTACTAGTTCCATTTTGTCATTCCTCCTAATACACTATTTAAATATACTAAAATAAGGATGAAAAAGCAAGGAAAAGATAAGGTTTCCTCTTCCTTAACCGAAAAAAAAGTGCCCCATAGGGACACTTATTTTTTCGTCATTAGTCAACGGAAATGATTTCTTTTTTATTGTAAGAACCACATGCTTTGCATACTCTGTGAGGCATCATTAAAGCTCCACATTTACTACACTTTACTAATGTAGGCGCGCTCATTTTCCAGTTAGCTCTTCTTTTATCTCTTCTACCTTTAGAAGATTTATTCTTTGGACAAATTGACATTGTTACACCTCCTTATTATTTGCATTAAAGATATCCTTTATCATTGCCATACGTGGATCTGGAACAAATGTATCGCATTCACACATCCCACTGTTAAGGTCTTTTCCACATTTCATGCAAATTCCTTTGCAATCATTGCTACACAAAACCTTCATAGGCCAGTTCATCAATACTTCATTGCTCACTAGGCTTTCTATGTTGAAAGAATATCCTTCCATAAATTCCGAGTTCTCATGTTCTTCATCGTCCTTCTCTGGTGCACTAATCACACCTGAAAAGTTAAGTTCAAAAAGTTTTGAAACTTCTCGAAGACATCTGTCGCAGGCAAGCTGCAATTCTAATGTCATCGTCCCATGATACTGTGCTTTGCCCGGACTGACATTTGAAGCCCTGAAAATAAGGGGTTCTTTGCGTAGAATTGGAAAATCGCCAAGCGAAGACTCAAACAAATCCATTTCAATCTCGCACTCTGTTTCTAAAAACTTTCCTTCGTCCGCTAAGACATTTGTCATGTTGATTAACATAGTATACTCCTATTCACACTTTAACAATTATACATAGAGTATAACCCAATGTCAACAATAATTTATTCATAATTCTGTTATTTTTTGATATGTTTCACGCGCAATCATCAATTCTTCATTCGTAGGAATTACTACAACTTTTACTTTTGACTGGTCACTTGTAATAATCTGTTCTTTGCCTCTGATTTCATTTTTATCATGGTCAAGAAATACCCCTAAATAGGTTAAATAATTACAAATCAATTCGCGAACCAATGCACTGTTTTCTCCAATTCCTGCAGTAAAGCAAATCGCATCTACACCATTCATTGCAGCCGCATAGGCTCCAATATATTTTGCGACTCTGTAATTGAAGGCATTCAAGGCTCTAATTGCATTTGAATCACCTTTTTCGTATGCTGTTGCGATATCTCGAAAATCAGAAGATACCCCACCTGAAAGACCCAGTAACCCTGAACTTTGATTCAAAACCTTCATCAATTCTTCCAGATTTTTATGTTCTTTATGTCCAATATATTCCAAGACTGAAGGATCGATATCTCCCGATCTGGTCCCCATAATAAGACCTTCCAAAGGCGTAAGCCCCATAGAAGTGTCGACAGATTTTCCATGTTTTACAGCCGTAATAGAAGCTCCATTTCCCAAATGGCAGACAATTAGCTTCAGCTCTTTGCTGTCTTTTCGCAAAATTTTTGCAGTTCTGTCAGCAACATAAGCATGGCTTGTTCCATGAAATCCATATTTTCTAATTTTGTATTTTTCATAGTAGGAGAAAGGAATCCCATACAAATAAGCTTCCTCCGGCATTGTCTGGTGAAATGCAGTATCAAAAACTGCAACCATTGGCGTATCTGGCATCATTTCCTGACATGCAAGAATCCCCGTCAGATTAGCCATATTATGAAGGGGTGCTAACTCTGCACATTCTTCAATCGCTTTTATGACTGTTTCATCAATGATTGTGGACGAAGCAAATCTTTCACCACCATGAACCACTCTATGTCCAACTGCAGCAATTTCATTTAACGAAGAAATCACACCATGTTGCGGATCCGTCAGATACGTCAGCAAAATCTTCATGGAATCCGCATGATTTTTCATAGAAATATCCAAATCGACTGTATTTCTCCCCGATGCCTGAAAAACAAATCTGCTGTTTTCTATGCCAATCCTTTCACAAATTCCTTTGACGATCACTTCCTCTGTTTCAACATCAATAAGCTGAAACTTTAAAGAAGAGCTACCACAATTGATTACTAATATATCCATATCTTGCCCTTCCTAATACCAAACTTTAGAATACCAGACTTATTCATTGATCTGTGCCTGCACAGCAGTTAGCGCAACTACACCAACGATATCTTCCCAACTACAGCCTCTTGATAAGTCATTTACCGGCTTTGCAATTCCCTGTAACATCGGACCATATGCTTCCGCTTTTGCAAGTCGTTGTACCAGTTTATATCCAATGTTGCCTGCATCAAGATTCGGAAAGATTAGTACATTTGCTCTTCCTTCGATTGAACTCTCAGGTGCTTTTGATTTTGCAACTGTTGGAACAATTGCAGCATCAAGCTGTAATTCACCATCTAATGTCAGATGGGGATATTTTTGATGCGCAATATTAGTTGCCTCAACAACTTTATCAACCAAAGGATGCTTGGCACTTCCTTTTGTAGAGTGTGAAAGCATTGCAATGACTGGTTTCTTCCCAACAAGGTGATTAAAGCTGACTGCACTTGTTTCTGCTATGTCCGCTAATTCTTCTGCCGAAGGATCCTGATTCAATCCACAATCTGCAAATAAAAAGGTTCCATTTTCACCCGCCTCACAATCAGGAACGTCTAAGATAAAAAAGCCAGACACCAATTTAACGCCAGGTGCCGTTTTCAAAATCTGAAGTGATGGCCGAAGCACTTCTGCTGTGGCATGACAAGCTCCTGCTACCATGCCATCCGCATCATTTGCCTTTACCATAACAACTCCAAACGTAAGATAATCCTTCTTCAGAATTTCTCTTGCCGCATCCATTGTCATTCCTTTTGTTTTACGAGTTTCATATAAAAGAGTTGTATATTCCTCTAATTTATCAGTTGTTGCAGGATCAATCACCGTAACTCCTTTAAGATTTACTTCAAGCCATCCTGCGCCATCCATGATTTTCTCTTCTTTTCCAACCATGATAACATTCGCAATTCCTTCTTCTATAATGTGTGCTGCTGCAATCAGAGTTCTCTTGTCATTTGTCTCAGGCATAACAATAGTCTTTTTATTCATTCTGGCTTTTTCTTTTATAATATCAATATAGGCCATTTTAATCTCCTTCCAGTTCCCTAACAGTAATATATATAAAATTATATGTTATTTTCAGAATTTAAACAAGTATTCCCGCCTCTTGAAATTGTGCAAAATGAAGTGCAAAACTGTATAAAATCAAGTACAAAACATAGATTGTCACAATGGAAAAAACATGGTAGTCTATAGGTATCAAATGAATATTCTGACAAGGAGATTTGCTTATGAAAGTTGTTGGAATTATCGCCGAATATAATCCGTTTCACAACGGACACAAGTTTCATATGGAACAGGCTCGTATGCTTACTGGTGCAGATTATGTCATTGTCGTGATGAGTGGAAATTTCACGCAACGTGGTAATCCGGCATTGGTTGATAAGTATACCCGAACCAGAATGGCATTGGACGCTGGCGCTGATCTTGTAATTGAGCTACCAGTTTATTATGCCTGTACAAGTGCTGAGTTTTTTGCAAAGGGAGCTATCAGTCTTCTGGATAAACTTGGTGTTGTAGATTCTATCTGTTTCGGAAGTGAATGTGGTGACATTACAGTCCTAACACAAATAGCATCTGTTTTACATCATGAATCCGACGAATTTAAAGTTATTTTGAAATCATATTTAAAAGAAGGAAAAACATTTCCGCAGGCGCGCACTCTTGCTTTAGAGGCAACAATTCGTGATTTTGCGGGAAATTCTTCCATTCTGTCCTCTCCCAATAATATTCTTGGTATTGAATATGTAAAAGCAATTATGTCGTTAGAAAGTAGCATAACACCTTATACAAACTTACGTGTTGGCTCTGCTTACCACGAAAAACGGCTTGCAGAACACAATAGTTCCGCGATTGCAATCAGGCAATCCCTCGAGGAACGAGACGATTTATTTTTGATTAAAGGACAAATACCAGATAACGCTTATGATTTATTAGAAGCTCGCTTCCATAAGACATTTCCTGTTTTTTCAAATGATCTGTCTTCTTTGTTGAAATACAAGTTACTTTTAGAAGAGCCAACCGGATATACTGATTTTATAGACGTATCAGAAGATTTATCTAGTCGCATTACAAATAATCTTTACCTGTATACAAATTTTTGCGAATTTTGTGACTTATTAAAAACAAAAGATATGACTTATGCGAGAATCAGCAGATGCCTCATTCACATTCTTCTCGATCTTAGAAAATCGAATTTAACAAAGTTTTGGAACTCTGGAGTTGTTTCCTACGCAAGAATGCTTGGCTTTAATAAATCCTCTTCCGAGTTAATGAGTGCTGTGAAAAATAACGCCTCCATTCCATTGATTTCTAAGCTTGCAGATGCAGCAACACTACTGGCAAATTCTGAGCACGGTATGGAAATGTTGAATGCAGATATTCTTGCGGCTCATATTTATGATTCTATGACCTGCGATAAATTTAAGCATCCTCCTGTGAATGAATTTGTACGTAATATTGTAATGGTTTAAAAATGCGAAAGCACCCGGGAATATTATATCCCCAGATGCTTTTTTAGTTTTTAAAACTATGAATTGGCGCTGGTATTCTACCACCACGATTGATAAATGCGTCACAGGAGAATTGGTTGACCGGCATGATTGGTGCATAACCGAGTAATCCCCCAAATTCAACAATCTCGCCTACTCCCTTTCCAATGACCGGAATGATTCTAACAGCGGTTGTTTTCTGATTAATCATACCAATTGCCATTTCATCTGCAATAATACCCGAAATAGTAGTTGCCTTGGTATCGCCCGGAATCGCAATCATATCTAATCCTACTGAGCAAACACATGTCATCGCTTCCAGTTTTTCTATTGTGATGGCTCCCGCCAGAACTGCATTGATCATACCCTGGTCTTCACTAACTGGTATAAACGCACCACTTAATCCACCCACATATGACGATGCCATAACACCACCTTTTTTCACTTGATCATTTAACAGTGCAAGCGCTGCTGTAGTCCCTGGAGCTCCTGCATATTCCAATCCCATTTCACATAAAATATCTGCAACACTATCTCCAACTGCTGGCGTAGGTGCAAGCGACAAATCAATGATTCCAAATGGAATTCCCATCTTTTTTGATGCTTCCTGTGCAACCAGCTGGCCTACTCTTGTTACTTTGAATGCTGTCTTCTTAATTGTTTCACAAAGAACTTCAAAGTTCTGCCCTCTGACTTTTTCAATTGCCGTCTTAACAACTCCAGGTCCACTTACACCAACGTTAATAATTGCATCCGCTTCTGTTACTCCATGAAAAGCTCCGGCCATAAAAGGATTGTCGTCCGGTGCATTACAGAACACCACAAGTTTTGCGCAGCCCAAGGAGTCGTTTTCTTTTGTATATTCTGCTGTCTCAAGTACGATCTCTCCTAAAAGCTTGACTGCATCCATATTGATACCTGTCTTTGTCGAGCCTAAGTTTACCGAACTACAGACTCTGTCTGTTTTAGAAAGCGCCAGTGGAATCGATTTGATCAATCGCTCATCCGCTTTCGTCATTCCTTTTGAAACAAGCGCCGAGTAGCCACCGATGAAATTGACGCCAACCTCTTTTGCCGCTTCATCAAGTGTCTGTGCAACCAATGCAAAATCCTTCTCTGATTTACAAGCAGCTCCACCTACTAATGCAATTGGCGTAACCGAAATTCTCTTGTTAACAATCGGTATGCCAAATTCCCGTTCGATTTCTTTACCAGTATTCACTAGTTCTTTTGCGATAGTTGTTATTTTGTGATAAATCTTTTTTCTTAATTGATCCAGATCTGAATCAATACAGTCCATTAAACTGATTCCAAGTGTAATCGTTCTGACATCAAGATTTTCTTCTTCAATCATTTTGTTGGTTTCAGTTACTTCCCTTATGTTAATCATTGACTTTTCTCCTTCATCCTTTTAGATTCGATGCATTTTATCAAAAATATCTTCTCGCTGGCATTTGATTACAACTCCGATTTCTTCGCCTATCTGTGCCATTTCTTTCGATATTTCTGATGAGGATTTGGGAGAAATTCCCATATCTACAATCATCATCATGTTAAAATAATCTTGAACAATTGTTTGTGAAATATCAAGAATATTAATCCTGTTATTTGCAAGATAAGTACAAACTTTTGCAATAATACCGACTGTGTCTTTTCCAACTACTGTAATAATCGTTCTTTTCATAATATAGATCTCCTCATTCAATTTGTTTATACTTCTATCATTTCCGATACCGTGCTTCTATTTGCAACACGAATCGGGAAATCATCCCCTTGATACGGATTATCTGCCATCGTCACTTCCATCCGCACTGTTTCATAGGCTAATTCAGCCATATTGTTTTCTTTACTCAAATGTCCAAGCAAAATGTGTTTCATCCCATCATGCAGAAGTTTACACAACAGTCTTCCGGCAAGTTCATTTGACAAATGTCCCTTATCCCCCAGAATCCGCCTTTTAAGATAATAAGGATAGGGACCAACCTGCAACATATTTACATCATGATTGGCCTCTAACAAAATCGCATCCAATCCCTGTAATTTCTCAACAATGTAGTCGTTGTATACACCCAGGTCAGTTACCACTGCAATTTTTTTATTCTGGTTCCTCATTTTATATGCAAGTGGCTCCGTTGCATCATGCGAAATTTTGATTGGATCCACTTCGATCTCTTTGATGCAGAAAGGTTGCCCCGGTGCGATCTCGCATAATAAATCCTGATCTATTTTTCCAAGTGAGGTTGTCTGAGTAATTGCACGTATTGTTCCTGCTGATGCAAAAATAGGAATGCCATATTTTCTACTAATAACGCCAAGCCCTGCAATATGATCTACGTGCTCATGCGTCACCAAAATAGCATCAATTTCTCTTAGCGAAGTTCCGATTTGATTAAGCCCTTCTTCTGTCCTTTTTCCACTGATGCCAACGTCCACCAGAATCTGTGTATTATTTGCAGAAGCATAAATACAATTCCCACTACTCCCACTTACGATACTGCATAATTTCATTCTACGACCATACCCTTTTCCAGTCCTGCAGGTTTTAAATTACAGGCACATATTTTTCTAGCAAACACTCATTAAGCTTCCATCCAATACAATTCAATGACATCCCCCTGGTTCAGGGTTTCCATATATTGCGCCTGTATCCCATTTTTATTGGTGACCAGCCCTTTTCCCTTTACTTTTGTCAGATCAAAATTAATATAATCAAAAATATCTACAAAAACATAATTTTTTTTCTTCTCAAGATGAATCGTACGGTTGTTTACGATTACATCAATCCCTTTTTCATATCTTTCCTGTTCCGCGTTTCTACGCGCTTCTTCTTCCGGGTCAATTTCTTCTTCCATCATTGTCTCTTGTTCTACTGCAACTTCTTCTTGATCTATTGCTTCTTGATTTATTATGCCTTGATTTTTTGTTTCTTGATTCTTTGCTTCTTGATTCTTTACTTCTTGATCTATTTTATCTCGCTCTATTGTATCTCGATCGATTGTTTTCTGGTCTATTTCTTTTTCTTCTCTTATCTCTTCTACTACCAAATTCTCTTCTTCCGGTTCCTCTTCAAAGGGAAGCGAATCATAGGAAAACGGTTCCGGCTCTTCTGCCAATTCTTCTGCTTGCTCCTCTTCCTCCCTTTCTTTCCACTCCACAGTAAAATTCTCATACACTTTTGTCTGCAGGGATGCAAGTTGATGATTGACGAAGATATTTTTCGAAGTCAACTCTGTCAGATCCATAAATTGAAGAATTTGTTCAACAAGATAATAATTAGCGATTTCAATCTGATCCTGTGCCTTAATTGCATAATATTCAGACTGTAACTCGCCATTTACATAAACCACCCTTGGCATTTCGATCAATTTACCATTCACCACAATTGCAAGGCGTGAACCAAATTCCGTAAGATTACGAATCTCCATTTCCGCCTTGCGGCCAATTGTAGATTCTCTGACTTCAATCACATCATTCGCATGGATACTAGTGTAAATATCAGCTTTTTCTCCATTTAAAACTAATTCTGCTGCTTCACCCAGATAACCTCTTACGATTTTGCTTTTGTGATTCACCGTAAAATTAAGTTCCTCACCTCTTCTAGGAAAAAGTGCTTCCTTGGGAAAATCAGCCTGTAATGCAGCATCTGCAATACTAAGTTTATTATTATCATAGAGTTTAATTCTTTTTCCATTAAAATTAACATAAACAAAGCTATTATTCTGTTCATAAAAATTCAGACAGATACCAATCGGTGTGACCAGGAGGGAATCTTTTTCTATTCCTTCCTGTAAGAAGACAATAGACTGCATGACTTCCTTTCCACGAATTGCAACTCTTTCTTTTGCAATTCCCAATTCTTCTGCCAGCAGATCTGTGTAGTTTTGAATCTTACCACCGCCACCAACAACGAACACTGCACTGGTTGGCTTTCCCCCATTTAATTCCATAATTCTCTCTGCAACGCGTGTTGTCATATCCTTTACAATCGGATCTGTCACTGAGAGGACCTCTTCCCGGCTAATCTGATGTGGGAGAAGCATGATATCTTCATATTCCACAATTTCCTGCTCCATAATACCACATTTAATTTTTTCCGCCATAGAAAATTCTACCAGACAATGTCTTGCAATTGCTTCTGTCAGTGCATCACCTGCAATTGGAAGCATCCCATAAGAGATAATACTTCCATCTCTTGTTATGGAAATATCTGAGGTACCTGCGCCAACATCGACAAGTGCAATATTTAGCATTCTATAGTTTTCAGGAATTGCAAGCTGAATTGCGGCAATTGGTTCCAACGTGAGATTTGCCACTTCAAGACCCGCAATGGAAACTGCCTTTTGAAGTCCATCTACTACATCATCAGGTAAAAATGTCGCAATCAAGTCCGTTTCAATCAATCGTGCTTTGTGGTTTTCCAGGTTAGCAATCAAATATCCATTCATATAATAATGAACAGCCGAATAGCCAACACAATAATACTTTTCATTCCTGTTATTTTCTCTTTGGAATTCCTCATAGGCTTGTTCCACTCCTAGAGAATTCAGGGCATAGATATCTTCACTGGAGATTGTTTTTTCCTGTTCAAATTCTTGTTTTACATGGACTGAAACAGTCTCAAGAACTCGTCCTGCTGCAGCAATACATACCTGCGACAGCTTTCTGCCAGTTCTCTCCTCCAATACAGTTTTTACTTCATTAATGGTATTTCCCACTTTTTCGATATCATGGATTTGTCCATCCATCATCGCTCTTGTCAGATGTTCTCTTGTTTCTTGTGCTACGACATAGAACTTATTCTCGCTTCTGTATCCAAGCGTTCCCACAATACTCCTGGTTCCGATGTCCAAACCAAAGACTAACTGTCCAGGATATGTTTTTACTTGTGACATAAATGTTCCCTCACTCTACGATCAATTTGTATTATTGTCTCATCCATCGTCCCGCTATTATCTATTATTACCTTACAATAGTTTCGAAACATCTCATCTGGTAGCTGTTCTGACATAATTTTCTTGATTTTAGCTTCAGTGTATCCTCTTGATTGAATCAACCTGTCTTTTCTGGTTTCTTCATCTGCATAAATATACCACAACTCATCGAGAATTTCATTATAATGGTCTTCAATTAGTAACGCTGCTTCTACAAATAAAATTCCCACCCTATTTTTTTTCTTTTCCAAGGCAATCCGATTCTTAATTATTTTTTTGACAGCTGGGTGGATAATCGCTTCTGTCTGTGTCAGTAACGAACGGTCTCCAAAAAGCTTTTCTGCCATTTTTGTGTTATCAATCAATCCATCTTCTCCAACAATTTCATTGCCCAGAAGTAAAATAATAGGTTGATAGCATTCCCTGCCAGGGAGTTTTAATTGGTTTGCAATTTCATCTGCCTTTAAAATAATACAATTGTAGTTTTGTTCAAGGTAAGTAAGAATACTTGACTTCCCCGATCCAACGCCTCCTGTAATTCCAATTGTTTTCATTGTTTTTTCATCCTATGTTGAGTTTTTGTATTATTTTTTTATTTTTTATTTCCTTGTAATAATCTTTTTGTTCAACTCATGTATGCATTTATTTGGCATCATACCAATTGTCACCCACATGAACATCCACTTCTAACGAAACCAGAAGGTCAGCCGCATGTTCCATGTGATCTTCTAAAAGTTCTTTTACCTGTTCTACTTCATCAATGCTTGCTTCGATTAGAAGCTCATCATGGACCTGTAGAACCAGCCTTGATTTCATAGATCTCCTTTTTAACTCCTGATCTACATGAATCATGGCAATCTTCATAATATCAGCAGCACTTCCTTGTATTGGTGCGTTCATGGCAACTCTTTCTCCAAAGGAACGTTGCATAAAGTTGCTTGATTTCAATTCAGGAATCGGTCTTTTTCTTCCAAACAAAGTAACAGAATATCCTGTTTCTTTTGCTTTTCTGACAGAATCATCCAGGAATGCTTTGATTCCAGGATACGTTTTAAAATATTCTTCAATGTACGTTGCCGCTTCTTTCCTTGAAATACTTAAATCCTGGCTCAATCCAAAAGAACTGATTCCATAGACAATTCCAAAGTTTACAGCCTTCGCATTCCTTCGTTGAATGGAAGTAACTTCTTCAAACGGAGTGTGAAATACCTTTGAAGCTGTAATTCTGTGAATATCTTCGCTACTTCTGTAAGCCTCAATTAATTGCTCATCCCCAGACATATGCGCCAGAATTCTAAGCTCGATTTGTGAATAATCTGCATCAACAAATACAAACCCTTTTTCTGGAACAAATACTTTTCGTATCAGTCTTCCAAGCTCCATTTTAACCGGAATATTTTGAAGATTAGGTTCTGTGGAACTTATTCTTCCTGTTGCTGCTATTGTCTGGTTAAACCGTCCATGAATTCTCTCATCTTCCATAATATAGGGTGCAAGTCCATCGGCATAAGTTGATTTTAACTTGGTTAATCCTCTATACTCTAAAATATCTTTCGCAATTGGATATTCCTCTGCCAATTTTTCAAGCACTTCTACGCCTGTTGAATATCCCGTTTTGGTTTTCTTCCCTCCAGGGATTTCCATTTTTTCAAATAAAATTTCTCCAAGCTGCTTGGGTGAATTTAAATTGAATACCACTCCAGCTTCTTTGATGATTTTGGTTTCTAATTCTGAAATTCTTCCAACAAGGGCATCTCCATATGCTTTGAGCTCATCAGCCTTCACTTTAATCCCATTTTTTTCGAGTTCCCATAAAACCAGCGTCAAAGGCATCTCAATCTCATGATATAAAGGCAGCATCCCCTCTGTTTCCAGTCTTTCTCTCAAAATCGGATAAACTTTGCAGCCCACATAGGCACACATTGCTGCATAGTTCTCAATCGGCTCCATCTGGTTTTCATATACTTTGGAAAATTTCGCTTTACCAAGTACATTCTCTATCAGTGGCATCGATAAATCCAGAAACTCATTCGCAATATCCTCAATTTTATAATCATTCTTAAGTGGATTCAAAAGATAAGCCGCAAGCTGAACGTCAAAAATACCTGTGACATGAGAAAGTCGCATAAAATGATACTCGTTTTTTGTTGCAAATCCAATTAATCTATAATTTTCATCTTTATTTTTTTGAATCATCTCAAGGATTTTTCCAAACTCATCCTGTAGAAATTCATATGAGATTTCATGATTTACTTGTATAAAATAATTCTGCTCTTCCCCAATGCTAAGTGCAATTCCAATCATTTCTGCAGAAGAAGGGTTGTCTTTCACAATATAATACCCAATTTGACTGGATTGGCTGAGTCTGTCAAAAAGCTCAAGTGCCTCTTGCTTTTTTAGAATTCTTTGCACTAAAAATGCATTCGAACGCATTTGATCTTTGTTGTCAAATTTTTTCATGAGATTCTTGAATTCAAGCTTTCGAAACCATTCATACGCTTCATCTGTAAACAAGTTCGTAATTTCCATTTCTTCAAATGAAAAATCAATCTGACTATTCCTATCAATTGTTACAAGAAACAAACTAAGTTCTGCGAGTTCTCTATTGTTTTCAAGTGATTCTTTCACACTTTTTTTGGTAACTTCCTCCAGATGATCGTAAATACCCGAAATAGAATGAAAACGTACAATTAAATCAGTTGCTGTTTTCTCACCTATCTTAGGAACCCCTGGAATATTGTCAGAGGCATCCCCCATTAGACCTTTTAAATCAATGAATTCTTTTGGCGTCACCTGATATTTTCGAAAAACATCTTCTGCGTAATAATCTTCTACTTCAGTTTTCCCCGCTTTTGTTTTTGGAATACGGATTTTAATTTTTTCTGACGCAATTTGTAACAAATCACGATCGCCAGAGACAAGTGAGACTTCCATTCCTTCTTCTTCTGCCCTGGTGGCAATTGTTCCAAGAATATCATCTGCCTCAAATCCTGGTTGCTCCATAATATGGATTCCCATAGATTTTAAAACCTCTTTCACGATTGGAACCTGCTCATGAAGTTCCTGTGGCATTCCCTTCCTTGTCCCTTTATATTCTGGATATTTAATATGCCGGAAGGTCGGATCCTTCACATCAAAAGCAACACAAAGATACTGTGGAGCCTCTTCTTCTAACACCTTAAGAAGTATATTCAAAAATCCATACACTGCATTGGTTGGAACACCATCTGCATTGGTCAAGGGTGGAACGCCATAAAATGCTCTGTTTAAAATACTGTGTCCATCTATTAATACAACTTTACTGTCCTTATTCATCTTTTTCATTTCCCTTCAGCCTTATTCTAAGGTGATATTATGTTTTATTATAAATATGCCAGATAAATCAGAATCCCAAAAACAAGCATCACTTCAAATGCCTCCAAAAAATAGCGGCACACTCTCATTCTCCTGCTAAAACGGATCCTGTGTACCGCTCTGTTATAGGTTGCTTTCAATTCTTCCTGCACATCAAAAGAGCTACCTTCTTCAAGCCTTTGCATTCCTTCTGTTAATAACAGGTGTATTACAAGCTCTTCTTTGCAGCTTTCACAATGTTCCAGATGCTCGATCACACCCCGTAGTTCTGATTCATTGAGAGTATCTGTAAAATAATACGGCATTAGTTTTTCAAAATCTCTGCATTTCATCGATATTCCCATCTGCGTGCTTTAGATAGCATGCAATTATTTATGTCTTATCATAACTTCACAATTACTTTTCATTTTATCATATAGGAAGCTGTATATCAATTATTTCATATCCGGGAGGATTGCGAGAAATATTTTTACGAGATCTGGGTCAAAAGAAGTCCCCGCATTTTTTATTATTTCTTCCTTCGCCTCTTGTCTGGAAAGTGCCTTTTTATAACTTCTCCCCGATGTCATCGCTTCATAAGAATCTGCAATCGCAATAATTCTGCTGTAGAGCGGAATTGCATCTCCTTTTAATTTCCTTGGATATCCACTTCCATCCCACTTTTCATGATGCGACAAAACATATTTTGCAATCGTTGAATATTCTTCCATCGACTTTAAAATCTGATACCCCGCCTCTGGATGTCGTTTCACAACATTGTACTCATCCTCTGTCAGTTTTCCTCGCTTCTTATATATCACTTTTGGAATTACAATTTCACCAATATTATGTAACATACAAATTTTTTCAATTTCAAGTATTTCTTCATTTGTGAGTGAGATCGCCCGTGCAATACCCGTGGCAATGTAGGAGATATATCCTGTTTGCCTTTTTCCATTTTCATATTCCTTTTGCAGATTTTTCAGAATCTTCTTAAACGTCTGACTCTTCATCTCGCGCCCGGTAATCAGCTTATTTCGATACATATTGTTATCAGCCTCTTTCATAATTTCATCCATCGACTCAAGTGGGTTTACCTTAGTCGCATACCCAATTGCAGCTGATAAGACAACAGACTGTCTGGCACATTTTTTACAAGCTTCTCTGATTCTTTTCACAATCAGTTCACAATGCTCCCTGTTTGTGGCAGGAAGAAGAATGGAGAATTCATCTCCACCAAGCCTCGCTGCAATTTCATCATCCCTGCATTCTGATTTGATGATTTCCGCCATTTTTCGAAGTAGCAGGTCGCCTACATCATGCCCAAAGGCATCATTTGTAAGCTTCAAGCCATCCAGATCCAGCATAATAATTGAAAACGGGAGATTTCTTCTCGTGTCAAGACGAATCATTTCTTCTTCAAAAAAACGTCTGTTATATAACCCAGTCAGATAGTCATGTAAACTTAAATATAAATTATCGATCTGTTTTTTCTTCTCTTCTGTAATATTCTTAAAGATCATGACAGATCCCAGTACTTTATCACCATTTCCGTAAACAGGTGATATCGTTAGTTCTATCAGGATTTCTTTGTTATTTTGAGTGGATGCCAGTAATTGTTCAAATCTTTGTTTTTTTCCGTCCCTTTTCATGCTTTCAAATGGATCAACTTCTTTTCCGGATATCGGTTCTGTTAAGCTCAAAAAAAGCGTTGACATTCCTTGCCCTACAATTTCTTCCCTCGTAACAAAGCATAATTCTACGGCAGCTAAATTCAGAAATTGTATTTGATTCTTTTCATCAAAGGAAACAACTCCATCTCCTATTGAGAACAAAGTTGTTTTATAAAGTTCTTTCTGTAAAAAAAGCGAAGTTTCGACCTCTTTTCTTTTTAAAAGCGTCAGCAAAAGATGACCAAAGCTGGAAAGCAAATTCTTCTCCAGCTCCTGACATTCGTGTTTTTTATTTACATAACTAAAGCCAAGATAACCATAGCAATCATTCTGCGACATGATTGGTACCGTCAAAAGTGATTTGACCTTAAATTCATTTAATAATGCCTTCTCAGACGGAACCATAATGAGTTCAGCGTCCGGGATGCAAAAAGGCAACCCCTTCTGGTGATGACTTACCCATTCCGGAATTTCTTCTAAAGGAAGATTTTTCATCTTCTCTTTTCTGCCATCAATTCCTTCTCGGCACCATTCAAATTCATTCGTATAACTATTTGTTTTATCATCATATTTTATAATATAGCTTCTATCTGCAAAAACAAAACATCCAATTTTTTCCAGAGATTTTTGAATGCTAGTTTCAATTTCTTCTATTTTTACATCGAGAAATTCTGTCGAGATATCAAATAAAAGTTTTTGAAACGCAATCTGTCTTTCGAGTTCTTGCTTATACTGCTCTGTCAAATTTTTCATACTACCCCATCCCATCACAGATTTCAGAAAAAAGACATCTTTTCTGTAATCTTACCAACCCAGATCGACAAGTGGTCTTCTATCAGGATGTTCTCCTGACCATCCTGTCTGTGGCAGTGTATATATGACTGACATATCCTCATTTGAGATTTCGAAATCAAAAATCTCAAGATTCTGGTGCATTCTAATCTTACTAGATGCTTTTGGAAGTGATACAATTCCGCTTTGATACGTAAAACGAAGGCAAATCTGTGCCGGGGTGCGACCATACTTTTCTGCCAGGTTGCAGATCACCTCGTCTGATAAAACAGCGGCTCTTCCAAGCGGACTCCAGGCTTCCACAATCATGTCATTTTCTTTGCAATAATCTGTTACATACTTTTGTGTGAACCCAGGATGAAATTCAATCTGATTGACCATTGGTTTGATTTCTGCATTCTCCAATAAGGGAATCATATGATGTGGATAAAAGTTACTTAGCCCAATTGCTCTTATTTTACCCGCTTTATATAACATCTCCATTGCTCTCCAGGTATCCTGATCTTCTTGTATCCAATCCTGCGTATCCAGGTGATTTTTTGGCCAATGTATTAAAAACAAATCAAGATAATCCGTCTTTAGATTCTTAAGGCTTCTCTCAAAGGAGCGAATTGTCTTGTCATATCCAAGATTTGTTTTCCATACTTTTGAAGTCAAAAAAAGTTCCTCTCTCGGAACACTACTTTTTTGAAGCGACTCTCCAATTTGTTCCTCGTTGTCATAAAATGCTGCTGTATCAATCAGTCGGTATCCCGCTTCAATCGCCTTTAATACAATATCCGAATCTTCCTTGACCGCAATCCAGGTGCCAAACCCTATCATTGGAATCTTTACTCCATTTTTCAAAATGCTATATTCCATAATATCCTCCCTTTTAATCTGACAACGCTTTAATTTCAAGCAAATTATATCACATCGCGTCGCATTTTGCATTATTTTCGCTCAGAAAAAGACCTGTTCCTGGCAATTTTATTCCATGATGTAAGGAATTGCCAAAAACAGGCCTTATCGATTATTTTTTATACATAAATAATATCTACCCCTCCAAATTTAATATTACCTTTTATCATAACAACAGGCACTTGTGATGCATCTTTTCTATTTTTTTCATTGATAGCACCAAGAGATTCATTTACCTGAATGACTGTATTCCAACTCTTCGGAATATAAAGTTCCACTCCTGAAAAGGAGACATCTAATTGTATGACAGCCTGGCCTTTCTGAATCAATGCGTTGTCAAAATATACTTTCATTGCCCCAAAGGAGCAACTAATGTTGGCTCTTTCCAGATTTTCTGTATTGATATATTTGATACTAGAGCCAAAACTAACCATACAATCTACCATTGCACCATCTGGTTCATCTATCACCGACTCAAAATGTTCGCCATGTGATTCATTCCATTTTGATTTTGTCCAATTTGGATGATTCCAGCGTTTATTTTTTTTAAAAATCAAAGACAGCCCTATGGTACCGAGCAACGCCGTTAGTAAAACTGGCCATGGTGTCAGTTGTGTGATATTCCATTCTTCGGCAAAAATCATACAGATAAAAGCAGCTGGAAATAAAACGCCGCCAAAGTTCAAATGAAGTAAACTGTCAAGCATGATTCCCCCGAGAATAACAGTTGCTGCAATTCCCAAAAAACTTACCCCCGCAAAATACCCCAACTGATTCACTATAATTAATATAGCTCCTATAATAAATAAAAATCCCCAATACAAATCTCTTCTTTTCATAATAGCTCCCATCTGCGACCTTTGGTCGCCTTCTAATCAAGCGGTTGAATGTCATTTATTCAACCATAGCTCCCATCTGCGACCTTTGGTCGCCTTCTAATCAAGCAAAACCAATGTCAAATCATTTTACATTTGACTTCTCTTATCATCCATTCTACATTTTAGTGCTTTGAAATAGTATCTGGAAACATAAACCTGTTTATGAGAATGCAACAATTCAACCGCACTCGACGCTGTCAAGTTCCTGGTAATGGAATAGATATGATTCAAATTTAAAATTGTAGATTTTGAAACCCTCATAAACTCACCCGGTAACAATTCCTCTAGTTCATAAAGTCGAAGCTTAATCTGGTACATTTCATTTGCTGTATGTGCACAAATACAACAATCTGTTGTTTCAAAGAAAAGAATCTCCTGTATCGGAATATAAAACTCTTTGTTTCCCTGAAATAAAACCAGCTTCTGATTACTATGTTCTAACCTTGATAATTCCTGATAGATTTCTGTGACGGAATCATTCAATGCTGGACAGCGAATCAAGATTTCTTCTTCCTGAAGTGATTCATCAATTTCAATTTTAACCTTCATGTTTCTCTCCATTACCTCACAAGTTTGTTTCCATGTACCCATTATATCAAGTTCCTCCCATTCGTAAAGAGCAAAATCGCAAGAGGTAACTCTAAAAAGCTAACAGGTAAAAAAAGGAGGTATGAGGTTTATGCAATAAAAAAAGCACCGTATTTACGGTGCTTTTTCAGTGCCGGCAGTGGGACTTGAACCCACACGACGTTGCCGTCAACAGATTTTGAGTCTGCCTCGTCTGCCATTCCGACATGCCGGCAATTTTGATCATTACTGTTTTGTAACGACCGAATTATATGTTACCATATTCAATCGTCTCTGACAAGAATAAAATAAATATTTTAACAATTTCTGAATTTTTCAAAAAACAGTTGACTTTTCTTTCCGGTAAGTTTATCGTAAATTTATAAAATATTTTAGAAAAGGAGGAACAACCATGTTTATTACAGTAAAAAGAGTGATTCCACAAACACAATCGCATATTTGTTTTATAACAGTATTTCCTCCGGAACTTAGTTCATAACAGATTCGTCTTTTTTGTCTCGTATTATGATTAATCTGCTTTCAAGCTGATTCTATGCCGTGGTGAATACCACGGCTTTTTTTGTGTTTCTATCATTTTATACTATCTTATTTTACAACAGGAGGATTTCCCTTGACCAGTTTATTTACTTATCTTAAAAAATATAGTTGGATGTACTTGATTGCTATTCTTTCCATGATCATCAGTGTCAGCCTTGATATGCTTTCTCCACAACTCACACGAATTATGATTGATGACGTTATCATTGCTGGAAACGCCGGACTTTTTCTTTCTCTTCTGCTTGGCATGGCAGGAATTGGCATTGGGCGTTGCATTTTCCAGTACATAAAAGAATATCTCTTCGACAAATCCGGTTCACAGATTGCAACAGAAATGCGAATCGAACTTTTCGAACATATTCAAAGTCTGTCTGCAGATTTTTTTGACAAAAACAACACCGGTGAGTTAATGGCACGTGTTAAAGATGACATCGACCGAATCTGGGAAGCACTTACTTTTATCATTATGCTGACGATTGAGGTTGTCATTCATACTGGTATTGTATTGTTTTGTATGTATAGAATTGATGTCAGACTTGCCATACTCCCTACTCTTCTTATGGTGATTTCCGCTGGAATCGCACTCGTTATGGAACGAAAGTTAGGCATTATATATGAAGAAATCAGCGAGGAAAATGCCGTCCTTAATACAGTTGCAGAGGAAAATCTGTCCGGTGTTCGGACTGTAAAAGCCTTTGCTCGCGAGAAACATGAAATCGAAAAATTTCTATCTCATAACAAACGTTTTTATGATTTAAATATGAAGCAATCTAAAATCTTTGTGACATATTATCCGTATTTTCAGTTGATTACGCGTCTCCTCCCCTTACTCATTTTATTAGGAGGCGGTTATCTCGCTATTTTGGGGCAACTATCACTTGGCTCGCTTGGTGCATTTGTTGCGTATTCCATGAATATCGTATGGCCTATGGAAATGCTTGGTTGGCTAAGCAATGGAATTTCAGCCGCCGTTGCATCCAACCGTAAGATCAGACAGATTTATGCCCAAAAACCCACCATTACAGAACCTCTTAACCCAATAACACCAGAAACAATTAAGGGTGAGATTTCTTTTACACATGTCTGTTATGAAAGTTTGGATGGTCACAAAATTTTATCCGATATCGATTTTCATGTTTCAGCCGGAAGCACAATTGGTATTATGGGCGCAACGGGCGCCGGAAAAAGCACCATTGTAAATCTCCTGCAACGCTTATATGATACTTCTTGCGGATTTATTTCTATTGACGGAATAGACATCAAACAACTTCCGTTAGAGATTTTACGAGGGAACATCTCAGTTGTGATGCAGGATGTATTCTTATTTTCAGATACCATCACCGAAAATATTAAGCTCGGAAAAAAAGAAACGATGGATGAAGAAACGATTATGTCTTCTGCTTATCGTGCAAGAGCGAATGAATTCATCGAGCGCATGGAGGAACAATACGAAACCATCATTGGCGAACGTGGAATTGGTCTTTCCGGTGGACAAAAACAGCGAATCAGCATTGCAAGAGCTCTTGCAAAAAGAAATCCCATCCTCGTCATGGACGACTCTACTTCAGCCCTTGATACAGAAACAGAACATCAGATCTGGAAAAATTTACAGACATTGCAGAACACGACAAAGGTAATCATTGCACATCGAATCAGTGCTGTCCGAAATGCAGATGAAATTATTTTTCTGGAAAATGGATGTATTGTAGAAAGAGGAACCCATTCTGAATTAATGGAATTACGAGGACTCTACTATGAAACCTATCAGGCACAATACAATGGTGGATTTCAATTTAGCAATCAAATAAACTAATCTGTATAATTTGAAAGGAATGGTTATTTCTATGGCATATAATACCTTCAAGCAGGATGAAGAGCTTCGTTCTGTCAGCAAATTTAAAACAATGCTTCGTTTGTTTCGATACTTGTTTTTTTATAAATTACAAATTTTTCTGGTTCTGCTTATTATGACCTATTGCGTTGGAGTGAGCATTCTAAATCCACTTATTATGGAACGCGCAATTGATGTTTCAATCAAAAACAAGGATATTCCAGACTTGGTCTGGCTGATTCTTGTTGCCGTATTCTTGAACCTAATTATGATTCTGCTTGTAAAATTGCGTATGTTTCTTATGGCAAAAATTTGCAATGACACTTTGGTCACAATCAGGCAGGAACTTTACACGCATATTCAGACCTTGGATTTTAGCTTTTTTGACAACAGACCCACCGGGAAGATTCTCGCTCGCATCATCGGCGATATCAACGCCTTAAAAGATGTGCTTTCTAATAGTGTCACAACCCTGATCCCAGATTTTTTAACCATCTGCAGTGTTGTCATCATTATGTTTTACAAGAATTCAAAACTGGCGCTTGCCTCTATGATTACCATTCCTTTCATGGCTTTCTCCATGTGGATGATTCAGGTTTACTCACACAAGAGATGGCAGATTCATAAGAAAAAGTCTTCTAATCTAAATGCATTTGTTCATGAAGACTTGTCCGGAATCAGAATTATCCAAAGTTTTTCTGCTGAAAAAGAAACCAATCAGACTTTTCGTAATCTTGCAAGGGAGCATCGTAATACCTTTATGGATGCAGTCAGGCTAAACGATGCATTTGGCTCTGTGATTGATTTTTCCTGGGGACTTGGTCTTGTAGCTCTTTACTACGCAGGTGTTGTGGTTTTAGGAGTTGAGCATGTCAGTATTGGAACTCTGGTTGCTTTTAGCACTTATATCGGAATGTTCTGGCACCCAATCATGAACCTAAGCAATTTTTATACACAGCTCATTACAAACCTGTCTGGTGCAGAGCGTATCTTTGAAATTCTGGATACCCCTTCAAAAATCAATAACGCTACTTCAAGCAATGCGCTAGGCGAAATTAAAGGTCACGTTTCTTTTGAACAAGTTTCTTTTTCCTATCATGATGAAGTACCCGTTCTGTCAAAGGTCTCTTTTGAAGTAGAACCCGGTGAAACAATCGCATTGGTTGGACCAACTGGTGCCGGAAAAACAACCATCATCAATTTACTAAGCAGATTTTATGATGTAAATGAAGGTAAAATATTGATTGATTATCAGGATATCAGTACCATTACATTAGAGAGTCTAAGACGACAGCTGGGTGTCATGACACAGGATAATTTTTTGTTCACAGGAACCATAAAAGACAATATTCGATACGGAAAATTAGATGCCAGTGAGGAAGAAATTATTGCATCTGCAAAAGCTGTCAACGCACATGACTTTATCATGAAGCTTGAAAAAGGATATGACACTGTATTACAGGAACGTGGTGGTGGTCTATCCATCGGGCAAAAACAACTTTTGGCATTTGCCCGAACCATGGTTTCCAATCCAAGAATTTTAATTCTGGACGAGGCAACTTCCTCAATCGATACCAAAACAGAGCTACTGGTTCAAAAGGGAATTGAAGTCTTATTATCAGGAAGAACTTCCTTCGTCATCGCTCATCGACTTTCTACCATACAGAATGCAGATCGTATTTTTGTAATTGATCAGGGTGGCATCATCGAATCAGGAACGCCTGAAGAATTACTAAGGGCAAAAGGGTTTTATTATGACTTATATCTTGCCCAGTTCAAAGATGTTGTATAGTTTATTTTTTCGAATCATAATGAATGAGCAAAAGGACTCCATTTTCAACCTGAATACTACTTTCCATCCCGAAAAATTCATTACTTACTCCAATCGGAAAATCATTCCGCAAGGTGACATGTTCAAGTGGATACTTCAGACCTGTTAAGGTAACTCCTTTTGCTTCATCTCCTATGCATAAGATTGAAATCGTTCCCTTTGTGTTCGATGCATAGGTGATTTTTTCATTTTTTATAATTTTAATTTCAAAATCTTTCCCGTATAGGCATGCTTTACAATTTAGATTTGCAAGATAAATAAGACATTGGATATTGGCCATCATATGGTCCACTCTATCTCCAGTTCCGCCAAAAATATGAAACTGGTCATATCCCAATTTCAGGGCATGTTTTATCGCTGCTAAAATATCTGTCTCATCCTTTTCACAAGGTAGTCTATATATTTCAAACCCTTTTCCTTCCAGCATATCTTCATGAATTCCTGCCTCTTCTAAAGAGTCAAAATCTCCAATCAAAACATCTGGTTTCTTTTTTATTTTTGTTAATGTAACATAACCTCCATCTGCCGCAATGATAAAGGTGTTTTTAAACTCTGATAATTTTTTTCGGTTTACTTCTCCTGCTCCTATAATAACGCATTCCCGCATATCTCTTTCCTCAATTCTATTCTATTTTTATTTTCACATTCTAAATTTTATTTGTATTTCTATATTTTACATTAAATCCTATCCAAAATGTAATTTTTTTATCAAACCACGATATCGATTTTTATATATAAGCATGCACTATTCCATCTAAATATAAAATAATTTTATAAATTTTTGATTAATTCATTAATTAAGATTGAAATAATAAAAAGATATGATATAATATGTTTGATAAATAAATAACAATCTATTAGGAGGATGTATTATGAGCAGATTTACATTACCAAGAGATCTTTATTATGGAGCAGATTCTCTTGCAGAATTAAAAAATTTAAAAGGAAAAAAAGCAATTCTTGTATTAGGTGGCGGATCCATGAAAAAATTTGGATTTGTAGACAAAGCATTATCCTACTTAAAAGAAGCTGGCATTGAAACAATATTATTTGATAACGTAGAACCAGATCCTTCTGTTGAAACAGTCATGAAGGGTGCCGAAGCGATGCGTGAGTTTGAACCAGACTGGATTATCTCTATGGGTGGTGGTTCTCCTATCGACGCTGCAAAAGCGATGTGGGCATTTTATGAATATCCTGAAGTTACCTTTGAAGACTTATGTATTCCTTTCAATTTTCCAAGTCTACGAACAAAAGCAAAGTTTTGTGCAATTCCTTCCACCTCTGGTACCGCTACAGAAGTAACTGCATTTTCAGTCATCACTGATTATGCAAAAGGAATCAAATATCCTCTTGCTGATTTTAATATCACTCCTGACGTTGCAATTGTTGATCCAACGCTAGCTGAGACTATGCCAAAAAGCTTAACAGCCTATACGGGTATGGATGCTTTGACACATGCCGTGGAAGCATATGTATCTACGCTGAACAGTGTTTTTACTGATCCCCTTGCTATCAAAGCAATTCAGATCGTAAACTCTGATCTTCTGAAATCTTATAACGGCGACATGAAGAGCCGCGAAGTAATGCATTATGGACAGTGTCTTGCAGGCATGGCATTTTCAAATGCGCTTCTTGGAATTGTTCATTCAATGGCACATAAGACCGGTGCTGCTTTTTCTACTGGCCACATTACACATGGTCTTGCAAATGCAATGTATCTTCCATATGTCATTCAATACAATGCAAAAGTTGAAACAGCTGCCATTAGATATGCTGAAATTGCCAATTCTATTGGAATCACAGGGACTGTTGCCGAATGTGTTACAGGTCTTCGCAAAAAAATCGTTGAAATGAATCATACACTGGGAATTCCTAATACTTTGAAAGAATTTGGCATTGTCGAATCTGAATTCAAGGAAAAAATTGCTGCAATCTCAGAAAATGCCGTAAATGATGCATGTACAGGTTCTAATCCAAGACCAATTGACCCATCCCTGATGGAAAAATTATTCACTTGCATTTATTACGGAACCGAAGTAGAATTTTAGTCATATCCTCTTAAAATAAAGCTCTGAACTACTTTGTGTTACAGAGCTTCACAAACGAGACACCACCCTTCCCTATTGTTTGAAGAAAAAGGATTGGTGGTGTCTTTTTTATCATAAAAAGCATCAAAAAAACATTGCAACAAGCAGATACAAAAAAGGAATCAATTCATATGAACAATTATCTTTTCAATAGAGATAACTCCTCTATTTCTCGTTATCACTTACTAGATTTCATTAGGTCAATTACGTTAATTAACATGATTCTCTATCACGGATTATATGACCTTGTATACCTTTTTCAGGTTCCAATCCCCTTATATCAGGGAAATGCAGGTTATTTCTGGCAACAAGCCATATGTTGGACCTTTATCTTTCTGTCAGGGATCAGCTTTCATTTTGGAAAACATCACTTAAAAAACGGAATGATACTTTCCCTATGTGGGCTTATCATTACTATGATTACCTATTATGCCACTCCTGATTTACCCGTTTACATGGGAATCCTCTCTTTTATGGGTCTGGCTAGTCTGTTGATGATACCTTTGGAAAAAATGCTTCAAAAAATATCCCCTTTGGTTGGCATATTCTTCTCCCTGTCTTTTTTCTTCTTGACACGTGGCGTCAATCAGGGATATCTCGGATTCGAAACCTTAAAGCTTATAGAACTTCCAAATTTTCTCTATCAGTTTAAATGGGGCTTTGTATTCGGATTCCCCCTTCCAGACTTTGTTTCTGGCGATTATTTCAGCTTATTTCCTTGGTTTTTCTTATATGTTAGTGGTTATTTTGTGTGGAGTCTTGTGAAAAAATCTTCCAAAGTTTTAGATTTTGCTAAGCGTGGCAATCTTTCTCCCCTTTGTTTTATCGGAAGACATACCCTTCCTATCTACATGATTCATCAGCCACTTCTACTCTTACTTTTGGAATTTATTTTTATGATCAAATCAAAGTTTTGATAAATCCGTCTCATTCCATTCCAATAAATCATGTGAAAAAAGGTGCGCTCAAAATAAATTGAGGGCACCCTTTTATTAAATCCATAAAAAATTTCTATTTAACTCTCCAGATTTGAAAATAAGAATCTCTATTACTCTCTTCTTAATATTCCATCACTTTAAAGTCTTTAAAGTTTACGATCTGTCCAAAGTCTGGCTTTAATGCTGCTCCACCAACAAGACCACCGTCAATGTCTTTTTGTGAGAATAATTCAGCTGCGCTTGATGCTGATACAGAGCCGCCGTACTGTATACGAACTGCTTCCGCTGTCTCTTCACCGTAAAGCTCATCCATACAAACTCTGATTGCTGCACATACTTCCTGTGCCTGCTCGGTTGTTGCTACTTTACCAGTTCCAATTGCCCAGATTGGTTCATAAGCAATGACAGCTGTCTTAGCCTGTTCTTCTGTTACATTCAGGAAAGCAATTTTAATCTGCTGTCTGATAAAATCAATCGTAACGCCCTGTTCTCTCTGTGTCAGAGTCTCTCCACAGCATACAATTGGTGTAATTTTGTGTTCGAAAGCTTTTAATACTTTTTTGTTTACTGTTTCATCTGTTTCTCCGAAATATTCTCTTCTTTCAGAATGACCGATGATTACATATTTCACGCCAACATCTGTGAGCATTGCAGGTGAAATTTCTCCTGTATAAGCTCCACTTTCTTCATAGTACATATTTTCTGCACCAATCTGAATGTTACTGCCTTTCGCTGCTTCCATTGCAGGAATAATATCAATTGCTGGAACGCAGAATACTACGTCAACAGCCTCCGTTGCAACCAAAGGTTTTAATGTGTTGATTAATTCTACCGCCTGGCTTGGAGTCATATTCATTTTCCAGTTGCCGGCTACGATTGTCTTTCTTGCCATATTGATAACCATACCTTTCCTCTTAGCCTGTAACCTCTTGTCGCAGGCACAAATTGTGTATCTTATTTTCTGATGATTTTATTTGTCGTTTGCTGCTACTACACCTGGAAGCTCTTTGCCTTCTAAGAATTCAAGAGAAGCTCCACCACCAGTTGAGATATGTGTCATTTGATCACCAAATCCAAGCTGATTTACTGCTGCTGCAGAATCACCACCACCAATAATGGTTGTTGCATCTGTTTCAGCAAGTGCTTTTGCTACTGCGATTGTTCCTTGCGCAAGAACAGGGTTTTCAAATACACCCATAGGTCCATTCCAAACAACTGTTTTCGCAGATTTTACAGCCTCTGCAAAAAGTTCTGCAGATTTAGTTCCAATATCAAGACCCATCTGATCTGCTGGAATCTTTTCAGATTCAACATTTTGAACAACGATTTCAGCATCAATTGGATTTGGGAAAGAAGCTGCTATTTTAGTGTCCACAGGAAGTAAAATAGTCTTACCAAGTTCTTTTGCTTTTACAAGCATTTCTTTACAATATTCAAGTTTTTCATTGTCTACCAAAGAGGTGCCAACTTCCATTCCATTTGCTTTTAGGAAGGTATACGCCATACCACCACCGATAATCAGTGTATCGCATTTCTCTAATAAATTAGAGATTACATTTAATTTATCAGCTACTTTTGCACCACCAAGAATCGCTACAAATGGTCTTGCAGGTGAATTTACCGCATTTCCCAGGAAGTCAATTTCTTTTTGCATTAAGTATCCAACCACTGCTGTTTCTGCAAGCTGTGCTACCCCTACATTAGAGCAGTGCGCTCTATGAGCTGTTCCAAATGCATCATTTACAAAAATATCGCAAAGAGAAGCAAGATCTTTACTAAATTCTTCTCCATTTTTTGTCTCTTCAATTCTATAACGTGTATTCTCAAGAAGAACAACATCGCCATCCTGCATTGCTTCAACAGCTGCTCTTGCGTTTGGTCCAACCACTTCTGCATCTGCAGCAAATTTAACTTCCTGTCCAAGAAGTTCAGTCAACTTGATTGCAACAGGCGCAAGGGAAAGTTCTGGTTTTGGTTCACCCTTTGGTTTCCCAAGGTGGGAGCAAAGAATGACTTTTCCACCATCTGCAACTAACTTCTTAATGGTAGGAAGTGCAGCGGTGAGGCGATTCACGTCCATGATTACGCCTTCTTTTAAAGGTACATTGAAATCGCATCTGCAAAGAACGCGTTTTCCTTTTACGTTGATATCATCAACTGATTTTTTCATTAACATCCTGATACCCTCCATCATTTTAAAATGATTTTTTTCATTAAAAAGGTCCGATCCTATAGACCGGACCCGATTTGGATCTTTTTATGAAATTAAATACAAGATTATGCTAATTCAGCGAAGTATTTAATTGTACGAACCATCTGGCTTGTGTATGAATTTTCATTATCATACCATGATACAACCTGAACCTGAGTTGTTCCATTATCAAGTGGAGAAACCATAGTCTGTGTTGCATCAAATAAAGAACCAAATTTGATTCCGATTACGTCTGAAGAAACGAGTTCTTCTTCTGTGTATCCGAAAGATTCTGTAGCTGCTGCTTTCATTGCTTCATTAATCTGTGCTACTGTTACGTTTCCTTCAACAACTGCTACTAAAATTGTAGTAGATCCTGTTGGGGTTGGTACACGCTGAGCTGATCCGATTAATTTTCCTTTTAATGCTGGAATAACAAGTCCGATTGCTTTTGCTGCTCCTGTTGAGTTAGGAACGATATTACAAGCTGCTGCACGAGCTCTTCTTAAATCTCCCTTTGGATGAGGTCCATCAAGAGTCATCTGATCACCTGTGTAAGCATGAACTGTTGTCATGATACCAGATTTGATCGTTGCAAGATTGTTAAGTGCATTTGCCATAGGTGCAAGACAATTTGTTGTACAAGAAGCTGCTGAGATAACTGTATCTTCTGCTGTTAAAATGTCATGATTAACATTGAAAACAACTGTTGGAAGATCATCTCCTGCTGGTGCAGAAATAACAACTTTTTTAGCGCCTGCTGCAATATGTGCAGATGCTGATGATTTTGATGTGAAGAAACCTGTACATTCAAGTACTACGTCTACTCCAAGTTTTCCCCAAGGAAGATCTTTAGGGTCTCTTTGAGCATAAATTTTGATTTCTTTTCCTGCTACAGTGATTGAATCTGCTCCAGATGTAACCTGATCGCCTAATGCGTATCTTCCCTGTGCTGAATCATATTTTAATAAATGTGCAAGCATTGTTGGATTTGTTAAATCGTTAATCGCAACTATTTCATATCCTTCTGCTCCAAACATCTGTCTGAAAGCAAGACGTCCAATACGTCCAAAACCATTAATCGCTACTTTAACTGCCATGTCTTATTCCTCCTAGAATCCATAATACAATTTTTGATGTTACCATAAAAATTATGATTGTCAAATTTTTATCAGCACATACATTCTACACAATCCAAACGATAAATTCAAGACAAAATTGAAAAAATAATAAATATTCTATATCCTGACTGATACGTATCTTAGAAACCGATATTTTTTTGCTTTTTTCAACAAAATCATTTAAACTTAGCTTGTAGCTAATTTAATGTGTTTTTGCATGAAAGGATGAATGAAATGGCAATAAAAGCTGATTATCATTTACACTCAAGTTTTTCCGGAGATTCACATGCTTCTATGGAAAACATGATTCAAACTGCAATCAAAAAAGGGCTTACACATCTTTGTTTTACAGAACATCACGACATAGGATTCCCCTACCAGGAAGGTCAGGCAGAAATTTTTTCGCTCAATCCGGACGCCTATCTATTTGATCTGATTCGTTACAAAGAGAAATATGGCGAGAAAATACACCTCTTTTACGGAGTCGAATTAGGAATTCAACTCTCTGTCAAAAAAGAGATGCTTCGGTTTGTTCACGAACATGATTTTGATTTTATCATAGCCTCTACCCATATCTGCCATGGTAAAGATCCTTATTTCGATTCTTATTATGAAAATCGTACTGAGAAAGAAGCGTTTGAGGAATACTTTCTCACGACGCTTGAGAATATAAAAGGCTTTGATTATTTTGACATTTATGGACATCTCGATTATATTGCCCGATATGCAAAAGACCGTGGATTTGAATATTCATATTCTCAATACAGTGATATCATTGATGAAATTCTAAGCTTACTGATCGAAAAAGAAAAAGGAATCGAGCTAAACACGGGTGGTTACAGAACCTTGTTGTCTCAGCCAAATCCTACAAAAGATATCTTAAAAAGGTATCAAGAATTGGGTGGAGACCGGATCACCATCGGTTCTGACGCTCATAAAACAGAACAGGTTGGAGATTACTTCGTGGAAGCAGCCTCATTACTCAAAGAATTAGGGTATAAATACTACTGTGTTTATGAGAAACGAATTCCCGAGTATAAACTGCTTACCTAACTTTTATTTCGTTGTTTTACGGCTTCGATTTGGCGTCAGCAAATAGTCCCGCCACCAAATACATATCCGTCTTCATAAAAGACAACTGCCTGACCAGGTGTGATTGCTCTGACTGGTTTATCGAACTGACATGCAACACTCCCATCCACGTTTTTACTGATCGTACACATTTCGCCCTGATGACCATATCGTATTTTCGCCATAAGATGTCTCGGACTCCATAGATTCTCTTCCTTCATATAATTCATATTTGTGCAGGTTAGACTACTTGAGAAGACATCATCATTCATGCCGATTACGACTTCATTGGTCTCGGGGCGTATTTTTGTCACAAAGACCGGATGTCCCATTGCTAAGTTCAGCCCTTTTCGTTGTCCTACCGTATAATGTGTGATCCCTAAGTGTTTTCCAATCACTGTTCCATCTTCCAATACAAAATTACCCATCCCAGGTACCTTTCCATTGGTTTCTTTTTGAATAAAAGCTGCATAGTCATGATCTGGAATAAAACAGATTTCCTGGCTGTCCGCTTTGTGTGCAACAGGAAGCTTCCTATCCAATGCAATCTGTCTGATTTCATCTTTTGTATAATCGCCTACCGGCATCAGCGTTCTTGCCAGCTGATCCTGTGTCAGATTATAGAGTGCATAGGTCTGATCTTTTTGTACCGTTTTTGAAGTATGCAAAGAAAACCGGCCGTTTGCAATCTTTTCAATTCTTGCATAATGTCCAGTCGCTATATAATCCGCTCCAATTTCCAAACTTCGTTGTAGAAGAGACTCCCACTTCACATATCGGTTACAGGCAATACAGGGGTTTGGCGTTTTACCTTGCAAGTATTCACTCACAAAATAGTCAATTACCTTTGTTTTGAACTCCTGTTTAAAATTCATAACATAGTAAGGGATATCCAGGCTTTGCGCAACTCTTCTTGCATCATCTACAGCGCTCAGTCCACAACAGCCGCCGTCTTCCTCCACCCGTTCCAGGTCTTCATCCTGCCAGATTTGCATCGTCACACCAATTACATCGTATCCCTGTTCCTTTAACAAGTAGGCTGCCACTGAGGAATCAACCCCCCCTGACAATCCTACAACAACTTTCTTACTCATATGTTTCCTCTTCTTCGCCATCATGAATATCTGTTTTAGGCTTTGAAAGACCTTCTATTTCTAATCCGTTCTTCTCCGCATAGTCCCAAAGGGCTGCATGAATCGCCTCTTCTGCCAATAAAGAACAGTGTACTTTAACAGGTGGTAATCCGTCAAGAGCTTCTGTTACCGCCTTATTTGTAATTAATAACGCTTCCTGTACTGTCTTTCCCTTAACGAGTTCTGTTGCCATGCTACTTGTCGCAACTGCAGCTCCACAGCCAAATGTTTTAAATTTTACATCCTGAATCAATCCAGCCTCATCAATGTCAAGATACATTCTCATAATATCACCACATTTTGCATTTCCAACTGTCCCAACTCCGCTTGCGTTCTCTATTTCACCCATATTTCTTGGATTTGAAAAATGGTCCATAACCTTCTCACTATACATATTCTACCTCGTTTCTGTTCTGTTTTTTGGTTTCAATCAGGGTACTGGATCATTAAGAATTCTTCTTTTTATAATCCTCATATAAAGGTGACATATTTCTCAAGTATTCCAATATCACTTTTATTTTATCAACCGTGTAATCAATCTCTTCTATGGTATTTTCTTCACTCAATGTCAATCTAAGAGATCCATGGGCTTTTTCATGCGGAAGTCCGATTGCCAATAGCACATGCGATGGATCCAATGAGCCCGATGTACAGGCAGATCCACTTGAAGCACAGATTCCTTCCATATCAAGTTTAATTAATAAAGACTCTCCTTCTACAAATTCAAAACCAAAATTCACATTATTTGGCAACCTTTGTTCTCTATGACCGTTCAGTCTGGAAAACGGAATCTCCTTTTCAATCTTTTGAATCATATAATCACGAAGTTCAATTTCACGTTTTATTTTCAAATCCATAATAGACAATGCTCTTTTGGTAGCCACACCCATGCCAACGATTCCCGGAACATTCTCCGTCCCTGCTCGTCTCCCTCTTTCCTGCTGTCCACCATGAATAAATGATCTTGACTTAACACCTTTTCTAATGTAAAGAAAACCAACTCCTTTTGGACCATTCAATTTATGTCCACTTGCACTTAGCATATCTATCTTCATCTCATCAACTGAGATTGGTATTTGTCCAAACGCCTGAACCGCATCCGTGTGAAACAGTACTCCATGTGCTTTTGCAATTTCTCCAATTTGTAATATTGGCTGAATGGTTCCAATTTCATTGTTCGCAAACATAATCGAAATCAATATGGTGTCTTTTCGAATTGCATGTTCTAACTCTTCTAAATTAATCAAACCATACTCATCTGTCTTTAGATAAGTTACTTCATATCCTTTTTTTTCAAGAAATTCACACGTCGTTAAGACTGCATGATGCTCAATTGCCGATGTGATAATATGTTTCCCTTTCGTCTGATATGCTTCTGCCGTTGCAATAATGGCCCAGTTGTCGGCTTCAGAACCACCGGCAGTAAAATAGATTTCGTTTGCCTCGGCACCAATTGCATTGGCAATCGTATCTCTTGCTAACGTTACCGCTTTTCTACTTTCATTTGCAAGGGTATAGATGCTACTTGGGTTCCCATAAAATTCTGTATAATAAGGAAGTATCGCTTCCACTACTTCTGGCGCTGTCTTGGTTGTCGCTGCATTGTCAAAATAAATGAACGGCTTGCCCTGATTGTTTTGATTCATAAGATTCCCTCTCCACTTTCTCATTTTGTCTCACTTTATGGTCGCTTTGTTTGGTTTTACCCATTCCATTTTAATTCCTAGTAATCCACTTCGTATTAAGTGATTTCATAATAGCACTCTGTATTTTTGATGTCAATATTGTTCTCTTTATTAAATTCTAAAGAAATTATAAACAATAATATCTTTCAGACTTATTTTAACATTCTTGGCGAAAAAAGCAATTTACAAATAGTGGTTCCTATCCTGGTCGCATTTTCTTGCCTTCATGAAAAAGTTATACTATAATAAACATGCTTTGCAAATGAAATGAAGGAGAAAACAAATGGGATTCAATTATATTAGACTATTACCAACGCCAGAGGAAATCCGAGAAGAATATCCTCTTCCAGATTCCCTCAAGCTGATCAAACAGAAACGTGATCAGGAAATCAAAGATGTGATTACTGGTGTTTCGAATAAATTCCTAGTCATTCTCGGACCATGCTCTGCCGACAACGAGGATTCTGTCTGTGATTATATCAATCGGCTTTCCAGAATGCAGGAAAAAGTATCCGACAAGCTTATCCTGATTCCCAGGATTTATACCAACAAACCACGTACAACGGGGGAAGGATATAAAGGAATGGTCCATCAACCAGATCCAGAAAAACAACCTGATTTCTTACAAGGTCTGATTGCAATGCGTAAGATGCATATCCGGGCCATTGCTGAAACAGGTCTGACTGCTGCTGACGAAATGCTATATCCTGAAAACTGGGGTTATGTCTCTGACATTCTATCCTATGTAGCCATTGGTGCACGCTCTGTTGAAGACCAACAGCACAGGCTTACAGTCAGTGGATTTGATGTTCCATCCGGAATGAAAAACCCTACAAGTGGTGATTTTTCAGTTATGTTAAATTCAGTTTATGCTGCGCAGCACTCCCATTCTTTTATTTATCGGGGATATGAAGTAAATACATCTGGCAATGAGCTCGCACATACCGTACTACGTGGTGCTGTAAATAAACATGGTAATTCAATTCCTAATTATCATTACGAAGACCTCCACCGTTTGTACAACATGTATCAGAAGATGGATCTTGCAAATCATTCCACGATTATTGATGCAAATCATTCCAATTCAAACAAACAATACAAGGAACAGATTCGAATTGTGAAAGAAGTGATGCATAGCCGAAAACTAAATACCGATATTTATCAATTAGTAAAAGGTGTTATGATCGAAAGTTATATTGAAGAAGGGTGTCAAAAAATAGGCGTAAACACTTACGGAAAATCAATTACCGATCCCTGTCTTGGTTGGGAAGATACGAAACGACTCATCGAAGAAATCGCCTTTTATGAATAAAATGTCAAAATAATACAATTAATTTAACAAAAAAAGAAAAGCACATCCTTATGGTTATCCTCTAGGGTGTGCTTTCATATATACATCTCTTATTTTTGCATTTGACAGATTGGCATAAATCTGAGTTGTCGAAATATCAGAATGTCCCATCATTTCCTGTACACTTCTTAAATCTGCACCATTTTCAACCAGATGCGCCGCAAAGGAATGTCTGATTGTATGTGGTGTGATATCTGTACTAATTCCCGCCTTTTTGGAATAATGCTTCACAATTTTCCAAAATCCCTGTCTACTCATTGGCTTTCCCGAACAGTTAACAAATAAGGTTGGGTCCAAACGATTGTCCAGCAAAACAGATCTAGAATGATTTAAATAATCTGATAATGATTTTCTTGCCTGCATGCCAATCGGGATTACTCTTTCCTTATGGCTGTCTTTGCAAACCACATATCCCTGCGCCAGATTTATATCAGATAATTTTAATGAAATTAACTCGCTCACTCTGATTCCAGTCGCATAAAGCGTTTCAAGCATAGCCTTGTCTCTAATTTCCTTCGGTGTATCAGATTTGGGCTGCTCAAGCAAACAAATCACTTCTTCAGCACTTAATACCTCTGGCACTCTTTTTTCTATTTTAGGTGCTTTCAGGATATCAGAAATATCTTTTGTAACATAAGATTCTTTTACCAGAAAATGAAAAAATGCTTTCAGCGAAGCGATATTTCTTGAAACAGTTGCTGCCGCAAATCCGCTTTCATAAAGACTATCCAGATAATCTTCTAATACTTTTTTCGTGATTTCAGAAGAAGTAACCACATCTCGTGATTTCATAAAATGCAACATTTTATTTAAATCTCTTTTATAGGAAAGTTCAGTATTCAAAGAAGTCTTTTTATTATTATGTAAATAAGATATAAATGACTGAATTTCTCTTTCCATACTGTGTCCAAGCCCTTCCTAATCAACAAAAATCACAAATGCCTATCCATCATTATAAAGATTAAATTTAAGAAAAGCAATCGATTTTTGGATATTTCGACGAAAAAATACAGGTTTTACTTTTTATACTTGTTCTTATATGCTAAAATTGCCGATATGGTTTTGTTATCTTCAATTTTACCATCATAAATCATTTCTACGAGTTCATCCAATGTAAATTCTTTTATATGAATAAATTCGTCCTCATCCAGACTTTGTTCTCCCTTGGTTAAACCCATCGCTACATAGATATCAATCTTTTCATTGCAAAAAGCAACCGCAGTTCTAATGCCAATCAAAAATTCAACTGTTTTTGCTGTATAACCAGTCTCTTCTCCAAGTTCGCGAATCGCCGCATCCAGTGTGGGTTCATCTGGCGTATCAAGTCCACCTGCGGGTATTTCCCAAGTGTAACGGTCTAGTGCATTTCTATATTGTCTTACCATAACAACTTTTCCATCCAGTGTAATCGGAACAATTGCTGCCGCTCCCTTGTGCCCAATAAAATCCCATTTTACGATATTCCCATTTGGAACTAATACAGTATCTTTATAGTAGTCTATGATAGATCCCTTGGAAATCAATTCCCTGTTTAATCTTTTAAATTCTTTCATATATTATCTTCTCCTCCAATGCTAATCACAGTAAAATAACCGTAGCAAATGCTACGGTTATTGTCAATTACTAATTCATTTTCATACTAAAAATCATTTCATTATCATTTTTTTAGCACTATGCTTCAAGTTCCTTCGTAAGGGATTCAATACGATCCAGTCCTTTTTTAATTTGTTCCATACTAATTGCATAAGATAATCGTATATGATTTGGAAAACCAAAATCTTCACATGGCACAACAGCAACCTGTTTGTCTTCTAATAAGATTTCGGTTAATCGATCGGTTGTCCCAACTAATTCTCCCTTGTAATTTGTCACTAATGCATCTGTACAGTCAATAAAGATATAAAAGGCACCCTTGGGTTCAAGACATGAAAGATAAGACATTTTAGAAATTCTTTCAAACATATAAATTCTACGCTCATTGAATTCCTTCTTCATTGCTTCCACAGTATCCTGAGGGCCAGCCAAAGCTTCAAGCGCAGCTTTCTGTGCGATGGAGTTTGGATTGGAAGTTGCATGTGATTGAACTGAGTCCATTAGTTTTGCAATTTCAACACTTGAACCAGTATACCCAATTCTCCAGCCTGTCATCGAATAGCTTTTGGAAAGTCCACTACAAGTAATTGTTCTATTATAAATTTCTTCACTTAATGAAGCAATGCTCACATGCTCTTCATTTCCGTAGATCAAATACTCATACATCTCATCTGCTACAACATAAATATCGTTTTTAACCACAACATCCGCAATTGCAAGTAATTCTTCTCTTGTATAAATCATTCCAGTCGGATTACTTGGAGAATTTAATATAAAAGCTTTTGTTTTATCCGTAATCACGTTCTGGATTTGTTCTGCAGTTACTTTATATCCATTTTCTTTTAATCCTTCAATATAAACAGGTACACCGTCCGATAGTTTTACCATTTCTGGGTAACTAAGCCAATAGGGTGCCGGAATAATCACTTCATCGCCGGGATTCAGAATTGCATCGAAAATATTGGTAAGAGAATGTTTTCCACCGTTACTTATCACTATCTGATTTGGATTGTATGTTAATTTATTAAATTCTTTAAATTTATTGCTGATTGCCTGTTTCAGTTCATTGGTTCCAGATGCCGGTGTATATTTTGTAAAACCACTTTTTATTGCTGCAATCGCTGCCTCGCATACATTTTCAGGTGTATTAAAATCCGGTTCCCCTGCTCCAAATCCTACAATATCAATTCCATGTGCCATCATTTCTTTTGCTTTTGCTGTAATTGCTAATGTTGAAGAAGGTTTTACAGACTGCGCCTTTTTTGATAAAGTCAATGCCATTTTCACTCCCATCTGCATGCTTCTTACATGCACCTAATATAATCGCTGAACAGATTTTTTTTGTTCAACAATTCCTGTCTTCTTGTAAATACCACTCTTAATTTTGTCCGTCTGTGGAGTACATATGTTTACCGTACAAACATATGCTTTGCTTATTTTACTACACTTTACTATTCAAAACAATATACAAAAAATTATTTTTTTAAAACTGTCATAACTGATCGAAATTCAGCTTTATTTTTTATTCTGTTGGTAAAATTATACAAAAAAAATAACCTTGAGGTTTCCCTCAAGGTCTTAAATAACTATTTTGTTATTTTGCGTAATCAATTACTCGACTTTCACGAATAATATTTACTTTAATCTGTCCCGGATAATCAAGCTCTGCTTCAATTTTCTTCGAGACATCACGTGCTAATAGAACCATATCTGAATCACTGATCTGTTCAGGAACTACCATAACGCGAACTTCTCTACCTGCCTGAATAGCAAAGGATTTGTCAACGCCTTTAAAATTGTTGGTTATGTCTTCTAACTGTCTTAATCTGCTGGTATAAGTCTGCAGTGTTTCTCTTCTGGCACCAGGTCTTGCCGCTGAAATCGTATCTGCCGCCTGTACAATACAAGCAATCAGAGACTGAGGCTCTACATCACCATGATGTGATTCCACTGAATTAATTACAATTGGTGATTCTTTGTATTTTCTACATAATTCTACACCTAACTGAATATGGGATCCTTCCATTTCATGATCAACTGCTTTTCCAATATCATGGAGTAGTCCTGCACGTTTTGCCATTCTGACATCAAGTCCCATCTCTGCAGCAATAATCCCCGCAAGATGTGCAACTTCAATGGAATGTTTCAGTGCGTTCTGTCCATAACTTGTTCTAAACTTCATTTTACCTAATAATCTTACAAGTTCAGGGTGAATTCCATGCACACCAACATCTAATGTTGCGGCTTCCCCTTCTTCTTTGATCATTACTTCAACTTCTTTTTGTGCTTTTTCAACCATTTCTTCAATTCTGGCTGGATGAATACGTCCATCTACAATCAGTTTTTCAAGCGCAATTCTTGCAACTTCTCTTCTGATTGGGTCAAAACCTGATAAAATAACAGCTTCTGGTGTATCATCAATAATTAAATCAACACCGGTCATTGTTTCGAGAGTTCTAATGTTTCTTCCTTCTCTACCAATAATCCTTCCTTTCATTTCATCATTCGGAAGTTGAACCACAGATATTGTCGTTTCAGAAACGTGGTCTGCTGCGCATCTTTGAATTGCATTGACTACAAGTTCTTTCGCTTTTTTATCTGCTTCTTCTTTTGCTCTGTTTTCCAGTTCTTTAATTAAGATAGCACTTTCATGTTTTACTTCTTCTTCAACAATTTTCAACAAATACTCTTTTGCTTGTTCGGAGGTTAATCCTGAGATTCGCTCTAGTTCCTGTACTCTTTGCTCATTCAGTTTTGCAATATCTTCCTTCTGTTTTGCAATGTCCTCTTCTTTTGCCGCCAAACTACTTTCTTTTTTTTCAATAGCCTCCGACTTTTTATCAATGTTCTCTTCTTTTTGCTGAACTCTGCGCTCAAATCTCTGGATTTCAGCCCTTCGTTCTTTGATTTCCTTGTCCAATTCGTTCTTCGTACGAATCGACTCTTCTTTGACTTCCAGTAATCCTTCGCGCTTCTTGTTTTCAGCTATTTTTAGAGCTTCATCAATAATCTCTCTCGCTTTGTCCTCCGCATTACCAATCTTGGCTTCAACTATTCTTTTTCTATAAGTTGTTCCAATAAAAGCACCTGCGGGAACTCCAACAATCAGAGTTACAATAACAGCTATTACAATACCAGCCATATACAGGAGCACCTCCTTATTTAATTTTCATTGTTCTAATATCAGGATAGAATGCAGTGTTTCCTGCAATCTAATTCGCAATTTACAACAGTTAAATTTTAAACTGAAATTGATGTTATGTCAAGCAAAACTAACAAAGCTTTCCCTTACAATCCATAGTGTTCTTCGTCATATTCACTTGAATTAACCTCATTACGAATGATTTCTGATGGAAATCCCCTTCGAAATAAAAAGGCTTTCATTTTTTCTCTTTCTTCATATGTTGCTGCCTTAAAGTCAAATTTCTTTTTTTTCAATAGTAATCTTACTGCTTTTTCTTCTGTATCACCCTCTACATTTGCTTCATCAAAAAGAGTTTCAATCGTATCTATCTCAATTCCTTTGTTTTTCAGTTCCATAACCAACTGTTTCCTGCTTTTAGATGCAACCCTGCTCAAAAGATAATTCCTGGCATATCTTTTATCGTCAAGGTAATGATATTCCAATAGAAATTTGATTGCAGCTTCTATACAGGACCTTGGATATCCCCCCTGTGATAGTTTATCTTCAATCTGTTTCTGGGTGTATTCTCTCTTCGCAATTAAATTGGCAGCTCTTAGCTTTGCTCTTTTTACTAAAACAACATGCACAATCTCATGGTAATTTTCTTCATTTAAAATTTGATCTATTTTAATTCCATATAAATTTAATTCGCCTTTGTATAACACAAAGGCGAATTCTTCATCAAGAAATACTTTAACTCTTTTTTTATCAAAATCAATCAGGGAAGTACATAACATGAAAGAAATCCTCATATTCTACTATTTATAAATCTATTTAGTCTTTTTCTCTTTTGTTTCCTGTGCTACTGCTTGTTCTTTCGCATCTTTTGAGTCCACTACTTGTTCCGCTTCTGCGCCATTTAGATGATAATGTATTCTTACTTTTTGAGAGATTGCTTCACAAATTTCAGGGTTCTCTTTCAAGAAATTTTTTGCATTTTCACGTCCCTGTCCAATTTTATTTCCCTCATATGCATACCATGCACCACTTTTATTAATTACATCAATTTCTGCGGCAAGATCAAGGACATCACCTTCATATGAAATGCCCTGTCCAAACATAATATCAAATTCAGCTTCTTTAAATGGCGGAGCAATTTTATTTTTCACAACTTTAACACGTGTTCTGTTTCCAGTTACCTCTCCACTTTGCTTTAAGGATTCCACTCTTCTTACATCCATTCGAATGGAAGCATAGAATTTCAAAGCACGACCACCTGTCGTTGTTTCAGGGCTACCAAACATGACGCCAATCTTCTCACGAAGCTGATTGATGAAAATAACTGTACAGTTTGACTTGCTAATAATTGCAGTTAACTTCCTGAGCGCCTGAGACATCAGCCTTGCTTGTAACCCCATATGAGAATCACCCATATCACCATCAATTTCTGCTTTTGGAACAAGTGCTGCAACCGAATCCACTACAACAATATCAATTGCGCCAGATCTAACCATTGTCTCAGCTATTTCTAACGCCTGTTCTCCATTATCAGGTTGTGATATATATAGGTTGTCAATATCAACACCAATATTCTTCGCATACGCAGGATCTAAAGCATGCTCTGCATCTATAAAACCAGCTATCCCACCTCTTTTTTGAATTTCAGCTATCATATGAAGCGTTACAGTTGTCTTACCACTGGATTCAGGGCCATATATTTCAATCACTCTTCCTTTTGGAATTCCTCCAAGTCCAAGTGCCAAATCCAGACTAAGTGAACCAGTAGGCGTTGTTTCAACATTCATCTGTGCTTTTGAATCACCTAACTTCATTACTGCCCCTTTACCAAACTGTCTCTCAATCTGTACAAGTGCGACATCTAATGCTTTTAATTTTTCTTCTCTTAACATGTGATCTCCCTCTAAGAACATTTGTTCTGCTTATGTAACCAGAATAAAACATTTGTTCTGGTTTGTCAATTACTATTTCCGTATATAGGATGCATTTTTTAAGTTGATACAATTTTATAATTTTTTGCACCTTTTATTCTTTCATTTACTACATCTTTCTTTCATTTACTACATCTTTCTTTCA
>CANRNK010000001.1 GCA_947631985.1 uncultured Lachnospiraceae bacterium | reverse complement strand
CCAAGCTGTGCAAATAGGGTTGCACCTGCCTGTGCAATCAGATAAAACCCCGGTATGACCCACAAGGTCTGCCAGTAGTTTGCAAAGTAGGGCAACAGCTTGAGGAAGAAGGCTATGATCAGCGGATTTGCTACCAAAAGTAGCCCCGACAAACTAAGAAAGAACAAAACATCCTCACTCTCCATTGTTTTTCCCTGCGTATTTTTTGTTTGCTTCTTGAGAAAAAGGAACAGAATTGCCACAAAAAATAAGGCATTATATTTTCCATACAGATTGATTGTCTGATTCACATGTCCAATTAATGTAAAGGCATCTTTTATCATAGTTTCTTTCACACCCACTTCCAATTATAAAAACTTTTTATAGAATAAAAATATCAGCTTGGCGAGAAGCCAGATTGCAATCGTTAGTAGCAGGTATCCATTCGCTGCCTGAACAGGCACTATAAAATACACTGACAACATTACGAATATAACCGGCCAGAAGCGTGCCTTTTTCAGGGTATCCTGGCACGACAGCAAATAAAACAGAAAAGGAAGCATCACAAGCACCAAAATGCTTTCTCCCGTCCAGCCGCGATGAAATAGAAGAAAGGACGGCGAAGTGAACAAGGTATTCCCAAAGAAAAACAGAATTCCAATCAGGCTCAGAAATACAGCCCTTTGTTTTGCTTTTTCCCGAAACAAGAGTTCCGCCCATAATCCTGACACCAGGTAAACCAGAAATAGTACCCATACCGGCACAATTAGATACAAAAACGTTCCCGCCGTTGCCTGCGTTAATCCCAGAAAGCCCGCATAGAAAAAAGGAAGGATGTTAATTTTAGTATTGAGAGAAACATTGCCAAACAACATCTGACCTGTCATTGGGTCCGCTTCAAAAAAGTGATCCGTATAGATGGTTGTCCGAATCGTCTGCATCGTCAAATCGTTGCTGGTATCTGGAAGAAACCAGATTAGATTCGGAATCAGGAGCAAAAACAGAATTACAGGAATCCAGTCTGTTCTCCTGAATCTGATTGTTTTGACACATTCCTCCAGACATCTTCGAAATAACAGAATCCCCACAAGGACAAGCATCGCAACGATACACCAGTAACTCCACACATAAGTATGAAACGCAATCTTCATGGCGTCTGCTGCCAGAACAATCGCACCAGTCAAAAGCAGCATTGTGATTACCCCAATCAGATACACATAACGAATCTCTTCATATAATCTGATTCTGTTTTCATTTTCTTTGCATTCTTTCATGCCTTCTTTTCTAATTCCAGTTACCAGAATCCCAAGCAATGCCGGAACCAAAAATAACATGAGTGCACATAGTAGTAGCATTACAGTATCCTTCCGTCTACATCAATGAATGTCCAGCCCGTCCAAAGCTCTTTCATAAGGTCTGGGTCAAAGGTCTGGGTATTTTTATGTTTACATGGTCTGATCATGATTTTTTCAGGATTGCGATTCAATCTTGCTCCCCAGAAGCTAAAGGTACTATTTGCACAAATATGATGCTGGCACATGCTCATCAGGTAAAGATCGTAGAAGGAGTCTTCTCTTTTGTTCCAGTCGACGACAACTATTTCCTCTCCTTGAAAATGTGCTCTCACATACTCAGGGTCATCCGAGAAGAGATAAAATCTTGTCCCAGGATCTTTTTTTTGAAAAAAGGCGATTGCGGATTGATAGTAGTCTTCTGTACAGATATTGCCAAACAATGCCTCATTTTCGGGGTCCAGGTAATCGCCTCTCCTGATATGAACACTAACAGAACATTCCTGTTGCATCTTCAGCACCGTATCCAGATTGACAGGATTGTCACTTTCTGGAAAAAGAAGCTTTTCTCGAAGCATTGGCAGAATATCTGCATAATATTTTTCACATGCCCAGTATCCTTCCAGGTAGGCATCTCTTTTCTCAAACAGGTCTGGATGATACATTGCAGACTCTCGAAAAACGTTACTGTTTCGCCTGTTCAGAGTACGAATGATTTTATCCTTGAAGGTATCTTTTCCAATCAGCTTTTCTTTCTCCTCTATCGTGCACAGTTCTAACAAAACTTTAGGGAACCGTTTGATTTCCAACTCCCTTGTTTGATACTTCTTCACGTTTTTATCAAACCAGCTTGTGTCTAATCTGGCTTCTATCCCTTGGTACTTAAACTTTTCATACAGCGCATACTGCTGGAGCTGGTTGCCCAGACCTCCACTCATTTTAATGATGATCATGTGTCCCCCTTATCATCAGGTCATACAGAGCATCCGCCATAATCGCCGGTCCAACTGACCAGGGATACGAAGCATACACCTGTGGGTAACATCCAAACCCCTCACACTCTGCCGAGCAATCCATAATTTCTCCATTTTTCTCAGAAGTTGCGATTGCCTTCAGACCCAGATTGGCAAAATGCAATCCTTCTTTTTCTTCCATGATACCAGCCTGAACGAGCCGCAGAATCGCCACGGTAATCAAACCGGTTGCCGAACTGTCGGCTGGACCTTCGATTGCGGGCAACTGCCAGGAAAAATGTCCATTTTCCAGGCGATAGGATTCTACCACCGCAAGAAACTTTAGGCAGGCTTCTCTGATTCTAATATATTCTCCCGGGAAAATTTCATTGTATTCTGTATTCTTGATCCAGAAAAGATATTCTGCCATCCCAAACAAGAACCATCCACAGGCTCTTCCCCATCCAATCATTCCTTGTTTACATTGGTTCGAGACCAGATACCCATGGTAAGGCAATCCACTCCTTGCATCCATTCCATATTCCAGAAACTGAATCAGCTGGTTTGTTGCCATCCGTGCAGCGCGCTGATTTTTTCTGGCACAGGCATAGCGGGCCAGAAAGGGAATCACGATACCAATTGTATCAATAAAGACCTCATCCGTCTGCTTTGCACGATAAGGCAGGATTCCGCTCTCTGTTTTTGGATGATCCGCCAAATATTCCATGATCTCATCCGCTGCACTAAGATACCTCTCCTCTTTTGTCTCTTCATATAAGTAGAGAAGCGTCGACCCACATAATACATTGTCCGTTGAATGTAACCTGATTCCTTTTTGAATCCAAGTGTCATAATGAATTTTTAATAGTTCAAGAAGATTTTGTTGTTCAAGCCCCATCCCTAACAATGCATTTGGCCAGGAATAATGATCCAGATAGAGTGGCTTGGAGAAGAGAATTCCCTTGACGATTCTTCGAAGATACCATCCTGTATTCTGATAGGGGTATTGTCTCAATTGCGATTTTGCATGTTCCATTGTTGCTGTCTTCAGAACCATTTTCTACCCCCTCTTTTTCAAAATCAGTGATTTCAAATACAGAAACTCCTGCGATTTATGAAAAAAGAAATAATAGATCGCATTCACAACCACAAGAATTGCAAAAAATACTACTAAAAATCCCTTCGCAGACAGGGTTTGTGCAAAATAGGAAGCAATTGGATAAATCGCAACTGCCGAAAGCAGGAGTACAAGCAGGTATCCTGCTGACTCCCTATAATAACCAACTACGCTTTTCTCAAAACAAATTTTATAAATCAGGTAGGGTTTCGTAAAATTAGCAATCAGCCCAGATATAATTGTCCCAATATAGACGCCAACCAGTCCGATTTTTTGAACCAGAATAATGGAAATGACCAGGTTAACTGCTCCTTGTATCAGCGCCAGATACTGATCCGCCGCAAATACACCTGCTGCCGTCTTAAAATTAGATTGTACAATTCTGAGTCCTTTAAAATAATAATCTGTAAGAATGCATGCTACAATTGCACCACCAAGCACCATATCTTCCCCCCAGCAAAGTGCTATAAAAGGGGAGAGCAGGTAATAGAAGCCAATCGCTGACAACCCGTAGATCCAGGCAGCCAGAAACTTATAAACGCGAAACATCTGGTACTGCTTCTCTTTCGTTTCTGTAGCAATCAGATTCCCAAAACTGGATAACACAGAATTAAAGATAATATTGACAAATCCTGACACTGCTGTCAGAACCATATTATAATTGGAAATGTACCCAACCAAAGTGACATTAATAAAAGTCGAGATAATAATATTGTCTGTCTGTAATCTGGCCACATCCCCAACTTTGTGGTAGATCAATGCTTTTGTATTTTCTATAATAGGTCTGGTCTCTTCTTTGGTCAGTTTGGTAACATTTTTTTCCAGAAGATAGGGGTACAACCGATTGAGATAATAATTGGCAAAAATCTTTTGAGCCAGCTCAATGACTGCTGCACTCAGTAGATAGAGAAGAAAACTTTTCGTCACAAGAATTACGATGACCTGCGCAACCGTTGTAAGTAGTTTACTAACCGTAAGGATATTGGTCTGAATATAATTCTTCTGCTGCGCATTGACCAGACTGTATTTATACGCAACAAAATAGGTACTGACTGTATTGAAAAGAAACACAAAATAATAAATGGTAAGTTCACTCCGGCTAATCACCCCGGGTTCTTTTATAATAAAAGACAGAAATGGTGCAATTGCCAATCCAATCAGACAAACTACGCCTGCAATGATAAAATAAGCCTTTTTATAGAGCTGCATATAGGATTTGATCTTCTCCCTGTTGCCTTCTGCAACAGGTTTATATAAAGAGAAGTTCATCGCCGTTCCAATGCCAAGTTCCGCCAGAGACAGCACAGTAAGTACACTTCCATACAGACCGTCAACGCCCAGTAATGTCATATCCAGGTTCATGATAAAGACAGTCCTGAGTACAAATCCCATTACAGTACTGACCAGATTTCCCACATATCCAAATGCTATATTTTTTGCCACATATTTTACTCTGCTCATGTCTCAATCTCTCTGATTTCATCCAGATAGTTTCTGGCACTTTCTGCCTTTTTTTTGTAGTCGGGCATTGTGTGGATCAAATGGTCATGAATCTGTGTCTGATTTTGTTCCAGCCACCGAAATGCCTTTGACAAGTCTTCCTTTTCTTCCAGCTCCTGCACCGGTAACACATAGTTTTCAAAGGTTCCAAACAGATCCCGTGCGATTCCTCTTGCCTTCACAGAATAGCCTACTACAAGTGTTGGAACATGGGATGAATACGCCGCAATCGTCGCATGAGTTCTTGCTCCGATAAAGAGATCACACGCTGCAATATATCCCTTTAATTCCATACAGTTACAGTCTTTTATGATTCTGATTCGCTTTGTATTCGTCCCATTTTTTGTAAATTCGTCATATAACTTTTGCATCGGCACCCTGTCGTCATTGCCGTCCCATACAACATGTGGAATCAGAGCGATACTCATCTTGGTATCCTCCAAAATATAACGAAGCAGTTCTCGGTAATTCTCCACTGTCACACCGGGATGTGACTCGCTTTTCATAATCAAAGGACTCAGATTAATTCCAACTACCCCGTTTTCGCTAAATTCTGGCTCATAAATCTTGGACTGTGTTTGTAGCAGAAACGCAGGATCCGGACATAACACACTGATTTCTCCTAGTCCTGCTTCGCATAATGCCTGATAGGTAATTGATTCCCTGGCTACAATCAATCGGTACCCTTGTAAATCTTCTCTGACTTCTCTCCGCTTAAGGATCTCTGGCTCAATCGAACAGCCCCAAAGAACAGTTTTGCTTCCCTGTTTTCGCAGCTGCCTGTTCACAGATAGCAACTCTGTCAGCATATCCTCATAGCAGTAATTATCCCCACCAATCGAAAGACAGAGTGGATAGACCTTCGGCATTAGAATTTCCTGGTACTGGTATTTTGCATAACAATCTTTATCCCGAAAGAGTATTTTTCTTAGGAATAAGGCCATATGGTGAAGCCGGTTCTGTGTCACTCTATGATAAGGAACTATGTCGCATAGCTTGTTAATCTCATAAAGAATATCTTCTTCTGGTTTACCTGAAACCAGTCTTACCTTTTGTCCCAGGAGCTCACAAGTTGACCGAACCAGAGCTTCACAACCATGGTTCCCACTTCCCGCATGCATATAGAAGACTTTTGTTTCCTGCTTCATAAGTGCTACTCCCTAATTTTCATTTTTGTTCATTTTCACAACTACATTTACCTGATATTTTACCACAATTCTACTCATTCAGGAACAAAAAAACGGCATAAGCCGTTTTTTAATTATAAATATTCAGTTTTGCCCTGCTCTCCAAGGCCTTCCACTATTTTTTTGACATCCTGCGCTTTATCCTTGTGGCAGACAAGAACCGCATCATCTGTCTCAACGATAATGAGATCTTCTACCCCAATTGCAGCAATCAGTTTGTTCTTGGCATAAGAAATGCAGTTCTTGGTATCAATATGAATCTGTTCCCCATAGATAATGTTACCATTTTCATCCTCATCATATAAGGACTGGAGCGCATCCCAGCTTCCCACATCGTTCCAACCAAAGTTGCCCTCCAACACCAGTACCTCTGTGGAGCGTTCCATAATTCCATAATCAATTGAAATCTTAGGAATCGTTGGGTAGACCTCTTCCAACACCTTCATTTCATCCGGTGTATTCATCGCCAGTTCGATTTTTTGAAGACAGGCGTAGACATCTGGAAGCAATGCTTCAAAGTGTTTTAATATGGTAGACGCCCTCCAGACAAACATTCCGCTGTTCCATAGAAAGCTTCCCTCCTGAAGGTATTCCTTTGCCGTTCTAACATCCGGCTTCTCTACAAAATCTTCCGCTTTGGCATACCCTGCAATTTTTTGATCGCTACTTTTTATGTAGCCATACCCAGTTGCCGGAAAGGTTGGCTTGATTCCAATTGTAATTAAATAATCTGTTTTTTCCGCAGCGAGGAACGCCTCTTCCATCACGGCGTCGTACCCTTCCATGTCTTTGATATAATGATCGGATGGCAGAATACACATAATACCATCCCCATATTTTTTCACAATTTCAAGTGCTGCATAGCCAATGCACGCTGAAGTATTGCGCGCTGCTGGTTCTGCAAGAATATGATCCTCCCTCACCCGGCCATCTGTTGATGACAGCATAAGCTGTGCCTGAAGATGATTCGTCACAATGAAGATATCCTCTTTCGAGACTGATCTGGCAAGTCTGTCGATGGTTTCATTTACCATCAGATCTCCGCCTGTCAGATTTAAGAACTGTTTTGGCAGGTCTTTCCGGCTTAACGGCCAGAATCTGGTTCCACCGCCCCCCGCCATGATTACCCCAAATCTATTCATGATTCTCCAATCTTGCATCATCAATATTGTCTCTAAACCACTGGTAGGCAAGTCCTACTCCTTCTTCGAGGTCCACTTTATGCTTCCATCCAAGCGAATGCAGCTTTGTTACATCCGTTAGCTTTCTTGGCGTTCCATCTGGCATCTCTTTATTCCAGATAATTTCACCAACAAACCCCACTTGTCTTTGAACTGTTTCTGCTAACTCACGGATGCTGACTTCCTTGCCGGTTCCAATGTTGACATGTTCTATGCCTCCGTAATGTTCCAGCAAATAGACACAGGCATCTGCCATATCATCTACATACAGGAATTCCCGGAGTGGTGTTCCACTACCCCAGAGTTCCACACTTGGTTTCCCATTCACTTTTGCTTCATGGAACTTGCGAATCATAGCGGGCATAACATGGGACCCACTCAGATCATAATTATCATGCGGTCCGTATAGATTCGTTGGCATACAGCTGATAAAATCATCTCCATATTGCTGCTTATAAAACTTACACATTTCAAGGCCCGCAATCTTGGCAATGGCATATGCCTCATTGGTCTCTTCTAACGGTCCGGTCAAAAGTGCTGATTCCGGTATCGGCTGAGGTGCCAGCTTTGGATAGATACAGGTACTTCCCAGGAATAATAATTTTTTTACTTTAAATTCATGACAGCAGTGGATTACATTACATTGAATCTGCAGATTAACATAAGCGAACTCTGCCGGCTGTGTATTGTTTGCATTGATTCCACCTACTTTTGCCGCTGCAAGTACGACTACATCTGGTCTTTCCTGTTCAAAAAAAGCCCTCACCTGTGCCTGATTGGTCAGGTCTAATTCATGATGTGTCCTGCCGATTACATTCGTATACCCCTTTGCTTCCAGGTTGCGGACGATTGCACTTCCCACCAACCCTCTATGTCCTGCTACATATATCTTATCTGTTTTGTTCATAAAACGAGCCTTCTTCCTTGCTTTCTTTTACTTTTATAACTATATTAGCTGCTGTATAAAATCAGCCTCTTATTTACCTTCTGATACAGGATTTTAGTGTTTCTCCACTTTAGCGTGCTCTTCTTTTTTAGCATTTTTTCCTGTTTTAAATTCCTCGCAACCCATTCCTGCGATTGTCAAAAGATCCGCATCCATCATCATCGCTACCAATTTCTTAAAGTCAGCTTTTCTCTTCCATCCAAGCTCTTTTTCAGCTTTCGTCGGATCACCCCACAGGAATTCCACTTCTGCCGGACGATAGAACTCAGGATTGACATCAACTAATAATTTGTTGGTTTTGCTGTCATATCCTTTTTCATTCACTCCGGTTCCTTCCCATTTGATTGTGATTCCGAGTTCTTCAAAGGAGGCTTCGACGAACTCTCTTACCGTATGTGTCTCGTTCGTTGCAAGTACATAATCTTCTGGACTATCCTGCTGGAGCATCAGCCACATTCCTTCAACATAATCTCCTGCAAATCCCCAGTCACGCTTTGCGTTCATATTGCCAAGGGATAATTTTTCCTGTTTTCCTGCTACAATACTGGCTACTGCCATCGTAATCTTACGCGTTACAAAGTTTTCACCTCTTCTTGGTGATTCATGATTGAATAAAATTCCATTGCATGCGTACATATTATAAGACTCTCTGTAGTTAACTGTAATCCAGTAAGAATATAATTTTGCCACGCCATAAGGGCTCTTTGGATAAAATGGAGTGGTTTCACTCTGTGGTGCTGTCTCTGGAATTCCTCCGAACAATTCAGAAGTAGATGCCTGATAGTATCTGCAGTTGCCTCCATTTACACGGATCGCCTCTAATAGTTTCAAGGTACTCACACCTGTTGCCTCTGCTGTGTATTCTGGAACATCAAAAGAAACTCCTACATGAGACTGTGCTGCAAGATTGTATACTTCTGTTGGTCTGATTTCCGACATCAGTCTCATCAAATTGCTTGAGTCTGTCATGTCTGAAAAATGAAGAAAAAACTTTACTCTATTGTAGTCAGAATGGATCAGGTGATCAATTCTCGATGTATTCGAAATACTATGCCTTCTGACAAGACCATGCACTTCATAACCCTTGTCTAATAAAAATTCTGCCAGGTATGACCCGTCCTGTCCTGTTACTCCTGTGATTAATGCTACATTTCTCATCTCTATACTCCTATTATTTTCTTTTATTTGTTAAATTTTGCGCTTTCCCATGAGAGTATACTACTGTATAATGCTAGTAACAACTCAAAATATTGCCTATTAATAGTAAAATATTGCTATTCGCATTTTAGTCCAATGGAGGTTATCATGGCAAAGTCCCGTTCTGATCGAATTCTCTCCACCCCTTCCTCCTATGCCAGGAAGCATTTTCTCTATGTTCAGGAGGTTGGAACATTAGAAAGTATCGAACCCCACATCAGCCGAAGACAGAATCTGGAGTCTCTCCTCTTTTTTATCGTCGTCTCAGGTAGTGGGCGCCTCTTCTATAATGGATCTTTCCATAGTTTAACTGCTGGTGACTGTATCTTAATTGACTGCAGCCTTGGCTATTCGCACGAAAGTAGCCCCGATCATCCATGGACCTTAATGTGGGTTCATTTTTACGGACAGGAAGCCCCTTCCTTTTATCGTCTTTTTTTGGAGCAGGAACATCATTTCCTGTTCCGCCCACCCCACCTAGACCCCTTTACAAGCACAATTTCTCATCTATATTCTGTGCAAAAAGAAGAATCTGGTCTGACTGAGCTCATTTCTCACCAATACCTGACACAGCTTGTCACCTCATGTTTTCTGGAAAATCGCAAGTCTTCCCTTCTGGAGAATTCAATCCAGGATAAAATGAACCTCATCCGGACTTACATTGAAACACATGCAACAGAGCGAATCAGTTTAGATGATCTGGCAGAGCGCTTTTTCATTAGTAAATATCACCTCTCCAGAGAATACAAGCGAATCCACTCCGTTACCATTGGACAGGATCTGACCGCCAGGCGCATTTCGCATGCCAAGTCATTCTTGCGCTTTTCAACAGATTCTATTGAGGACATTGCTATCCGCTGTGGATTCCAGGATGCCACTTACTTTATTAAAGTATTTAAGAAGTTAGAAGGAAACACTCCACTGGAGTACCGAAAAAAATGGTAACCCTTGTAAAGCGAATGTAAATTTGATTCATGACTTATGTGAAGTGTTTGTTTTGACTCGTTTGAAGTGTTTGTTTGGCTTGTTTTTTTCTATATTGATGTATATAATAGACAAGGATATAGAAAGTCTGAAGAATACTAGGAGATTAAAAATAAATGAGCTTTTTAAGAGAAATGCTGATTAACAAAATATTAATGTCTGCCATCATTGGCTGGGGGGTAGCGCAAATCCTGAAAACTCTCATTCATCTCTGGTTTACAAGAGAATTTGTGGCTGAGCGTCTTTTCGGAAGTGGTGGTATGCCAAGTTCTCATTCTGCAACAGTCTGTGCACTCGCAACAACGACTGGAATGGAATACGGTGGTGAGAGCTTTCAGTTCGCGATTGCAATGATTTTTGCAATCATCGTTATGTATGATGCCATTGGAGTACGCAGAGAAGCTGGTAACCAGGCAAAAGTGCTAAATGAAATGATGGAAGTATTTGTCAGCATGGGAAGTAATATGAAAGCCCAGGATAAGCTAAAAGAGTTTATCGGACACACTCCGTTGCAGGTTTTGGCTGGCGCGATTCTTGGAGTTGTCGTTGCTGTTAGTGTTTATTTTTAAGGTATCGATCGAGCTGACCGAACAGTAAAATGTCCGTCAGCTTATTTCTTTTGAACAGCACAATCACAGGAACCGTAAGTAACGTCATCAGCGCCCACGATAAAAAGACTCTGCTAATCCACAAGGCGCCAAGTGTCGTAACCGGCTCTGTATTCCTCCACAAAAGAGTGGCGAAATGATAGTGAATCACATAAATTTCAAGTGTATACCTGCCAATCAGGGAAAGAAGCTGTTTGCTCTTTCCTTTTATTTTTTGTACCGCGAGGAGTATCGCCAGGCTTCCTGTTATAGCAGATAGTATTTGCATGATGAGTTCCGCTTTATTGGTGGCTTTTATCATATCAAAGCGAAAATTCAGGTAAAAAAACAGAGCAAATAATATTACTGCAACAAGGACGCTGCCTAATCCAGCTTTATCTGTCTTCGTTTTATCTGTCTTTGTTTTCGCAAATCCAAAATATTGCATTGCGACACCACCCAGATATCCACCAAGATAAAAGGGCGCATAGTACAATGACAGATGTGGACTCAGGAATGTATTTCCCATCTGAATTTGTAACAAGAGAAGAACACAAAACAAGAGCCAGACACCCCCAAATAGAATGGGATTGCTCCTGAATTTTGCCAGATTCATTACAGTGCTTAGTAAAAATAAAACCATAAGAAACCAAAGACCCTTATCAAGCTGGAACATAACTGTCCCGAGACTTTCCTTAATCGTAAATGGATGAAGCAAAATGGTCCATACAAAAAAAGGCACCAGGCAGACTGTTGCTCTTGTTTTGATCTGTGAAATGAGACCGGACCAGGTATCGACTTCCTTTGCATATAGGACAAGGTAACCCGACACAATCATAAATAGGGGCATTTGAACAGACTTGATCATATCATAGACAAGTCCATCTTCCATGTGATTTAACACGATGCAATGTCCTATCATAACCAAAATTGCTGCCACCCCTTTGACTGCATCCACTGTCTGACTACGTTCTTTCATACTGATCAACCCTTCCCTTTTTCCAGTTCCTTATCCAGACAGATACTCTCGTAATGAATATCATTGTACCAATCACGATAACAACTCTTATCAACTTTGATGTCAGGGTGTTCTGATCCCAAAACTCTGGTAGGAAGGGATTCATCAGCACTTTGCATATTTCAAAGCTTAACAAGTGAAATGCCATAATCTGCATTGAGTTCTGTCCTGTCTGGAGAAAAGGAGTAAAGATTTTCCAGGGTATATTTTTGGAGAGAAGCATTACAAAAATTGCTCCAAAGATGACTCCAAAGAACCCCCCATATACAGTTTTTCCAAAGTCCCCAATCGAAAGATTCATTCTACCGTTATAGAATTGTAAGATTAACATCCCAATAAAAAAACCAACCACTAATAAATACTGAAAATCTGCTCTTTTAACCAACTCTTGGCAAAAGCAAAACGACTGCTTTTTTTCACTCATCAAGAGTTTGGCAAAATATCCTGCTGCGAACATTCCCTCAAACAAAAATGCGGTATCTATGCTCCATGGCAATAGTACAGGACTCAGGTAATGCAGACTCATTCCAATTATCATACTGATCAAAGTGAAGAGAAGTAATTTTTCTTTTCCAATTCGTACCAGAACATGAAATAACACAAACGAGAGATAAAAAGCAGGAAGGAACCACAACGGAGCATTCATCACATCAAGCAACGATTTTTCCGGGACCCCCACCCTGCCAATCTGGTTCCTTGCATAAAAGATTCCAAACAAAGAAGTAAGTGTTTCGCTCTTGGTGAAGCTTCCTTCCAAAATCCGTTTCAAACTCATAATCAGAAATAGTGCCATACTATACTGTAAATAAGGAACCAGCACTCTTTTTGCTTTCTTCCATGCAAACCAAACTACCGGAACTTCTTCATCATGGTACGTGTATCCCGCAATCACAAAAAAGATTCCAATGTAGAATAAATTCCCAAGTCCACTAACCAGGGGTATGTTTACTTGCGAATGACTGAGTAAGACGAAGAAAATACCAATTGATTTGCTCAGGTCAATCCAATCAAGTCTTGCATTGTTTTTTGATTTGATTTTTTGTTCCATTGTGCACCTATCTGCCTGTAACAAAGCCCGCAAGTCTGACCGCAGGCTGGTCAATCACTTTTGTTAAGAAAAAGGATAGTATCATCACAATACTAATGGTTGCCACATAGTTTAATAACGTTAAAATATGGTAATTCACATTCTGGTATCCATTCAGATAGAACCAGGATGAGAACATACATAATACTGGAAAATGAATCAGATAAAAACAATATGAAATTCGGTTCAGTTTTGCAAATCCCTTCCATTCCATCACCTTCCGCAAGGGCTTTAAATAAGCAATTAAAACCAGAATACAAGGAATCACAATATTATAATAGAATAGAACCTTGGCTGGCAGAAAGGCATAGATGCTATTCTCCAGATTCGTACCATATGACGGAAAGGTTGCAAAGTAAAATGCCGGGATCACAAGTAGCCACAACAGACTTCTCACGCTTACCCTAAGCACTGGAATCAGACTGGTAGCAAGTATTCCCTCAATCAGGTCTTCATAATGAACCATTACATCTGCTGCGAGGGCACATAGAATCATAACCAGATAATCTGATCTGATAAATACAACAATTCCAATTCCATAACAAAGATATCGTAATTTGTACTTTCCAAACACCATGAGAATCAGTCCGAGTAACATACAACCAAGAAACTCATACTGAATGAACCATAATGGCCCATTATAATCGTTACTACCCAGAATAAAGCAGCCATAAATTGCTTCCTTCAAGGCATCTACCACACTCGGACTGAATTGGTTATAAACTCCATAAAATTCTTGTGTTCCAATCAGCTGTGCTGCTTCTTTATTCTGATACAGTCCCAACATCATACCCGCCCACACCAATACGTTTACAACGGCGATTGCCGGCAGAAGCCTTAGATATCTTTTACAGACACTCTTTACAAATTGAAATGGGGAACTGATTTTATAAGAGTTAAAATAATTCCACACCACCAAAAAAGCGCTGATACCAAGAAAAATTCTGGCTCCAAGCTTCCCAGCATACACAAGGTTTAATGGGGTTGCTCCAATGATCCATTCCACACCAGAGCTGGTTTTAAAATCCTTGGGATTCAAAGTATAGATTCCACTATAAAAAGCATTCAGAAAATGGGTGTTAAACACAAAGAACAATGCCAATGCCTTCATTCCATCTAGATATAACAGGCGTTCTTTTTTCTGCTCCATGACGAAGTCCTACTTTTCTATTCTAATATTTTTAATTCTAATATTTTTGCCTTATCACTTTTTTGATTCTATCAGATTGTTCTCATATATTCGGTTAAAGCATCTTCCCACTGGGCAAACTGATATCCGCCAGTCAGGCGTAGCATATAATTATCCAGAATGGAGTAAGCAGGTCTTGCCGCAGGTGAATTGAACTCTGCCGTAGAAATTCCCTGTACCATTGTACCTTTTCCTGCAAGTCTGAAGATTTCTTTGGCAAAATCTGCCCAGCTGCAACTTCCTTCACAGGTTGCATGGAATGTTCCATAATTATCAGTTGGGAGAAGTGCTCCAATTGCATTCGCCAGTTCTTTGGCACTTGTTGGCGTTCCAAGCTGATCGTTTACGACTTTAATCACATCATTTTTTTCAGCCAAAGCCAGCATTGTCTTTGCAAAATTCTTGCCATCTCCGTAGAGCCATGCGGTTCTAAGGATGATATAGTCATTGGAAAAGGTTTTGACAAATTCTTCTCCTGCAAGCTTTGTCTTTCCATACATACTATTTGGTCCCACTGCATCAAATTCTGTATAGGGCTGCGTTCCATTGCCTGGAAATACATAATCTGTCGAGATATGAATCATCTTCGCATGATTTCTTGTTGCCGCTATACTTAGGTTCCTCGGACCGATCGCATTGATTCGATAGGCGCTGTCATGTTGCACTTCACAGGCGTCAACTGCTGTATGTGCAGCACAGTTCACTATCGCTACAGGCTTTACTGCTGACACCAGATTCATAACAGCATCCACATTGGTAATATCAAGCTCCGCCACGTCTGTATTCACCAGTTCATATTCCGTTGTTCCAGCATAATGCTGATTAATTGCTCTTCCTAATTGTCCGTTACATCCAGTTATGATTATTTTTTTCATTTTTTCTCCCGTCTGCGTGCTTAAACACGCGTACAATCACTCTTTATTTTCTGTCTCACTCGTATTCGACTCTTCCAATTCCCGTATTCTTTTTTCTGCCAGCGCAAGTGCCTGTGACATCTGTCTCATCCTGTCCGAAAGTCTTGAAACTGATACCGTCAGAACAAAAATCAGCATAAGGGAAAAAATAAATCCCAGAAAAAACAAAGTGTTTACAGGGGTTGCAATCCCAAACAGATGTGAAATCAGACTGAGGATTGGTGGAAAAATATCTACAATCAGCATCAGCCCAATCATAATCATCCAGGACAGTGCATATTTAATATCCAATTTTCTGCGACGAATCATTCCAACCAGATACCCCATTGCCGCCAGAAGGATAATCGCAGCTATCATTTGCAGCTTATACATAAGTTTCAATACCTCCTCATTCGCTCCAGTAAAATTGCCAGCGTCACCTTTATCATATAATAGATACTTTTTCCCGCTGAAATGGAAGAAGTTCCTTCCATTCTATCCCTCATAACAACCGGAATCTCTACCAGTTTAAGCCCTTGTCTGATTGCTGCAACTGCACTTTCTGGTTCTGGGTAGTCTTTGGGATAATGTGTTGCAAATATCAGAATTGCCTGTTCTCCTGCCATGCGCATTCCCGAAGTAGGGTCCGTGATCCGAACGCCAGTCAGCATTCTGATCAGAATTGTAAAATAACGAATGCCAAGTCTTCTAAGTCCCGAAGATTGAAATCCCTTTTTTTCGATAAATCTGGATCCAATCAAAAGATCTGCTTTTTCTCTCTCCAGTGATTCTTTCATGTTCTCCAGGTATCTGGCATCATGCTGACCATCCCCATCAAACTGAACCGCTATTTGGTAGCCATTTTCAAGGGCATAGTGATAGCCTGTCTGAACAGCCCCTCCAATTCCAAGATTGACCGGAAGATCCAGAAAGGGAATCTGGTTCTTTTTGCAAAGTGCAACCGTTCCATCTTTTGAGCAGTCATTTACCACAATATAGTCAAATTCCGGAGCGTACTCTTTCAAATCCCGTACCGTATCCAGAATGCTCTTTTCTTCATTGTATGCCGGAATGATAACCAGACATTTTTTTTTATTATTCATTGTCATTCCTATTCGCACGCTTTCTCTGGAAAAACTGAAGCAATACGCGAAGTGTCCTGCAACAGTCTGTAAACCAGGCAAACTTAATCTGATTTTCTACGAGTGCTCTATGCCCCTCTTTCAAGGACAAGAAATAGGAAGCCAGGCTATTGGTGCTTGTTCCACCATGTTCCATATGAATCAGAACTTCAGGAAGATAGGATAATTTTATACTTCCATCCCGTAAAATACGAATCATAAATTCATAGTCTGCCGCAATTTTGTAGTCTTCCCGATATCCCCCAAACTGTTCATACACTTCTTTTTTCAGGTAGAGAGTCGGGTGTCCTGGCATCCATCCAAATCTGATATTGCCCTGTCCCTGGTGCCAGCGTCTGACAATTCTGTCACCCTTCATATAATTCAGATCCGCATGAATCCCATCCGTCCGTTCCCGTTCCATCTGCTCCACCATCTTGGCAATCACTTCTGGGGACGTAAAACGGTCAAAGCAACAACCAATAATATCACCTGTTGCTACTTTGATTCCTTTGTTGATTGCCTCATAGATTCCGTGATCTGGTTCTGATACAACAACAATTCGGTCTCCAAACTTCTCCCGCAGATTCTGAAGTACTTCTGGTGTTTCGTCTGTAGATCCCCCATCTATAATTACATATTCAATATTTTGATACGACTGAAGCCAAACCTGCTCTGCTACCTTTACAAGTTGCTTTGCATCATGATAGGTCGTTGTAATAATTGAAACTTTTTTACTCATTTTTTCCTTTTACTATGCTGTGGTAGAGTTGATAATATTCGTCAAATCTATCTTCCATGCAATATTCCTTTGCTCTTTTTTTACATGCTTCTGTATCTGTACGGAATGTCATAATTGCCCGAAAAAGCGCTTTCACATCTCCCTTCGGAACAACAATCCCACACTCTGGCGTAACCGCTTCCGGGCTGCCTCCGGTGTCAAATGTGATGACACCCGTACCGCAGGCAAGTGCCTCCAGATTCGTCGTTGGGAAGTTGTCTTCCAACGTTGTATTCACGTAAACCGATGCCTCTGCGTAAATCTTCGCCAGTTCCTGTTGATTCTGGGTTCTTCTGATTGTTGTGATTTTGCCCTCTGGCAGTCTCTTTTCTTTTTCCTTCTTGCGAAGTTCCCATTGCTGCCTTTTACTGACTCCGACCAGCATAATGGAATCCTCCTCTGGTAATAGCCTCGCAAGTTGCTCGAAAAAGTGAAGACCCTTTCTTCTCTCCCATATATTAGCGACTCCAAGAATTCTTCTGCCGCTTTTATGGTTCTTCTGGATAATTTCTTGATAGGAAGGTACAAATACAGATTGGTCAATTCCATTCGGAATCACATGCACAGGATATCCCTTTAAAAAGGAGCTCTTAACGATGTCTGCCAGCCATTGGCTTGGTGATACGATGGTAAGGTTCTCTACTCCGGTAAATATTTCTTTCTTTCTCTTGAAATTCTTTCTTGACCGGTCAAGTAAGAGTGAATAAGGATAGGAAGTCCTCTGCTGGACACAATCATAGCATTCTCTTTTCCACTTGTTGCATCCAACATAGTCAAAGTAGGCACAATGCCCTGTCATCGCCCAACAATCATGAAGCGTCCATACCACCGGAATTTTACTTTGCTTGATATAAGTAAATAAGAGTTCTATATTAAGATAAAAACCATGTAGATTGTGCAAATGAAGCAAATCCGGCTTTTCTGATTCCAGAATCCGAATCAGTTTTCTGGTTTCTAAGGTTGATCCAAACCCACTTCCTCCAAACAAGAGTCCGCGGCAGACGTGAAGAGAAAATCCGAACAGGTTACCTGTCTTGATTGTGTGTAACCCTTCCGGTGCCTTTCTTCTCCCATAGAGAATAAAGGCTTCGTCACCATATTTCTCAGCTATTTTGTACAGCCCTACCGTGATTTTACCAATGCTCCCACTTCCAGTCACAGTATTAATCTGTGCTATCTTCATACTCCTCCTTAGCGGACTCTGTCGCTTTTTTTGAACCGTGCGATTTTATTCTTTCATATAAGAACAACAGTAATCGACTACCGTTTCTGTCGAAACGCTAAATTCACTATTTGCTGGTACCTCAAAGCACTCTCCAGCTTTATATGAGCTCCAGATATCGCTTCCCTGCAGTAACACGTGAATCACGCCTGCAAGAATTTCCATCTCTTCTTTTTCTACTGTGCCAAATTTATACTGACCCGGCATGATAATTCCAAGTGTTTTTTTACTTCCATCTTCGAAAAATACGGATCGGCTTGTAACCTTTCCATCAAAATATACATTTGCCTTCTTCACTGCTGTCACATTTTCAAATTGTTCCACTTTACTTTCCTCCGCGTCTTTTGAACATCCATTATAGTATACTATTTTTTTACGAGATAATCTATATTACTATAGCATATCTTGGGGGGGCATTTAAACTTAATTTTTTTGTTTCCAGACAAAGATACTACGTATTTGCTACAGAAATATTAACGAAATATTAATGACTTGCTCTTTGTTCTATGATATAATTTTTTTGGCTGTTGTCAAAAGCCAACTAACAGAGTGAAAGAGAGGAATTTTTTCTATGAAAAAACTCAGAATTCTCCTCCTTCTTGCCATTTCCTCCTCAGTTATTTTATTTGGATGTGGTAAAAAAGAGGAAACTGCAACACAAGAGGCTGCACAGGAAGAAGTAAGTGCTGAAGACATTGGACTAGGTACAGAAACCGAAGATGCGCCTGTTGTTGAAGAAGAGGAAACAAAAGATGGTATGGTCAGAAGCAAACTGACAAACGAATGGATTGATGAAGCACTTGCTGACGAAAGACCGATCGCTGTTATGTATCCAGTGAATAAAGTGGCACTTCCACAATATGGTTTAGATCAGATTGATGTATTTTATGAAATCCTTGAAGAAGGAAAAATGTCCAGACAGCTTGCAATTATGAAAGACTGGAAAGACTTAGAACAAATCGGTAATATAAGAAGTATCCGTGATTATTTTGTATATTGTGCCCTGGAATGGGACCCAATCATCGTACATTTTGGTGGTCCAGCTCTCTATGTATCTGACATTTTGCTTCGTGCTGATGTTGAAAATATAAACGGAACCGGAACCGCAGATATGGGATCTGACTATGGTGCTTACTATCGTGTCAAGCGATCCGGCGTCGCTTCTGAACACACCGCCTACACCAATGGTGAGAAGCTCCTGGCTGCAATTGACAAGGCAGGATTCTCTCTGACACACAGAGATGAATATTATGTGGCAGATCATTTCCAGTTTGCAAGCGAAAGCAGTCCTAATACATTAGAAGACGCTAAAGGTGCAAAAGATGCTACTTTTATTGATCTGTCCAACTGTTATCCAGTAACAAAGTCAACCTATACTTATAACAAGGACGACGGTTTATATTACAAAACGATCTATGGCGATCCACAGTGTGATGCAGAAAGTGGCAATCAGCTTGCATTTGCGAATGTAATCACACAGAATACCTACTATGAAGTGCGGGATCCAAAAGATTATCTCTATTTCCAGATTCATGATACGACCCGTGATGGCTATTTCTTCACACAGGGAAAGGCAATTCACATTACCTGGGAGAAGCCTGATAACCTGGGAATCAACAGCAATTATACTCCTACCAGATATTTTGATGATGACGGAAATGAAATCGTAATCAATACAGGTAAAACAGCAATCTGTATTGTTGAAGATGGTGATGAAGTTATTTTTGAATAAGCTATTTAACTCTTAAGAAGTCCCTTGTGATTAGTTTGCAATTAATCACAAGGGACTTCTTTTATGAAAAATATAAATTCACTGATACATAGGCTAATAGATATAATTTTTTCTTCATGAAGAATACAAATAAGGTTTCTGCCAGAGTCAAACCATTCATTGTATGTTCCCGAACTGCCTTGCTTACTTCTGGATCCGTACAGATTGCCTTCATATAAGGTCTGGCTACCTGATACCCAGCCTTTTTATTTCTGACCGCTGCCTCTTTTAAATGCAATACGGACAGACATAGAAAATCATTTTGTATCTGCTGTGTAAAATCATACTTTCCATAATAATCAGAGACTCGAATCAGATGGTGCTTCATTCGCTTTATTTTCTCAAGGTATTCCGGCACGAATACCCCGGTCATGGACCTTTGATGCATGTAATAGAAATAAGGAAAGTAACCCGGAATAATGGTTATCTTCTGGGCATCTAAGAACATGCTAAGTGAGAACTGATAATCCTCTCCAACAGAAACTTCATCGTCACAAAGCCACATATTTCGAAGCACCAGTTCCCGTTTTAAAAGCTTCGAAACCCTGTTTGGCTGCAATCCCCTCCCCATGAACTTTCCATTGTTAAAGAAAACAGGATACACAAGCTGTTTCATTTCCTCTGCGGTATAGCTCTCTTTTGGAAATTGCATTTCATCATTCCATTCGTCATGATTCCCCGATTCAAAGACATGTCTGATTCCACAGCAAGCAATCTGCGCATCTTCCTGCTTACACTTTTGATAAAGTGTTTCATACATGTCTGGTAAAATATAATCATCCGCATCAACAAATCCGAGGAATTCCCCCTTTGCTTCGAGGCAACCCGTTTTCCAGGCTGCTGTTAAGCCTTCATTCTGTTTATGAATGACTTTCAGCATCACTCCATCTTGATCTGCGTTGCCTTCTTTCCCTATCGTCGAAAATACACGTTCAAACTGATCACAGAGTGCACCAGAAGTATCTGTTGAGCCGTCGTCTACCAATATAATTTCCAGGGGTCTGATTGTCTGTGCAATAATACTGCTTACACATTTCTCAAGGTAGTCCTGCACATTGTATACCGGAACGATGACTGAAACTTTTATAGCCAGGTCACTTATGTTTTCTTGATTCATCACGCTGTTTCTTCCCCTCCCTGTCTTTTCAAGTCGCAGATTTCTTATTATCCAAATACTCTCATTATTCTGACAAGCAGACTTCTGATAAACGTTAGAAACGCAAGTGTCTTAGGAAATCCATTTGCAAGTGCAACGAAGAGAATCCTGTGATCAGTATAATTTAGCTCTTCCATCCCAGCCAGCTTTTCATAACCCTTCTGCTGTCTGTTCTGTTCAAATGTTCGAAACCACGCAATCTGGCTTCTGATCCACTCCATTCTGACTTTTCCGAACGGCCTTCTGCAAAATGCTGATTCACTAATCTGATTCAGAAGCTCTTCTACCGTCCTACCTGCAATCATTTTTTCAAAACATCCATTTCCATAGAGCGAATGACAAAACAGTTCCATTTTTTCATAAAGATTCAGAATATGAGTATTATCAGTCGTCTGTCCCATCGTAGAAAGATTTGTTTTTCTTTCATCCTGACGATAGGAGCAGACCGGGTCTTCTATCAGCGTGAAATTCGAACACGCAAGTAGATAGTCCAGGTTAAAGAACAAGTCCTCTCCAAGTTTCATTGTCTCAGGAAATCCTTGTCTGATTCGTTCTCTCTTGTATAATTTATTCCACGGCATATTCAGTGTTCCCTCACGATATAAAGAAAGCACTTCCGGTTCAGCCATCTCTACCTGAAATGTACCCGTAAAAGGGGGTGTTTTCAAGACCCGTTTCCGGTAATAATTATGCCAGTATCCCGCAATGACCAGATCCGTCTTTTGCTCTGTCATTGCTGTCATAAAGGTTTGACACGCCTCTTCCAAAAGAAGATCATCACTATCCAAGAATTGAATGTATTCTCCATTTGCCGCTGCAATTCCAGCGTTCCTGGCAACCGAAACACCTTGATTTTCCTGCTGTATTACACGAATATTAGGGTACTGTCTGCTATATTCCTCTGCAATCGCACCCGTTCGGTCTTTCGAACCATCATTCACGACAATGATTTCAAAATCCTGATAAGTCTGGGCCAGAATACTGTTTAAACAGGCCGCCAGAGTCGCTTCACCCTGGTACACCGGAACAATGATACTAATCATTTTTGTAACCATACCTTTCCCACTGAACTTCCAATTCGTTTTATGGTTTTAATGCAAACCGATAGATCATCCAAAGGTTTGCAACAATCGGAAATCCTATCACAAAAACCTGATAGATAGCCTTTGGAACAGGTAATTTCCTTTTTTTGTTCGACAGCAGATAAACAAAAGGAAGCAGAAGTGGAATAAAATATCTTCCCTGAACCCCTTCGATTACAGCACTCCCCACCGGAGTATAGGTTACGTACATAGAAGTGTAGATGACAGCAGTCAGTCCAAAGATCATGATTGCAGTCAGAATTTTATCCTTTTTCCCAAGTCCCTCCTGCTCGTTCAAAAAATCAGGTCCTGACAGGCTCCCAAACAGAAGTAACAAAGATCCCGTAAGCGTCCATCCCCAGGAAAGTCCACCCAGATATCCATAATTGAAAAAGGTTCCAGGTCCCATCAGATATCCCACCAAGTCTTTTCCCATCATGCCAAGTAAAATCTTCGAGTAGCGTAAAGGATCCTGAAAAATAAAGGTAAGCTGCCCTAGAACACTTGTCCCCTGGTTGCGCCTGTCCCCTGCATAAGCCAGATTACCCATCAATTCATAATTGGCACTTGTTGATATTGGTGGAAAGAAAATCACGTAAAGAAAGAGTGCCACAAGCGCAAACACACTAAAACGAAAGAGCCATGCCTTTCCTTTATTTAAAAATCTGTCATCTGATAAAAATACCAGGATGAATGCCATAATCATATAAACGGGTTTGGCTGTACTACCACCTATATAGGCTCCAAGAATCAGAAACACCGTAATAGGTGCAATTTTACTTTCTGTTTTGCTGAGTAAATTCACAGTCAGAACAACAGCCAGAAGTAAAAATCCATTCACAATTGCATCATAGCTGAACCCAGAGGCTGCAAAAATACAATTTGGAAGCAATGCAATCGCTGCAACCATTTCCTTCTTATGCAGCGCAAATTTAACTGCCAGAAATCCAAGCAGACTATATGCCAGAAGGTTCCCAAATTTTGCCAGCATGATCATATTGGCAAAAGAAAGAGACATCGCCCTCCCCATTCTCATAAAGATTCCCATCGGCAGATAAGATCTGTCAGAATAAGTAACAAATCTGCTCTGAGTCGAAATGTCTGCCCATGAGAAGTCGTGATTGTGTTCTTCATACGCCTCTACAAGTCTGCGTTCCTCTCTATTATCGAACTGCGGAATGTCATTGGCCTTCATGCGCATGGCGCTTTCCGTTGTTTCAATTGTCGTGTCAAATGACATTGCATAGGCACGTGCAAAGTGAGTATGTTCATCAAACCCAGTCAGATTGGTCCCATTACTGAGCATCAAGAGCAGACCTAGCACGAGACTCGCCACAAAGAAAATGGTTTCAATCTGAAATCCGTATTCTTGACCAGTTATCGCTTTCTTTTTTTCCTGTTCTAACTTTTTTATGATGAATAAGAGTGCCCCTGATAGAATTAACATCACAACAAAAAAGTAGCATACTCTGATCCAGTGAATCGAACTTTGATTTTTGACCTCAACCTGTATGTCCTGTCCAGTTACCTTTTCCGAGCTGTAAATCGTCAGCTGAAGCTTTTCAAATCGCTTCCCAATCTGTAAAACATCGCATGCAAGTCTGTAATCCAGCTCTGTCAGATTGCTCTGCCATAGAATCTCAGAAGTCGGTCCAATTCCTGCAAGTGTATACGTCAGGTTTTCCACAACTTGTGGCATGAGAAGTGTTACATTTCCACAATACTGCTTCCCTTCAAACAGGATTTCCAGCTTTGTCTCTATCCTTCGTCTATATAATTTCCCATTTTCTTCTTTTAGGTTGGAATCTGTTTCTTCGCTGTATGTTTCTCCGTTTACCTGCGCAAGGAGTTTCTCATTCTCTTGTTCCAGTTCAATCGTCGTCTGTTCTTCGGCACTTAGTTCAGTCCACACCTCTTCTTCACTGAGTAGTTGCAGATTGTCATGCAAGGTGTAAGTCTTCTGGCTTTCCCCCTCCTTCAGGATAGGGTATTGAAAGAATGCAAGCTCTATTCCAAGTGACAGGGCCCCCGCAAGAAGGAATACGACGATTCCAGCCATCGCATACTTCCGTCTTTTGTTAATCCAGGAGTTTTGCATCGCTTTTCTATTCATGGTGCACCTCCTTTTTTCTAAAAGGGGTCTTCCATGTCACAGTCGCTGACGCTGCCAGAAATACCACCAGAAGAATTCTAAGATCATAGACTAGTGGATAAGTGGCATGTGTATGCACATACATGCATTTTATCGTTCCGGGTAATTCTTCCCCAGCAAAAAAAGTCCTGGTTTCATTGAAAACCCGGCCATTCGCAAGAAGAGACGGTGGTTTCGCTGCTTCTCCATCCAAGTTCTCGTACCAGAACCGAATCTCCAATTCACCCACACAGGCTTCGTAATCTGCAAACGGAATATAAATATACTGCAGGTCTTCTCCCTGGGATAATTGATATTGATTACTACTGAGTCTTATTTCCGTATTTGCCTCATAGACATCACAATGTAGGATGGATTTTTCATATTGAATTCCGTTTTTAAACAATGCACTCTGGATTCCAAACAATGGCCGACTCTCGGTATTCATCTGGTGAACCAGAAATGTACCTTCCTCAAGCAAAAGTGGATATTCGACATCCCCTTCTTCCTCTGTTGTATTCACTTTTATGGTATCGATTACCATTTTAGGTACTACAAAGCTTACCAGGAGCAAAATCGCCAACAGAAGTGTCATAAGTGGAAGCAGGATACCGGTATCTGGGTTCAGGCGCTTAGTTTGTGTGTTGATAACCCGAAAAACTTTTTGCAAAACCTCATAGATTTGATGTCGTATTTTCATATCCCCTCACATACAGCAACACCAAGCATTTCCAAAAACGAAATGCCTGGCGTTATTTCTAAAAGTTTTATTTTCCAAGTCCAAGGCGATTCACTGCCGAGAAGATGGCTCTGACTGAAGCCCTTGTAATATTTGAACTTACACCAACCCCATAAGTTACGCGACCTTCCTCTGCATCCAGTAAATGGATGTAAGCAGCCGCTTGAGAATTTGAACCGCTTTGCAGAGCATGCTCTTCGTAATCCAGTATTTTGATATTGATCGAAAGGGAATCTGCCAAACCACGCTTTACAGCATCGATTGGACCATTTCCGATTGCACGGAACAGTTTTTCCTCTCCATGGTCTGTATACATAACCGTAACTTCTGTATCAAATTCAGATTCTGTTTCCTCACTGAGATCTTCTACTTTCAGTTTCTTAAAGTGAATAGGTTCTTTCTGTTCAATATATGCATGTTTGAACTCTTCCATAATCTGATCTGGCGCAACCTCTCCCTGCTTTTCCGAAATTGCCTGAATGATTGTCGCAAATTCTTTGTGCATTCCCTTGGGCAGCTTGAAACCAAAGTAGCTGTCCATAATAAAAGCAACTCCACCTTTTCCAGACTGGGAATTAATTCTGACAATTGGTTCATACTCTCTGCCAATATCTGCTGGATCAATTGGTAAATATGGTACCTGCCAGTGCTTACTGCCTCTTTCACTTAACGCATGAATTCCCTTGTTAATCGCATCTTGATGCGATCCAGAGAACGCTGTAAACACAAGCTTTCCAGCATATGGATGTCTTGGATGCACCGCTATCTTGCAACATCTTTCGTAGATTTCAATAATATCGTTGATATGAGAAAGATCGAGTTCAGGGTTAATCCCCTGTGAAAACATATTATAGGCAATCGTAAGAATGTCTACATTTCCAGTTCTTTCTCCATTCCCAAACAAGGTTCCTTCTACTCTGTCTGCACCGGCTAGCAATGCAAGTTCAGAAGCTGCAACACCACATCCCCTGTCATTATGAGGGTGAACACTTAAAATGATACTTTCACGATTGGAAAAATGACGATGCATCCACTCAATCTGATCCGCGTATACATTTGGTGTATTCATCTCAACGGTAGATGGTAAATTAATAATAATCGGGTCTTCTTTTGTTGCACCCCAGGTCTCCTGTACTGCGGTACAGATAGAAAGCGCTACTTCTAATTCTGTCCCTGTAAAGCTTTCTGGAGAGTATTCCAAAATAATCTTACCCGGAAATTTTTTTGCTCTTTCTTTGACCATTTCTGTGCCACGAATCGCAATTTGTTTTATTTCCTCTGGTTCCATTTTAAATACGACATCTCTTTGAAGTGTCGATGTTGAATTATAGATATGGACAACCGCCTGTTTACAACCAGCAATTGCCTCAAAAGTCCTGTCAATCAGTTCTTCCCTACACTGCGTCAGTACCTGCACTTTGACATCTGCCGGGATTAGTCTTCGATCCACAAGCTCCCGCAAAAAGTCAAACTCAATCTGGCTTGCCGCCGGAAAACCTATTTCAATCTCTTTAAATCCTAATTTGACCAGGAATTCAAATAACTCTATCTTTTCCTGTACCACCATAGGTTCTATCAATGCCTGGTTTCCATCACGCAAGTCAACACTGCACCAAATCGGTGCTTTATTGATTTCTTTGGAAGGCCAGGTTCTCTCTGGAAACTGTATCACTGGATTTCTTTTATATCTTTCATAACGTAACATGATTCATTCCTCTCTGAATCTATTCGCCTAGGCCATTCTCAATTGCACTAACCAGAGATTTCAAAGCGTCAGCTTCATCTTCTCCTTCGCAAACAAATTCGATCTCATCTCCACATTTAACACACGCGCCCAGTACACTTAATACGCTTTTTGCGTTCGCTGTACTCTCTCTGAATGTAAATGTGATAAGTGATTTGAACTGCATTGCTTCTTTACACAAGATTCCTGCTGGCCGTAAATGAAGACCTGTCGGATTCTTAATAACCACCTTCTGGCGTACCATATACTTTCCTCCCATATCAGTTGCTATCCCTAGACAACTATATCATTAAACAGTTTTATACGCAAACCGTCTGTTACTTTCTGTTATTTTCTGTTACCTTCTGTTATTTTTTTCCTGAATGCTTTTTTATAGCATGACATCCTGGATCAGAGTCGCAAGTTGTTTTGCATCTTTTTCAATCATTTCCTGATCTTTTCCTTCAATCATAACTCTGACAAGTGGTTCTGTCCCTGAAGGTCTGATTAGTACACGACCCTCTCCCGCAAATTTTTTAGTAAGCTGTTCTATCGATTCCGCTATTTCAGGATAGTCCATATAACTTTCTTTTTTATGATTCGGTACCGCTGCATTGATAAGAGCCTGCGGAAGCACTGTCATAACAGCTGCAAGTTCTGATAAGGGCTTTCCCGTTTCAACTACGACCTGCAAAAGATGCAAGGCACTAAGAAGGCCATCCCCTGTTGTATTTTCATCCAGAAAAATAATATGCCCGGATTGTTCTCCACCAAGATTTGCTCCTATTTCACGCATTTTCTCCAGTACGTAGCGATCTCCGACTTTGGTCTGTTCCGCCTTCAATCCTTTTTCTTTTGCCATCAGGAAAAATCCAAGATTACTCATTACGGTTGCAACAACAGTATTTTTTTTGAGGGTTCCCATTTGGTTCATGTGGTTTGCAACAATAGCCATGATTTCATCGCCGTCAACCAGGTTACCTGTCTCATCTACTGCCAGCATTCTGTCAGCATCTCCGTCAAAAGCAAGACCCAAATCTGCTTTTTCATACACAACTCTGGCCATAAGCTCCTGCATATGTGTCGAGCCACAGTTGGCATTGATATTGGTTCCATCCGGAGAATTGTGAATTGCAACAACATCTGCACCAAGCTCCTTTAATGTTTCAACTGAAGTGTAATAAGCAGCTCCTTCTGCACAGTCAACTACAATTTTCATTTTTTTCAAATCAACAGGCACTGACTTGATTGAATGGTTAATGTATTCTTCTCTTGCATCTGAACGGTATTTCACTTTACCAATTCCAGCACCATTCGGAAATTTTATGCCCTGCATGTTATTTTTGATTAATTCTTCGATTTCATCTTCCATTGAATCCGGCAGTTTATACCCATTTCCATCAAAGAATTTAATTCCATTAAATTCAACTGGATTGTGAGATGCAGAAATCACAACTCCGGCATCCACTCTGTATTTTTTTGTCAGATAAGCTACTGCTGGAGTCGGTACCACCCCAACATAGACTGCATTGGCCCCAACTGAGCAAACACCTGCCATCAGTGCATTTGCCAGCATGTCTCCGGAAATTCTGGTATCACATCCCACCATAATAGTAGGTTTATGCTTATTCTCTTTTGTAAGTACATAGGCGCCTGCCTGACCCAGTTGCATTGCAAGCAACGGTGTTAACTCTTCATTTGCTACACCTCGGACTCCATCTGTTCCAAATAATCTTGCCATAGTTTTCCTCGGACCTCTTTTCATCTTTAATTTGTTGCCGCTTCTTCTGTTGTCGCTGTATCTTCTGCCGCTTGATCCGTTGTGGTCTGGTTTGCAGTTTCTTTTTTCTGAAGCAGCATATCAACCCGAATCTCTGTGACTGATTCAATTCCTGAATCTGGAATCTGGAATGTCACAGCTCTATTATAGATTCCTTCCGAAACCTCTTCTACTCCAAGCTCTTCCGCTAAGCTTGTAATGGACACCATACCGATAATTGTATTCGAACTTAGCGCTTGCACTACACTCTTGAGTCCAGCAATTTCTATTTCTATCGGTTCTTCAAGATTTGGAAATTCTGCTACCAGTGTGTCTGGAAGCTCTGTCGCGATAATATTGTTAACTGGAATTCTAAACGTCCTTCTTTCAATTGCTTCTATTCCAATTGTGGTGGAAATCTGAGAATCAGTTGCGCTTCCAACGTAATATACATTGTCAGGAAGGTATTCTTTTATCGCCACAATTGTAGTCATGTCACTATTCTGACCCGTCACATTAATATCAGAGACTTCTATCGATGTTAACGCATCTATGACCGCCTGTTTTCCCGCAACTTTCACAGTCGCTGGTATACCAGTATTCACACCTGACAGCATATGACCTGCTGCCGGTACACCGGTTGCCGAAAAAATAACCGGAACATCCTTTGTTGCAAGAATTTCCACATTCACGTTGACAGAATCAATATTTTTTACAATACTGCTGTTTTCAATGAGATTGTCCTCACTATCATAGAGTTTGAGATCTACCCTGGTGCTGATATCAGAAGACATTCCTGCTACGTTTACACTTGCAATTGCTTTGCTTACTTTGGAAATTACAGATTCTGGTCCCGACAATCTGACTAGATTCTGGTCCGTCTTGACACTCCCTAGTACATAACCAGAGGCTGGTTCTCCTGCCGTTTCACTCGTAACAACCAGTTGCACTTTCTGAACATTTTCAATATTGATTTTCAGATTGTCCGTGGAGGATGTAATGCTTTCAAGCTTATCATTATACTTATTGGTACTTAATGTGATGCCAACAGTATCCATAAAAGTGAGTTCTTTCATATCAGCAATTGCTCTGACGTTATCCTTGCTGATAGAATCTACAATCGATCGCTTAGCTCTTACCATAACATCTATTTTGTTTGTCCCATCCAGAATTTCATATACTTTTCCCTGGCTCGTGATAGAGTCAGCATTTCTAATGTCGACCTCAATGTCTGTAAAGGAAACCGATACAACAGGATCGTTAATATTGACAACGATAAGCCATAAAATCGCTGAAAAGAAAATTGCAAGAATTTTAAGCCCAAGGTTATTTGTCAGTTTCTTTTTCATTCTTTGACCTTCCCTTCCATAGCTTATGCTTTTTTTCTTCCCCCGCTTTGTTCTGCAGTTCTACCAGCCTCTCTTTCAAAGTATCCGCATTAATATTACGGTACAAATTACCTGCATATGCGATGCTGACTCTGCCTGTTTCTTCGGATACTATAATCGTAAGTGAGTCGGTCGCTTCTGAAATACCTACCGCAGCACGATGTCTGGTTCCCAGATCTTTGCTGAGTGCCATGTTGTCTGACAAAGGCAGATAACAGGTTGCGGAGGTGATTCTGTTTCCTCTTATGATGATTGCACCATCATGCAAAGGTGTATTATGTTCAAATATATTTATCAAAAGCTGACTACTCAGGAGGGCATCAATTGGAATTCCGGTTCTCTCGTATTCTGCGAGAGTAACGCTTTGTTCCACAACAATAAGGGCTCCGGTTTTCACCCTGCCCATCTCAAAGCTTGCCTTGACAATTTCATTGACCGTTTTATCGGTAAATCTTCCCCCTGTATTTTTTCCTGTATCAAAAGGAAGCAGGGAGCTGAATATATTCTTCTGGCCCAGCATTTCAAGTGCACGTCTGAGTTCGGGTTGTAGCACAACGATAATCGCAATTACCGCAAGCCCTAATACATTTTCAACAATCCACAATATAGTAGTCATCCTGAAAATGGCTGCAACCAGAATAAAACCCATAATAACGACAACACCCTTTAAGAGGGACCATGCTCTGGTATTCTTAATCCAAAGCATAATCTGATACACCAGAAATGAAATAATAATAATTTCTGCGATATCTTCCCATCTTACACTAGGCATATGAAGTGTCAGCATATATTTATTTATGAACTCGAATATCTGTTCCATAAAAAGTATTCCATTTCATTTTATTTTTTTGAGAGAATATCCTCTCTTCGCGTTATATTGCTCGTTGTTCGCATACTTCCAGCACTTTGGGAAGTATTAGTTCCCGTTCTTTGGGAAGTATTAGTTCCCGTTCTTTGGGAAGTATTAGTTCCCGTTCTTTGGGAAGTATTAGTTCCCGTTCTTTGGGCCCCATTACTCTCTGTTCTCTGTGGGTTGATTTTCTTGACCCTTTTCTCAGGTGTTGAAAGCGCAATCTTCGGAACTGCCTTGACATAGTAATAATACTCATCATCCTCAAACTGAACCCTCTCTGTTCGACTATAATCCACATTAAAGACAAAAAACTGTAATACCATAACAAGGCCAATTGAAACTACTGTTCCAAAAATTGCTGCAAGGACAGAACTGTTCGTATCAAATACCAGATCTCCGATCAGTAAAATCACCACATTTACCATTCCACCTGCCACAATCGCAAGTGTCCAGGAATAATCTACACTCATTCTTCTAATAAAATATACAAGCACCAGTGTCACTGCAAATGCAGCAATCGTAACTATCATGGTTTTATTGTCAAGAATTCCATCAATTACAAACCGAAACTTTGCGACAGCATCTCCTGACTCAGAAGCATTCAAGGTAGCTACCCCAGTCGTGATATGATCAAAAATATAGTAAATCGCAACTCCACTACTTACCGATACAATGGAAGCAGGTGTTCCGATAAGCCCCATAGTGATGGGAATCACATAGGGAATATTAAGCATAAATAACACCGGGGTAAGAAGTACCACTACCGTGTCCTTCGGGGAAAATCGAAAATACAAAACAAAGAGGACCAGGAAGATAACCAATACAACTGCCGCACTCTCTAGAGACAGTGCATATAAATGCATAAGGGAAAATACAGCTGCAATGACAATAATAATGTTGATAGGTAAAAAAGAGCACATGAGTGAAATGATCATTACAATAGCAAGATGATTCAGCCTGCTCATATAACCCAACTTGGAATTGATTAAAAGAAGTGAAATAAATGCCAGTATAAACTTAAGCGCTGGTGTAATATAAATTTCATTTCTTCCATAAAAATTCTTCAGTCGCTCTTTCAAGACGAGTAAATTTGTCATGATACTATCCTTTCAAAAGCCTGCTTCATTTTCTGCTTTCTTCTTCGTAAAGATAAGAAAGCTGTTTTAAACGGTTGTAATAATTTTTCAAGCTTATTTTAGCCTGATTGTACTTGTAAAAATAGACAAGATAGGAAATTGTAATATATACAACCATAGAAGCAAGATATGTTTTAATTAACATCTTGCCAAGTTCCATCAGATCCGTTTTATAAATATCCTGCATGAAAGTTCCAAAATCATAAAAAATAACCAAGGTAACAACAAGAACAAACGCAACGGTGAAATTAATTACCGACTTGAGAAGCTGTAACCCTATATAATCGCCTCGAAAATAACTTCCAATTGCTACATTTTTCCGGCCTTCGTTCTCTTCGTATGAAGCCATATGCGTCATCAAAATAATTCTATCTTCATTCAGCATTCCTGCTCACATCCTTTACTTATCTAGGAACCTCATTTTCGGGGTATCTTTTGTTTCTTTTTTAAATGTCTGGGCAGGCTCTCTTTTTACTTGTGGGTTAAAGCCTCTTGCCATGTCTGCTTTGCATTTATCACAAAATCTTCCAGTTTTAATCATTGTACTACAGTTTTCGCATTCTATCCCAATCGGCGAATCAGCGGAAAACACAAGTCTTTCATCACGAATCCATGCCTGAATCTGTGATATTTCCACTTCACACTCTCTTGCTATTTCTGGAATTCCTACATTTTTGTTATCCTGTACATATTTCTTCACATCCTGAAATTTGGCTTCAACTGCTTCCCGACATACAGGACAGATTGGTGGACCAACCACATAGTTAAATATTTTTCCACATTTTCTGCAATTTCTTACGTTCATGGTCATTCCTCCTCGTATTTTAAAAACCTTCCCCGATAGCCAGGGTGATAAAATATATATTTTCGACGCCGGCCTGCTTAAATTCTAATGCCATGGCATCCATTGTGCTACCCGTTGTAAAGATGTCGTCAATAATTATAATCGCTCTTAATTTTACATCATTTCGACATAATTTGAAAGCCTTTTTCAAATTATTTTGCCTTTGGGGAAGTGTCAGCTCCTTTTGTGGAATTGTTCTTTTCCGGCGTTTTATTAGATTAGAACAGACAGGAATTCCCAATTGTTTCCCCAGATGTTCTGCCAGAAGTTGCGCCTGGTTATATCCGCGCCTACGTTCACGCGATCTGTGGAGCGGCACCGGCACCAGTGCATCCGCATCCCACACCTTAATCTGTTCCTTAAAAAACAGGGATAACTCTTTTGCAAAAAATTCAGCATATTCTTTTCTTCCACCATATTTCAATCTATAAAGACCAAGGCGTATTGATTCATATTCATAGAGTGCTCTGCCCTGATCAAATAAATGTGTTTTCCGAATACAGTCATAGCAGTATTCATCCTGTGCAGTTTTCAGTTTTTTTCCACATTTTTTGCAAGATACATTTCCAAGATATCTCATTTGATTATGGCAACTCTCACAAATCAGGTTCCCGTACGGAGTCACGATTGTATCGCATGCTGGGCAGTGTCTCGGAAACATTAACTCTATCAAAAATTGATATAATCTTTGCGAATAATTTCTTAAGCTTTGATGAATATTGTCTATGTTGGCTCCCCTCTAAATAGCGCTCTCAATTTCCTTCATCCTGTCAGCAAGTCCCGAGAATCTTTTTTGTTCATTCTGATTCGCTATCATTTCAGATATCATTTTCCTGCTTCCTAACAAGGTGACGCATTGTTTTGCACGTGTTACTCCTGTGTATAGCAGATTTCGATTAAAAAGCATTCTGGGACCTGTTAAAATCGGAATAATTACGGCCGGATATTCGCTTCCCTGTGATTTGTGAATTGTAATGGCGTACGCCATTTCCAGTTCTTCAAGCTGAAGAAATGGGTAAGTGATGCGTTTTGATTCATCATATTCCACCACAAGATTTTCTGCGTAAGGATTGATTTCTCTGACCACACCCATATCTCCATTAAAGACACCAATTCCTTTATCAATCGGTATTCCATATTTGCTGACAATTTCCCATTCCAGCTGGTAGTTATTTCGAATCTGCATCACCTTGTCTCCCTCTCGGAATAAGGTTGTCTGGCTTTGGTACTCTTTCTTTTTTTCGGAAGGGGGATTCAAGTGTTGTTGCAGGATCTTGTTCAACGTTTCAACACCCAGGGAGCCCTTTCTCATCGGTGTTAAAACCTGTATATCGTATGGTTTTGCGCTGACATAAGGTGGTAGTTTTTCCACAATCAGCTGTACCATGTGTTTATAGATTACGTTTGGATCTGACCTCTCTAAAAAGAAAAAATCCCGACTTTTATTATCACAGTTAATTTCCTTTCCCTCGTTTATCCGATGCGCATTCACAATAATGTCACTCTCTCCGGCTTGCCTGAAAATCTTCTTAAGGATAACCACCGGAATACAGTTGCTTCGAATCAGATCTTTTAAAATTTGCCCCGGTCCTACTGACGGAAGCTGATTCACATCTCCTACCATAATTAACCTGGTACCTGGTATCACCGCCTTTAGAAGTGACTGGAACAAAAAGGTATCGACCATTGACATTTCATCAATAATCAGCACATCTGCTTCGATTGGGTTTTCTTCATTTTTCTCAAATGAGGCTCGCTTTCCTTCTTCCTCCGCCATCGCACCATTTAGTTCAAGCAGGCGATGGATTGTCCTCGCTTCATATCCTGTTGCTTCCGTCATTCGTTTTGCCGCTCTGCCCGTTGGTGCCGCCAGCATAATGTCCATCCCCTCAGATTCAAATAACTTAAGCATCATATTTATCGTTGTCGTTTTTCCTGTTCCAGGTCCTCCCGAAAGAATAAAAAGACCATTACAGACACTTTCTAGTACCGCATTTTTTTGAAGATCATCCAGTAAAAATCCACTTTCTTTTTCAAGAAGCTCTATTTTTTTTACTATTCTTTCTTTTTCCGAAGGAAGTAATTCCCCAGCAATTTCCGCTCCGTGGCTTAAGTCGTGAACCATTCTTGCACAGGTTAATTCTGCATAATAGTTTGAAGATGCATAAATCTGATTGATTCCCTGTTGTAGCTTGATCATCAGCTTGCGATCCATCATCAGATTTGACAAATGTGGTCTGATCATATCAGCGGTAACACCAAGAAGTTCCTGTGTTTTTTCGAGAAGTGTTTCTTCCGGAAGGTAGAGATGACCATCATTCATTGCAAGCAAAAGAATATATAGCACACCACTTCTAATCCGATAATCCGAATCAGTGTGAATTCCAATTTTACTTGCAATCTCATCTGCAATTCGAAATCCGATTCCAGAAATATCTTCTGCCAATCTGTATGGATTCTCTTTCATCACACCATACAGTCCCATTCCATAACGATTATATATTTTAATTGCAAGTGTGTTAGATATACCGTATTTCTGAAGGAAAATCATTGCCTCGCGCATTTCCTTTTTTTCTTCCATTTGCTGGGCGATTTCTCGTGCCATACGATTACTTACACCTTTAATCTCAGCAAGTCGCTCTGGTTCTTCCTCTATAATCCGAAAGGTATCCTCTTTATATTTTTTTACAATTCTGGCAGCAAGTGCCGGTCCAATTCCCTTGATTGCACCAGATCCAAGGTACCTCTCAATGCTGATTTGATCCTGTGGTGCCACAACCTGATATTGCATAATTTTGAACTGATCGCCATAGATTGCATGCTCAATGTATTCCCCTTGCGCTTCTATTGTCTCTCCCTGGTCCAATGATTTTACAAACCCGACACAGGTCACTTCATCGTCATCTGCAATTAAAACAAACACAGAATATCCATTTTCGGCATTTTTATAGATAATGTGATCTACATACCCTTTTATCTCGGTCATAGAATTGCTCCTTCAAAGTGATTTGCGCGCAAAAGGGCTGCAAAAAGCAGCCCCTGTTATTCATCTTTTCTATCAATCATAATTACGTTTCATTTGTTCATATAAAGTTTGTGCAAGTCCAAGGCTTTCCTGCTCTGTGGACTGAGCTGCCAAATCCTTAATCATAGTGTCCTCATAATAATCCAGCAATGCTTTATTGGAGGAATCTTCTGAACCAGTCAGATCAACTGTCTTATTCATTTCTTTAAAAACCTGTTCCAAAAAATAGGACTCAAATTCCTTGCAAACTTCCATTAACTCTTCATCTGTACCACTTGCACCATTTATTTTCTTCGCTGCCGTATCCTGTATTGAAGTATCCGCCGCCTCAGCAAGGTAATCCGTATACATCGATCCCATTCCACTTATATCCATAACAACCTCCTATTTTATGAACTCAAGACTATCTCCTAAGTGAGTTTGCCTGTTGCATCATTTCATCTGAGGCTTGAATTGCTTTGGAGTTGAGCTCATATGCTCTCTGTGCCACGATTAGATTCACCATCTCATCTGCCACCTGCACATTGGAACCTTCCAAGTATCCCTGGTTGATTTTACTGTCTGTCAGGTTTGCATTGGTCGCTTCATTTAAGGCTACCCCGCTAGCTGCCGTCGCAAGATATAGGCTACTATCTGTTTTATCCAGGCCTGAAGGATTCGTGAACTGATATAATCCAATTCTGACGCCAAGTGGCTGGAGATTATTGTTTGCATCTGGATAAAGAAATTGTCCATCTGAAGATGCAGAGATTTTATTCACATCCAGATTGGCTGCAAATGTAATTGGAGCCCCCGCCGAATTTAAAACTGGCAACCCATCTGTCGTCGCAAGTGTCGTCGTACCGTTTGCTCCCTTTGCCATGGTGAAGTTACCATTTCTGGTATAATGAATTACATTATCCTGACCCCGTACAGCGAAAAATCCATCTCCCTCAATCGCAAAAGAGGTCTGACTCGCCGAAGCCAGCATGCTTCCTTGTGTGAATTGTGATGTGATTGCAGAATTACGAACGCCGAGTCCAACCTGGGCACCAACTGGTTTGTTCTCACCATTTGCTGAAGTCGTCTTGGTCTGCAGTGTCTGGTAGAGTAGTGACTTAAATTCAGCGACCTCTGTTTTGTATCCTGTCGTATTCACATTTGAAAGATTATTCGCAATCGTATCAACATTTGTCTGCTGGGCAATCATTCCCGATGCCGCAGTCCATAAAGATCTAATCATTTATATCTCCTGCCTCTCTATAACCTGCCAAGTGTATTCACTGTGGTATCTAAGGTTGTGTCATATGCCTGTATGAGCTTCTGGTTTGATTCGTATGCTCTTGTAACCGCAATCATCTGAACCATTTCCGAAACCACCTGTACATTTGACGTCTCGAGATATCCCGAAAAAACTTTTGCCGTGGAATCTACTTCTGTTGCGCCCTCCACAGTCTGGTACATGTTTTCGCCATAGTGTTCTAAATAGTCAGCATCTTCAAAATCTGTAATCTGCAGTGTTGCTACTGTAACTCCATTTTGAACAACATTTCCACTCTGTGTAATAGAGGTCTCTAATAAAGGGTTTAATCTAATCTTTCCATTGGTACCAAGTACAAAATCTCCATCTTTTGTAACCAGATCTCCCTGTTCATTCATGGTAAACGAACCATCTCTGGTGTACTTTGTAGAAGTTTCGCCTGCTTTGTTGGTGAATTCAATTTCAAAAAATCCACTTCCTGATAATGCAAGATCCAACGAATTCTCAGTTTCTTTAAATGCCCCCTGACTATAATCAGTATAATTTTCTCCAATTTTCACACCTGGCGTATTATACCCAATACTTCTTCCAATATTTGGATTTTCTGAAGTATCCTTGATCTTATAAGCCAGAACATCTTTAAATGATTGGCTGGTAGATCCTTCTTTTTTAAACCCAATCGTGGCGGAGTTGGCCAGATTATTTGTCAGGACATCCATTCTATTCTGTTCATTTAGCATACCTGAATAGGCAGTATATAGACCTTTTAACACGGCAACCCCTCCAAAACCTTCTTAATCATTGATACCAACTGTATCATCGCAGTTAACTCCTCCTGCAAAAATCAATTGTCTTCTCTATATCCAGCTAAGAATTCAACGTACTTACCCGTACCAATTGCAACCGTTGTCATAGGATCTTCGGCTGTCATGGTATTAATTCCGGTCTTGGAGGAAATTAATTCCTCAAGCCCACGAAGTAAACTTCCACCGCCAGTCAAAACAATTCCCCTGTCTGCAATATCGGCTGCCAGTTCAGGTGGTGTCTTTTCCAAAACACTGTGAATTGCTTCAATAATCTGTGATGTCGTTTCTCTTAACGCTTCTTCCGTTTCTTCTGAAGATACTTTAACTACTTTCGGAAGACCTGTCACAAGATTTCTTCCCTTTACATCCATATAGTCAACTTCACTGCGTTTAAAGCAGGACCCGATTTTAATCTTCATGTCTTCTGCAGTTCTCTCACCAATTAGTAGGTTATGTTTTTTTCTCATATGACGAATAAGTGCCTCGTCAAAGTCATCCCCTGCAATCTTAATGGATGCACTTACAACCGTTCCTCCAAGTGAAATTACAGCAATATCAGAAGTACCTCCACCAATATCAACAATCATATTTCCACAAGGTTTGGAAATGTCAATTCCCGCCCCAATCGCAGCAGCAATTGGTTCTTCAATCACAGAAACTTCTCTGGCTCCTGCCTGATAGGTTGCATCTTCTACTGCTTTCTTCTCAACTTCTGTTACACCACTCGGAACACAGATTGCGATTCTTGGTTTACGAAAAGTTCTCTTGCCAAGGGCTTTCTGGATAAAATATTTCATCATTTTTTCAGTTACAGTATAATCGGAAATTACACCCTGGCGAAGTGGTCTGACTGCTACAATATTACCTGGTGTTCTTCCAAGCATCAGTCTTGCTTCTTCCCCAATTGCTCTTATTTTATTGGTGTCTCTATCAAATGCGACTACTGAAGGTTCTTTTAATACAACCCCTTTTCCTCTTATATATACTAAAATACTTGCTGTACCTAAATCGATACCGATGTCTGTATATTGCATTTATGTAACCCCTTTCTATAGATATCTATCATCACTGAATCGTTTTATTCGCGAAACATACTAGCTTATTATACGCTATAAGCATCGATTTTCAAAGGGTTTTCACAAATTTAATACAATTTTAAAAAACGCAAAGATGCACAAGTCTGCAACGGTTCCTTCCGTTCCAAGCGCTTGTGCATCCATGCAACCTATTTTACTAAAAAATATATCGGCCAACCATTGCTAAAACATGATAGCAAAATCACATCTTTTTTATCACTTTGTCACTTGCTACTTTTATTTCTTTTATTTACTTCTTTGCAAGCATCCTTGCTATGTAAGCCCCCGTATAGGATTCCTTCACCTTGGCCACCTCTTCAGGCGTTCCTTGTGCTATAATCTGTCCGCCACGATCTCCACCCTCAGGTCCGATATCGATAATATAATCCGCTGTTTTAATCACATCGAGATTATGTTCAATCACAACAACGGAATTACCACCTTCCACAAGTTTAGACAGAATCGTTGTTAACTTGTGGACATCCGCAAAATGAAGCCCTGTCGTTGGTTCATCCAGAATATAGATTGTTTTTCCTGTGCTTCTTTTCGCAAGTTCTGTCGATAATTTGATTCGCTGGGCTTCTCCTCCCGAAAGCGTCGTCGAGGGTTGCCCAAGTCTGATATAAGAAAGTCCAACCTCATGCAGGGTCTCAATCTTTCGAGAAATAGAAGGAATCGCTTCGAAAAATGGCAACGCTTCCTCCACCGTCATATCTAACACATCATAGATACTCTTTCCTTTATATCTTACGTCAAGTGTTTCTCTATTGTATCGTTTCCCCTGGCATACTTCGCATGGCACATAGACATCCGGCAGAAAATGCATTTCAATCTTCAAAATCCCATCTCCACTACATGCTTCGCATCGTCCACCTTTTACATTAAAACTAAACCTTCCTTTTTTATATCCCTTTGCCTTAGCATCTGCTGTAGAAGCAAACAAATCCCTAATCTGATCAAACACACCAGTATACGTTGCAGGATTGGATCTTGGTGTTCTTCCAATTGGTGACTGGTCGATATCAATTACCTTATCCAGTTGTTCTATTCCATCGATCCCATCATGTTTTCCTGCAATGGTTCTCGCCCTGTTTAGTGTCTTCACGAGATGTTTGTATAAAATTTCATTCACAAGTGAACTTTTTCCAGATCCCGAGACACCTGTTACACAGGTCATAATTCCGAGCGGAATCTCCACCGTGATATTTTTAAGGTTATTCTCCCTCGCTCCTCTTATCGTAAGATGACCGGTTGGTTTTTTTCTCACAGCGGGAACCGGAATACGAAGCTTTCCACTCAAATATTGCCCTGTGATGGATCTTGGATTTTTCATGATTTCTTCTGCTGTTCCAATCGCAATCACTTCCCCACCATGCTCTCCTGCACCGGGGCCAATATCTACCACACAGTCTGCCGCCATCATAGTATCTTCGTCATGTTCTACAACCAGAAGACTATTTCCCAAATCTCTCAAATGAAATAATGTTTTCAGCAGTTTGTCATTGTCACGCTGATGAAGGCCTATGCTTGGTTCATCCAGGATATAGCATACCCCCACAAGGCCCGAACCTATCTGCGTTGCCAGTCTGATTCTCTGGGCTTCTCCTCCCGATAAGGTTCCCGTCGCACGGGAAAGGGAAAGATATTCGAGTCCAACATCTTTTAAAAAACCAACTCTCGCCTCAATTTCTTTTAGTACCTGATCTCCAATCAACCGTTGTTGATTAGAAAGTTCCATCTTCCCCATGAACTCATACAGGGCTGTTACAGACATAGAGGTCACTTCAAAGATATTCTTATTGCTGACAGTAACCGCAAGGGATTCTTTTTTAAGCCTCATCCCCTTGCACTCCTGGCACGGCGTAATCTGCATAAACGTTTCATACTCTTGTTTGATTCCCTCCGAACCTGTCTCCCTGTATCTTCTCTGAAGATTTTTAATCAGCCCTTCAAACGTAACATCATAAACGCCTTCTCCACGTTGGCCTTTATAATAGACTTTAACCTGCCGGCTTCCCGTTCCATACATAATTAAGTCCTGTATTTTCTTCGGAAGTTCCTGGTAAGGTGTTGTCAGTTTGAACTTGTATTCCATTGCCAGCGCATTCAAGATTGCATATGTGTAACTGGAAGGATCCGTACAGGATTGCCATCCCATCGCAGTAATTGCGCCTTCCATCAGACTAAGCGAAGTATCTGGAATAAGCAATTCCGGATCAAATTCCATTTTATATCCCAACCCAACACAGACAGGGCATGCCCCAAACGGATTGTTAAAAGAAAAACTTCTAGGTTCAATCTCATCAATACTGACACTACAATCAGGGCAGGAAAAACTCTGACTAAAATGGAGCGACTCCCCATCAATCACATCAACTAGAAGCAATCCATCTGCTAATTCCATGACATTCTCAATGGAATCCGCGAGCCTTCGCTCAATTCCTTCTTTCACAACCAGTCGGTCAACAATAATCTCAATATTGTGTTTTAAATTTTTATCCAGTTTTAGCTCTTCCGACAATTCATATAAATTACCATCCACACGGACACGGACATACCCGCTACGTTTTGCTCTGTCAAAAATCTTAGCATGTTCCCCCTTTTTTCCACGCACAACAGGCGCCAGCAATTGAATTCTACTTCCTTCCGGCAACTGCATGATATGGTCAACCATCTGATCTACGGTCTGTTTCTTGATCTCTCTACCACACTCCGGACAATGAGGTATGCCTACTCTTGCATAAAGAAGTCTGAAATAGTCATAGATTTCGGTCACAGTACCAACTGTCGAACGGGGATTCCTGTTCGTAGACTTTTGGTCTATTGAAATTGCAGGAGATAATCCTTCAATTTTTTCAACATTCGGTTTCTCCATCTGGCCAAGGAATTGCCTGGCATAGGAAGAAAGTGACTCCATATACCTTCTCTGTCCCTCTGCATAAATTGTATCAAATGCCAGAGATGACTTACCACTTCCAGACAATCCGGTTAGGACTACCAGCTCATTCCGCGGGATTTCCAAACTGATATTTTTTAAATTGTTTTCACATGCCCCTTTGATTCTGATGACATCTTTTCTAGGTAGCATCTTGGGATTTTCTTTTTTCATGAGTCTAGGCTCTCCATCGTCTTTTTTAGTTCCACTAATTTATCACGTAACTCTGCTGCGGCCTCAAAGTTTAAATCCGCTGCCGCTTTTCTCATTTTTTTATTCACTTCCGCAATTACTTTTTCCAGTTCTTTTTTGTCCATCGACTCAGGATCTTTTACAAATTCCATTTCTTCTTTGGCAATACTTTTCGAAATACTGATTAGATCACGTACTGCTTTTTTGATTGTCTGCGGTGTAATTCCATGGTCTTCATTATATTTCTGCTGGATTTTTCGTCTTCTTTTCGTTTCCTCTATTGCCTTAATCATAGAATCGGTCATGCGATCCGCGTACATCACAACATGTCCTTCCGAGTTCCTGGCTGCCCTTCCGACTGTCTGGATTAAAGAAGTGGCACTTCGCAAAAAACCTTCTTTGTCCGCATCCAGAATTGCTACAAGCGAAATCTCCGGAATATCAAGACCTTCTCTTAATAGATTGATTCCAACCAGTACATCAAACACATCAAGGCGCATGTCCCTTATGATCTCAGCACGTTCCAGCGTCTCAATATCCGAATGAAGATACTTCACCCGGATTCCTACATCCTTCATGTATTCTGTCAGATCTTCTGCCATCTTTTTTGTAAGGGTTGTCACAAGTACTTTAAAATGCTTCTGGGTCTCCTTTTTAATCTGAGCAATCAGGTCATCAATCTGTCCTTCCACAGGGCGTACTTCAATCTCCGGATCCAACAGTCCTGTCGGTCTGATAATCTGTTCTGCCCGCAACAGTTCATGCTCCGCTTCATAGACTGACGGCGTAGCCGAAACAAAGAGCATCTGGTCGATATGATTCTCAAACTCTGTGAATTCCAGCGGTCTGTTGTCAAGCGCTGAAGGAAGTCGAAAACCAAACTCTACAAGGGTCGTTTTTCTTGATTTGTCACCAGCATGCATTCCTCTTACCTGTGGAATCGTAATATGGGACTCATCCACCATAATCAGAAAATCATCGCCAAAATAGTCAATCAAGGTAAACGGGGTCGAGCCCGGCTCCAGAAAATTCAAATGCCTTGAATAATTCTCAATTCCAGAACAGAATCCGGTTTCACGCAACATTTCAATGTCGAAATTAGTTCTTTCAGAAATTCTCTGCGCCTCCAGTAGCTTATCTTCGCTCTTAAAATAACGCACTCTGCTCTCTAATTCCTGCTCAATTGCAGTACATGCCGTATTAATCTTCTCCTGTGGAACCACATAATGTGATGCTGGAAAAATCGCAACATGGTTGAGTACCGCATGTATTCTCCCTGTCAGTGCTTCTACTTCTGCAATTCTATCAATTTCATCTCCAAAAAACTCAATCCTGATTAAATAGTCGCCACCCGTCGCTGGGTAGACTTCAACAACATCACCTCTTACTCGAAAGCATCCACGCTCAAGTGACATGTCATTTCTATCATATTGAATTTCAATTAGTTCTCTTAAAACGTTCTCTCGATCTTTTGTCATGCCCGGCCGCAGTGATACGATCATATTCTGATAATCAGCAGGACTACCAATTCCATAAATACAGGAGACACTGGAAATGACGATGACATCTTTTCGTTCAGAAAGCGACGCCGTTGCTGACAATCTCAGCTTGTCAATTTCATCATTGATGGAAGAATCCTTGGCAATATAAGTATCTGAAGAGGGCACATATGCCTCTGGCTGATAATAATCATAATAAGAGACAAAATATTCTACTGCGTTTTCCGGAAAAAACTCCTTGAACTCACTATAGAGCTGACCCGCAAGTGTCTTGTTATGTGCAATGATCAGAGTTGGTTTGTTCATCTTTGCAATAATATTGGCCATCGTAAAAGTTTTACCAGAACCAGTAACGCCAAGCAGGGTCTGGAACTGGTTTCCCTTCTGGAATCCTTCAACCAGCTCAGCGATTGCCTGCGGCTGATCTCCTGTTGGACTATATTCTGAATGAAGCACAAAATGATCCATGACCGACCTCCTTTTCATCCGAAAACTCGAACATACTTTCGTCTTTCCTCCTAGTATATCATAAATATCAGAAATGTATAGACATAAATATAACGCAATATAAAAACCTGCCACAAGTCAAATAAGATCCTTCAATACCAAAAAAAGCATAAATTCTACCCTGTCACGTAGAATGAATGCTCTTTTTTAAGTACCGTTTTTAGTTTAAAATTAATTGGCTTTTATTTGCTCATTCATGACTTCTAACGCCCGATCAAGCTGGTTGTCCTTCTTTTCGTTCACATATGCCTCAACATCCAGTTCCAGTATCTCATCGGGCTCTATTCCAACTTCATGTATATTATTTCCATTCGGTGTGAAATAGCTACTCACAGTCAGTTTTACCGCTGATCCATCACTTAACGAGATAATTCTTTGGACAATGCCTTTTCCATAAGTAGTCGTTCCAATCAGTGTACCCTTCTTATAGTCTTTAATTGCACCTGCCAAGATTTCGGAAGCACTTGCACTATTTCCATTAACCAGCACAACAATTGGGACCATTAGCTCATTTTTACCATCGCAGGTGTATTCCACTCGTTCGCCATACTTGTCTTCTGTATATACAATGATGCCCGACGGCAGAATTTTTCTTGCGATTTCTGTTACCGTAGATAAATTTCCTCCCAGGTTGTCTCTCAAATCCAAAATCAGACCTTTCATACCTCCAGCTTTCTCTTCCGCCAGAGCTTCTGTGAACTGGTCGAGTGTAATCTCGTCAAACTCCGTAATCTGAATATAGGAAATTCCGTTTTCATACGTTTCATGCGTAATGGTAGGACTTTCAATCTTCTTGCGCGTCACTTCTATTTCAAGTGGTTCCACTTCTGTTTCCCTTAGGATTGTCAGCATCACAACTGAATTCTCAGGTCCTTTTACTTTGGAAATGAGTTCTTCGAGTTCCATCCCTTTCGCATACGCTTCCCCAACCATATAAATATAATCACCTGCAAGAAGACCGCTCTCTTCAGCTGGACTGCCTGGCATAACTTTGGAAATTCTAGCCATGTCAACATCCTTATCCATTCCAATATAGGCGCCTATTCCGTAATAGATCCCTTGAGTCTGTTCCTGAATTGCCTTTAGCTCCTCTACAGAGTAATAACTTGAATAGGGATCATCAAGCGCCTCAATAATTCCTTTGTAAGCTCCCTCCGATAAAAGTTCGGGATCTGCTTCTTCCAAAAAATACTGGTCAATTGTCTGTTGTAACAGATACATTTTCTCTATCGACTCATCTGTTACGACACTCTCTTTGCTCTCCTCGGAAGTACTCGCAAGAGAGCGATTTTCAACCATTCTCTGTCCAATATACGCTCCACAGAGTAACATGATTGCAATCAGTAATCCAGTCACCAATCCCCGCCAGAAATACTTTTTGCCTCCACTCTCCAGTTCCTGAATATCCATCTTGATAACCATGCCTCTCGTTTTATTTCAAATAATTCCATGGGCTGACATAACTTCCATTCAGTCGCACGCTAAAATGCAAGTGCGGTCCCGTTGATCTTCCGGTTGACCCAACAGCTGCAATATTTTGTCCCCTGCTTACCGATGCCCCTTTTGAAACACCAAGTGAAGATGCATGCATATAAATCGTATAAAGTCCATCACCATGGTCGAGCATGATGTAATTACCCATCGTGCTGCTATATGCCGCTTGTACCACCGTTCCATCATACGCAGCCAGAATCGGGCTGCCAGAGGGCGCTGCCATATCAACTCCGTTATGAAACTGCTGCACATTTAGGATAGGATGCATTCTGCTTCCATAGTCATCGGATATTCTCTTATAGGAAGGTGCTGGCCATGCAAAGGTTCCTCCGTCATACTTCCTCACGCTTCCATTTGCATCTGCGATTCGTTTTTTCTCTTCTGCTACTGCTTTTTCAAGAGCGGCAATGGTTGCATTCTGTGCCGCTATCTCCGCCTCATATTCTTTAACCAGCTGGGATTTATTGGAAATATCTGCTTCGTAGAGATTAATCTCCTGCTCCTTTGCCTGAATCAGAGATTCCATCGCAGCTTCTTCCTCTTCTGCAGTTTCTCTTGCTTCTTCTAATATTTCCTGTTCTTCTTCTAACTCTGCCTTAAATTGTATAATTGCCTCACGGGTCGCTTTATACTCAAGAAGCATATTTCTATCATACTCAGATAACATGTTCACATAGTCTGCTTTGTTTAAAAATTCCCCAAAGCTTTCCGCAGAAAGCATCATTTCTATGTAAAAGTTATCTCCTTTTTCGTACATAAATCGGATTCTTTCTTTCATTGCCTCATATTGTGCTTTTTCAATCTCTTCGGCCTTCTTAAGCTCAGCTTTTGTTGTTTCAATTTCTGAAAGCTTCTTTTCAATGAGTGCTTTTAGCTCCGTCAGTTTCTCTTCTATGCTGTTCAAACTAGAATCAAGCTTTGTTACATATTGCTTTAGGTTCGTTTTAGAACTTTCTAACTCGCCCAATATTTTTTTTACATCTGTCAAACCACTTTGTAGCGCAGTCTTCTCCTGCTGAACCTGCGAAATCTGATTTTGCTTTTCTTTGATACTGTCCGAAGTGATATTGTCATAATTTGTAGCCCAGACCATCTGTGTACTCGTAGGGATCAAAGTCAGGCAAATTACGACTCCCAATATGAAGTTTTTCTTGCCCTTCCATTGTTTCATACTTACTCCCCTTTATCCCTTATACACGCAGATGCCTTCTGACGGTAATATAACTTCCTACAAATCCAATCCCGATTCCAAGTGCCATAGATACAGGAATCAGCGTTGCAAAAATTGTCTCAACAGGCATAAAATTAAGAAGGGTTGTTAATACCTGGAATTTAACCATGACATATTCAACAACTCTGTTATAAATTACATAGATAATCCCGAGCGGAAGGAGTGCGCCTAACATACCAATTAAAATTCCTTCTATTACAAACGGTGATCTGACAAAGAAATCTGTCGCACCAATATATTTCATAATCGCAATTTCTTCTTTTCTAACAGAGATTCCAATGGTAACGGTATTGCTAATCAAAAAGACTGATACCGAAAGCAGAATCGCAATAATTCCTACGGACACATATCCAATTAATGCATTGACTCCCGAAAGTGTGTTTGCTGTGATTTCCGATTTATTTACCTGCCTGATTCCCTCTACCGATTCAAGATATGTGACCAGATCTCCCTGTAGTGAGACATCTTTCAGATAAATTTCATAGTTCGCCGAATCAGCTAGTGGATTCTCCGTAAATCCATCAGAATACTCTCCAAGATATTCATCTTTGAACGAATTCCACGCATCTTCTGCTGAAACATAAGTGACCTTTGAAACTTCAACCCTCTTTTGTATCATCTCACCAATTTCAGCAATCCTGTCATCTTCAATTCCCTCTTCAAAGAAAACTGTAACAGAGACACCTTCTTCTGCCGTTTTTACAATGTGTTGAAAGTTCGCCAGAATTGCATAAAACAATCCAAACAGAAAAAGACAGGCACTGATTGTTGCAACAGAAGCAAGTGAAAACCATTTGTTTTTAAAGATACTGATTACACCCTGCTTCAGGGTATAAAAAAATGTACTAATCCTCATCGATATACCCACCTTTTTCTTCGTCGCTGATTACAACACCTTTTTTCATTGTAATAACCCGCTTCTGCATCGCATTAACAATTTCACGATTGTGGGTAACTACAAGCACTGTCGTCCCACCTTTGTTGATTTCTTCGAGTAATTTCATAATATCCCAGGAATTCTTTGGATCAAGGTTCCCTGTCGGTTCATCTGCCAGAAGAATCGGCGGCTGATTCACCAGTGCTCTTGCAAGTGCAACTCTTTGTTGTTCTCCACCTGACAACTGCCTTGGTTTGGCTTTATATTTACCTGCCAGTCCAACTGTAGAAAGAATGGAAGGCACGTTTTTGCGGATTTCTCTGGTTGGAACCTGAATGATTCTCTGCGCAAAGGCAACATTTTCGTATACATTCCAATCTTTCAGTAACCGAAAATCTTGAAATACAACACCAATATTTCTTCTGAATTTTGGCACTTTTCTTCTTTTTAATCTGCCAACATCGTACCCATTGACCTGTACTTTCCCCGTGGTTGGTGTCAGTTCTCGCAGCAACAATTTAATGAGAGTTGATTTCCCGGAACCGCTATCCCCTACAACAAATACAAACTCGCCTTTGTTAATCGTCAGATTAACACCGGAAAGGGCAGGTGCACCGGTAGAATATGATTTGCTTACATCTTCTAATACAATCATTTTCTCAGACTCTGCCCTGTTTTTTTTACTAATACGTCTTTTACTTTCTTTGGTTTTCAAAAAATCCACCTATCCTTAATATTCAAAAGTTTCCATATACTTCATGTACTTTACTACCATAAGTGCAATCTTAAACGTAATTGCATCTTCAAAAATCCGAAGATCCAGACCTGTACTTTTCTGAAGCTTATCCAGACGGTAAACAAGCGTGTTTCGATGGATAAATAATTGTCTTGATGTCTCTGAAACATTCAGGCTGTTTTCAAAGAACTTGTTAATGGTTGTGAGTGTTTCTTCATCAAAGTCATCCGGACTTTTTCCACCAAAAATTTCTTTTATAAACATTCTGCAAAGTGGAATTGGTAACTGGTAAATCAGACGGCCAATTCCCAATTCACTATAAGCGATAATATCTCTTTCATCAAAGAAAATTTTACCAACATCCAGCGCCATTTTTGCTTCCTTGTAGGATCTGCTGACCTCTTTGATTTCATTGACAGTCGTACCATAAGAAATATGTACATTATCAATATTTTCTTTCACAAGAATTTCCATGATTACATTTGCTGTTTTGTCAATTTCGCGGCTGGACTCATACTCCGCGAGTTCCTTTACAACAATCACGTTATTTTCATCTACAGCTGTAACAAAATCCTTGTTGTTTCCAATATTTGCTCTGATTGCTTCTAATGCATTATTGTCTTTGCCCGAACCAGTCTCCACAATCATGACAACGCGCTTCATGTCTGTCTGGATATGCAATTTCTTGGATCTGCTATAGATGTCAACTAACAACAGATTGTCAAGAAGTAAGTTCTTGATAAAGTTATCCTTATCAAAACGCTCTTTATATGCAACTAGCAGATTCTGCACCTGAAATGCTGCCATTTTTCCAACCATGTAAGAGTTTTCACCCGAGCCCCCCACAACAAGAATATATTCTAATTGTGTTTCATCATAAACTTTAAAAAACTGATTCCCCGCAACTTCCTGGCTGTCTGCTGGTGACTTTGCAAATTCCACCACCGCTGCTTCAAGATTTGATGATTCCTCCAGTGTTGACGCAATTGCTTTGCCCTCTGCGTCAATTACACTGAAGTCAACTCTGGCAATCGCCTTCATGCCTTCAATCGTATTCTGCAAAATCTGATTTGATATCATGGATACCCTCTCCTTTTTCTTTGTCTATAATCACAACATTCGTTGCACTGTTACCCCACCGTTTTATTACACCCTTTACCCATTTTAATACATTATAACAGAATAATCTACACCATATTTCGTGATTTTTATGCATTTTTTTGTTTTTTTACATTCCAGTGTCATTTTCTTCCATGTGCAACCTATACAAAAAGCAGAATAAGTTTCTTATTCTGCTTTCTCATTATTATATTGTGACAATTTCTTCTTAAACATCTTTTTGTAGAACAACATCAGAATTTTTGCATATCTACTTCGCTTCCCTGTATGTACCAGCTTATGTTCCGGAAGTGCGATCCAGATATCTGCATTTAGCATCTTGCGATTTTCATACATCATTTGCTCCTGAATAGGATAGGGGAATCTAGATATAATCACATTAGGAACCACATCATTGATATCATTGGCGAGTGCTTCAATCCCTTTTGCCAGCTCCGGCTGAACTCTCTGCCCCACAATTAACAAATCATCCCGAATCGCCAGAAGTTCCGATTTCAACTGCTCCATACGCTTCTCAGAATCTGTCAGCAGATAAATCTTTTTTCGGTTTCTTGCAAGCCTATATATAAATTCTTTCGTAAATTCTCCAACTTCAATTTCTTTTAGTCGATTCCTTGTTGCATTTCCAGACGCATGTAGAATGTCGGGCTCATCACAAATCGACAAATCAACATCTTCTATCCAGGTTTTCTGTTCAGGATGTTCTCCTGCTTCAACTAGAATCTGCGTTGACACAAAAGAAATTGTGTTTAGCGCTCCATTACTCAAATACTGATTCGTAATCTTAAGTGCTTCTCTCGTTGTGTAATCCATAAGTTGAATCCCAAGTAAATTAATTTTTCTCATATGCCTCACCTTCTAAGATACCGGTACATTATAACAGACTCATTGTCTTAATTCAACAAATTCTCATTGCAAATTCGCAATCTTTTGTGAACTATTACAACAGAGAATATACCATAAACGTAAGACACAGCAATGTGCCAACCACCAAGGGAATCGATATAATCTTTCCATTATTTATTTTCCGTCCGCTCCAAAGCTGGGCGATTATTTCTTCCTTTTTTTCATTTTTAGCAATCCAATATAATACACACCCTGCCAGCGGAAGTGTAATGACAGTCAGAACCAATCCAACGCTGATTGTAATTAGTAATGTCTGTGTATCCATTCCCGCCTCAGGAATGGACATTCCACTCATCGGAAGCCATTTGTCATAAAAGTACAAAAGCAGGACAGTGTGGGAATTAAAGACGATATGGTAAATAATACTTGCCCAGATACTACCCGTTGCTTCTTTTAGCAAAACCAGCACAAACCCAATAAAAAAAGCATACATTGCCTGGTTGAGATTCATATGAATCAGGGCAAATAAAAACGCAGAGAAAATCATTGCTTTGAATGGCCCCGCCGAGTTGCGATACCCATTGTAGATTGCTCCACGAAACAAAAGTTCCTCACAGACCGGCCCAAAGATTCCCATCAGAAAAAGCATGAGTAGAAAAGGCAAATCCAAAATATCCTGGCTCATATTGGCTACTACATTATCTGAAAATATCATACTGATTGCATTGATCGTAGTCACCGCTGGCATTGTTAAATAAACGAATAGCACAGTCATGAATCCTGTTGCTATCTTTATTTTTTTAAACGCAAAAACTTCCCGAAACCTGGTTCTCGTCAAAAGCAGAAATACCAGCATGGGAAGCATCAGGATTAATTCACTTAGAACAAGGTCGCCAGCCAGATTGGTCGCAACCTTGTCCTGCAGAACAGCCAACGCAAACAGTACTATTATCTCAAATAACAGGATAGATAAAAACATCCAGTTGACTTTTTTATAATTCATTTTATTTTATTCCATTTCACCTTTGTCAGCTTTTCCAGATTAGTCGTTCATCATAAAATCTACAAGTTTTGTAATATCTTCTGGCTCGTATGCAATCACTTCTAATTCTTCTATGGTTCCATCCGAGAAAATGTTTGCGAGAGAAACATATTGAGAAAGTTTTGATTTCAGGTTCAGTCTGTCCCCTTCTCCTGTCACTAATTCTACTTTTCCTGCACAACTGTCTACTACTTTAAAAAATTTTTCGATGTTTGTAATGTTTTTTACTTTCATTTTTGTAATCTCCTTTTCCTATTTGTTGTTATTTTTTTCTATCATTGTAATACTATTCTCCTTGATCAGAATCTTTCTTGCCTTCAGCAAATGTCCTATTGCACGTTTGAATTCATTTTTACTCATCTGCATCTGTTCTCTGATCAACTCTGGGTCTGCTTTATCTGTAAACGGAAGTTCTCCATTTGTGGAAGACATCACTTCCATTACCTTTGCAGCATCCTTCTCAATCTGAAGGTAAGCTTTTTCCCGAATCCCAAGATCCAGTTTTCCGTCTTCCTTCACTGCCAGCACTCTGGCTTCCACGGTACTGCCAATTTCAATGCTGCCATACAGTTCCTTCTGGGGTATCAGACCTGAAAATTGGTCATCTACTGCAACAAATGCTCCAAATTCACGGCTAATCTCATATACCGTCCCAGTCACTCTGTCCTCTTTTTGATATGGACTTTCTGTACTCAGATATTTGTACACATTCATTGTAGCACAGAGACGGTCACTCTTGTCAATATAAAGAGCAACAAGACACTCTTCAAGTGCTTCTACGCTTTTGGTCTGTTCGCGGAATGGCAGAAGCAGGTCCTTTTCAAGTCCCCAGTCTAAAAACGCGCCAATCTTGCCAACTTCAAGAACTTTCAACCTTTTTACTTCACCCAGCATAATTGCTGGCTTTCTGACGGTAGAAATGAGCCTGTCCTTTGAATCCTTGTAAACAAACACCTCTATTTCGTCGCCAATTTTTGTTCCTGCCGGAATTTGCTTCACAGGCAAAAGTATTTTTTCATCCTGTCCTGATGCATTTGCTTGTGCAAGATAAATGCCAAACTCTACTTCCTTAACAACCTTTAACTTTTGCATTTTACCAAGTTGAATCATACTTCACCATTTCTTTCCTTAAACTACTCATCCGGTTGTTTCTATCCTATCACATTTCGTTTTGAAATTCTACTACTGCGTAACTAGTTCCATCATTATCTTTAAAACATATTATTTCTTTTCCAGACTCTATTCCAACGTACGGAATCATAACATCCCCAAGTTTCGCGGCTTTTCTATAATCTGCCCTCATTCCCAGAATGTTTCTCGCTTGCGAAATTTCATTTGCAATTTTCACGTATTGCGCATTATTTACATGTCCGTTGGTATCCAGATGATACTCCCTGATTGTGACATGCTCTTTTTTCTCCATGGTATCTGTAAGGTTAATCTTTCTTGGCAGATACTCCATCTGGATTTTATCTTTTAGATGATAGAGCGCCAACAAGTTCTGTGGGATTCTGATTGGGCAACCTTTTTCAGTATCCATTAAAGTCCAGATTGTATTTGCCCGCACGATTGTTCTTCCTCGTTCATCCTGTAAGTAAAAATTTCTCATTCCAAAAAAGTTTTTGAAATCATAGGGAAATGTGTTTATTTTTATCTTTTCACCAAGCATGGGATAACTTTCAATCTGTACCTGCCACCCTGACAAAATCCAGACAATCTGATTCTCCTCCAGAAAAGCGATTCCAATTCCGCGGTCCTCTGCCTCGAAGGTGCTGGTATCCTGAAAATAATCAAGAATTGCACCAAGTGTCAGTTTGCCATATTGGTCCGTCTCACTATATCTTACTCTCGCTTCATAGGTATACATTTTTTCCGTGTATCCTTTCCTATCATTTAAATGTAAAAAAAGCCCGATGAAAATTTGCATTCATCGGGCTTTTTACGCTGGGCCACAAGGATTCGAACCTTGAGTGACGGAGTCAGAGTCCGTTGCCTTACCATTTGGCGATGGCCCAAAAACATCTGAGTGCATTCTTAGTGAACAGCACTCAGATAGTATATCGTATCTTATTTCCAAAATCAAGTATTTTTTTAATTATTTATTTGATTCCAGATTTCCTGTTTTTAGACCTCAAAAAGAAGATCTGCATAGGTAGGCATTGGCCATATTTTTTTGTCCACAATCATCTCTAATGCATCAACTGGTGCACGAAGTGCTTCCATTGCTGGCATCACTTTTTCTTTGTAGTAAAATGCAAGTTTTTTTGGTTCACTGATTTTTTCTGCTGCATCTTCAGCATTTTTCAATGCAATTTTGGAATCCTGTACATTTTTGAGCAATCCACTTACTTCTTTTAACAATTCCTCTTGAACCGATGCATCAGCACCTGCAGCTTTTACTGCCAGAATCGTATCTGCAAGTTCTTTTGTATACTTCATTACTGCTGGTACAATCTGCTTGGATGTCATATCAATCATTGTCAGTGCTTCAATGTTTATGTTCTTTGTATAAGTTTCATATAAGATTTCTTCACGGGATTCCAATTCTGGCTTTGTGAAAATACAAAACTTTTCAAATAATGCAACTGCTTTTTCAGTCGTAAGAGTATCCACTGCTTCTACCATGGAAGAAATATTAGGAAGACCCCTTCTTGCCGCTTCCACAACCCACTCTTCTGAGTAGCCATTTCCATTAAATATAATTCTCTGGTGTTTTGTCAGATACTCTTTGATTAAATCATGTACTGCAAGGTCAAAATCCTCTGCTTTTTCAAGAACATCTGCCGCTTCGCAAAAAGCTTCCGCAACAATTGCATTCAATGTAGTATTTGGACTTGCAATAGAATCAGAAGAACCAACCATTCTGAATTCAAATTTATTTCCCGTAAAGGCAAAAGGAGAAGTACGGTTTCTGTCTGTTGCATCTTTCTGGAAATCAGGAATCGTAGAAACACCTGTTGCAAGAACTCCACCTTCTTTACAAGTCGCTGCAATTCCAGTTTCAATCAACTGTTTAACAACGTCTTCTAACTGCTCTCCAAGAAAAACTGAAATAATAGCAGGAGGGGCTTCGTTCGCGCCAAGTCTGTGATCATTTCCAACATTAGATGCACTCTGTCTTAACAGATCAGCATGTTTATCCACTGCTTTTAAAATACAGGCAATCACAAGCAGAAACTGAATATTTTCATTTGGTGACTGGCCAGGTTCAAGGAGATTTACTCCCGTATCAGTTGTGATCGACCAGTTATCATGTTTTCCAGAGCCATTTACGCCGGCAAATGGCTTCTCATGAAGCAGACATCTTAGATTGTGACGTCCAGCAACTCGTTTCATTGTTTCCATTACAATCTGGTTATTGTCAACAGCAATATTGGCTGTTTCATAGACAGGTGCAAGCTCATGCTGTGCTGGAGCTACTTCATTATGCTGTGTTTTCGCAGTGACTCCAAGTCTCCAGAGTTCTTCATTCAGGTCTTTCATGTAAGCGCCAATGCGTTCTCTAATAACTCCAAAGTAGTGATCTTCTAATTCCTGTCCTTTTGGAGCTGGTGCACCAAACAAAGTTCTTCCGGCAAAAAGGATATCCTCTCTGAGTAATGCTTTCTCACTATCTACCAGAAAATATTCCTGTTCAGCTCCTACCGAAGCTGTTACTTTTGTTGCGCGTGTATTTCCAAATAAGCGAACAATTCTAAGAGCCTGTGTGCTAAGTGCTTCCATTGATCTAAGAAGAGGCGTTTTTTTATCAAGAGCTTCTCCTTTATAAGAACAAAATGCAGTTGGGATACAGAGGATTGGTCCTGTCGCTGCTTCTTTAATAAAAGCTGGTGATGTAATGTCCCAGGCTGTGTAACCTCTTGCTTCAAAAGTTGCGCGAAGTCCACCTGATGGGAAAGAGGATGCATCTGGTTCTCCTTTAATTAATTCTTTTCCCGAAAACTCCATCAGCATTTTTCCCTCAGCGTCTGGATGTGTTACAAAAGAATCGTGTTTTTCCGCTGTGATTCCTGTCAACGGCTGAAACCAGTGAGTATAATGAGTCGCACCTTTTTCAACAGCCCAGTCTTTCATGGCTTTTGCAACTAAATCTGCAGCTTCTGGAGATAATTCCCCTCCAAAATCCATTACTTTTTTGACTTCTGAATATATTTTTTTCGTCAGTCTCTGTCTCATCGTTCCCAGTGTAAATACATTTTCACCAAAAATAGCTTCCACATTCATAACTTCACTCATTTTTTAGCTCCCATCTGCGACCTCAAGTCGCCTTCCAATCAAGGTGTTACATCTTTTTTCAACCTTATCTTTTCTTACCATTTCAAGATAGCCAAACCATAAAACTTTAAAAAAATAGAAAAAGGTGCCCTAAAAAATACTTTTCAGGAACACCATTGTTCAACGTATCTCTATTCGATTCAGTTTCGAAGGCAACCTTCGTTTTTTATTAAGATACATGAATCAGCCGTAAATTGCAAGTCCCATTTTTAAAAAAATGCATTTTTCTACATAACGACCATATTGTACTCTAAAGTAAGCAAATTCATCCTACATTTTAGACAAAGACTTTTTTATTTTTTTACACGTAGGATGTCAAACTGCGCTGCGCTCTGATCAAGTCTTACAAAAAGCTTCTGTTTGGGATGTGGCGCACTGTCCAATGCAGTTCCCTCATCATCTTTGATTTCAAGCACTTTAGTACTGAGATTGGTTCCATCTGGTTTCATAATTTCAATCAGATCTCCCAGTGAGAATTTGTTCCTCTGTTCTGTCACAATCATCCCATCTTCTGTCACTTCATTTACCATTCCCAGATATACGTACTCACTGACATAAGTATTATTATCATAGATCTGGGTATTCTGATCAGGCTTTCCAAAGTAAAACCCTGTTGTAAATTGTCTATAAGTACATTTGGAAATTTCACTCTGATACCACTCCATATTAGCACGGTATTTTTCTTCTGATTCCAGATAATCATCAATTGCTTTTCTATAGGTTCTGGCAACTGTTGCAACATAAAGTGCTGTTTTCATTCTGCCTTCAATTTTGAGACTGTCAATTCCAGCTGCTAATACTTCAGGTATATATTCAATCATACACAAATCTTTTGAATTGAAAATATAGGTGCCTCGCTCGTTCTCATACACCGGCATATACTCACCCGGTCTTGTCTCTTCAACGATGGAATACTTCCACCTGCAAGGATGGGTACACTCTCCTTGATTCGCATCTCTTCCTGTGAAATAATTGCTTAAGAGGCAGCGTCCGGAATATGCCATGCACATTGCTCCATGAATAAAACTTTCTATTTCCATTTTAGGAGAAATCTGATCTCTGATTTCCCTGATTTCAGCCAGAGAAAGTTCTCTAGCCGAAACCACTCTGGTTGCTCCCATCTGTTCCCAGAACTGGTATGTTTTATAATTGGTGTTATTTGCCTGTGTACTAATATGAATCTCAATTTCAGGGCAGACTTCCTTTGCTGTCATGAACATTCCCGGATCAGAAATAATAAATGCATCCGGTTTCAGTTCTTTTAGTTCTTCGAAATATTCTTTGGCTCCCGACAGATCCTGATTGTGCGCAAAAATATTTGCAGTAACATAGACTTTTACTCCAGCCTCATGTGCAAAGCGAATCCCCTCTGCCATCTCTTGTTTTCCAAAATTTTTAGCCTTCGCCCGAAGTCCAAATGCTTCTCCTCCGATATAAACTGCATCAGCACCAAATACAACTGCTATTTTTAATACTTCCAGGCTACTTGCCGGAATTAATAATTCAGGCTTTTCCCTGCTCTTCATCATAATTCTTTCCTTTCTTCTTCACACTCACCGCTACCCCATCACCGACTGGCAGAATCATAGTCTGCAGCTGATCGCAATGTGTGATTTCATACAAATATTCTCTCATCCTTGAGTGAATCGTTCTATTTCTTCTTGTCACTGCATAGCGGGATTCTAAAATCTCACCTTCCTGAAGAATATTATCAGATACCAGTGTTCCTCCTGGTCTCAGGAGACGTAGCACATCTGGCAAGAAGTGAATATACTGTGCCTTTGCTGCATCCATAAAAATAAAATCATAAGAATCGTCAAGATTTTTCAGTAACTCCAGTGCATCTCCTTCGAGTAATGTAATTCTCTTTTCTTTTCTAGCATTTATAAAATTTTCTTTTGCAATCGGAATTCTTTTCTCATACTTTTCGATGGTTGTCACTTTGCATTTCTCTCCTGCATATTCACTCATTAGCAAAGCAGAAAAACCGACTGCAGTTCCTACCTCAAGAATTGCTTCCGGCCTCTCTTTTTCCATAAAAAATTTAAGGAGTGCCTGTGTTGGCTTTCGGATGATCGGAATTTCTTCTTCCAGAGAACGCCGTTCAATTTCATCTAGAAACGGTGTGTTCCCCGCATAGAGTGAATCAATAAAGGTAAGCATCCTGTCATGGTTCATTCTGTTTCCACCTCAGATTCTACTTCACTTTCCATTTCTGCCTCAGTGGTGGTCTCTTCCGTGTACCCTTCACTCAATACAGCAAGCATCTCCTCTACTGTCATTGCCGTTGTTAATTCATATTCACCTGGCTGTACTTTATCTTTATATTCCGATACAAGTTCTTGAACAAAAAACAAATTGGCATCACGTATCAATCCTTTTCCTTCAAGCAGTTTACCAACATCTCTACTGTTCATATCATCAGTAATGGAAACATTGATTGTAACTCCGGGTTCTGACGACATTGCCGGTTCTGCAAATACTCTGTATCCAAAATCATATGCAGATACTGCCAGTCTGTAGATTGCGATAACAGCAATTACCAGAATCGCCATTTTAATAATCGTTGCTGCTATTGCTGATGTAATTTTGCCACCGTTCATCACTTTTCTCCAATTCAATCTCTTCGTGTGTGTTGTATCACTACTCGAACTCTATTTTTTCTGCAAGATCACTATAAATCTGTTGCATCATTCTGCAAAATCCCAATTCGGCTGCCAGAAAATCACTTACGAATGGATTTGCTCTGAATTCTTCATTTTCAAGTTCAAATTCTTCCAGTTTAAAGTATAATTCATCCTGGTCACAAGTCGTTTGCAGTTGATAATTTCTCCATCGAAATTCATCAATTTGTTCTTTTAATTCAGGATATGCTTTTAGTTTTTCTTTTTGCTCAAAATATTTCTGGTACTGCTTTGTCTCTTTAATTGCCGACGCAAACTGTA